>UQFL01000017.1 GCA_900540305.1 uncultured Oscillospiraceae bacterium | reverse complement strand
CGAGATCAGCCTCGGTCTCGTGGGCTCGGAGATGTGTATAAGAGACAGCATCTAAATCAATCAAAATTCGCTAAAAAAGATGATATTTAACTCTTTTATTTAATGTGAATAGGGAAAATATCTATCAATCTTATCTTTTTCTAAATAACAAAACCCGTTCGGCAAGTGTGCCGAACGGGTTTATTTTTCTTTATTCAGAAAGTATCATTCTGTCATTATCAAGCTCCTCGCCGCTTGTAATCTTGAATTTTTCAAGAAGGTCTGCGGTGGTGAGCTTTTTCTTTTCTTCTCCCGAAACATCATAAATGATTTTGCCTTCGTTCATCATAATAAGTCTGTTGCCGATAGCGATGGCGTCTTTCATATTATGAGTAATCATAAGGGTTGTGAGGTTATGCTCAGCAACAATATCAGTTGTGATTTTCAAAACCTTATGAGCCGTTTTCGGGTCAAGAGCGGCAGTATGTTCATCGAGAAGCAATACTTTCGGTTTCTTGAGAGTAGCCATAAGAAGAGTAATAGCCTGACGCTGACCGCCTGACAAAAGTCCTACTTTAGAAGTAAGTCTTGATTCAAGACCGAGATCAAGAGATTTGAGAAGTTCTCTGTATTCGTCTTTTTCCTTCTTAGATACTCCGGGGGCAAGAGTTCTGAATTTTCCGCGGCGGGATGCGAGTGCAAGATTTTCAATAATCTGCATATCTGCCGCAGTACCCGTCATCGGGTCCTGGAAAACTCTGCCGAGGTATTTTGCTCTTTTATACTCAGGAAGCTTTGTAACATCCTGACCATCAATCAATATAGAACCGCAGTCTACGGGGTAAACACCCGCAATCATATTAAGCATTGTTGATTTTCCTGCACCGTTGCCGCCGATAACCGTTACGAAATCGCCCTCATTGAGAACAAGGTCTATACCGTTTAACGCGTGTTTTTCATTAACCGTTCCGGGGTTAAAGGTTTTATATACGCCTTTGATTTCAAGCATTTTCGGCACCTCCCGTTCTCTTTACTTTTTTAGAAGCCATTTTGCTTTTCCAATACGGAATACCAAGGAAGAGAGCAACAACAATAGCTGAGAAGAGTTTGAGGTCATTTGCATTGAGACCGAGATCAAGAACAAATGTGATTACTACATAGTAAATAATTCCGCCGATTACGCAAGCGCAAAGTCTGAGAGCAAAGTTCTTGAAAATCTTGCCGAAAAGCACCTCGCCGATGATAACTGCGGCAAGGCCGATAACGATTGCGCCTCTGCCCATATTTACATCTGCGAAGCCCTGATACTGAGCAAGGAGAGCACCTGCAAGAGCAACAAGTCCGTTTGAAATAACAAGACCGATAATCTTATTTACATTAGTATTAATACCGTTTGCACGAGCCATTGCCTGATTACAGCCCGTTGCTCTGATTGAGTGGCCGAGTTCTGTGCCGAAGAACCAATAGAGCACTGCAATTACGATAAATACAACTACAAGACCGACAATAATTGATTTTGTTAAATAACGAAGTGATACTACCAAATCGTAATTCAAAACGCTGATTGTTTGGTTTGCCTTGTTGCCGAGTATGCGCAGATTTATAGAATACAAGGCAAGCTGTGTTAAAATACCCGAAAGAATTGCGGGGATTCCGAATACCGTATGCAAAATACCCGTTACAAAACCTGCAAGACAGCCTGCAAGCATTGCAATAACCATTGCGAGATAAATGTTCATACCGCCCATAAGGCAGGCTACAAGCACAGCGCCGCCCGTACCGAGCGAGCCGTCAACTGTTAAATCGGCAACATCAAGAACACGATAGGTTATGTAAACACCCACAGCCATTATGCCCCAGATGATGCCCTGCGCCGCCGCTCCGGGCAAAGCTGATAAAAATGACATAATAAATTACTCCTCTGAAAATTTTTCTTTATGCACAGAAAGTCGGCGAGTAAAAACTCACCGACTTTAATGCTAACAAAATAGTAAAGTTGCTAACAAAACGATTTTATTATTCTTCTGTTGTTTCTATTGCTGTGTATCCCTCGGGGATTGTGATACCGAGAGCCTTTGCACGCTCGGGAACATACTTCTTAGTAAGGTCTGTTGCGTACTCAATCTCCATTGTGGCAGGGTCTGCGCCGTTGAGAAGGATTTCAGCAGCCATTTCGCCGGCTTTAACACCGATGTCATAATAGCTGATTGAAAGAGTTGCAACACCGCAGCCTTCGCATATACCCTCTTCGCCTGCGATTACGGGAATACCTGCAGGAGCCGCAATCTGATCTACTGCCGAAGCAGCGTTTGCGATTGTATTATCAGTGGGGATATAGATAGCGTCAACCTCTGAGCAAGCCTGAGTTGCAGCGTTTGCAATATCGTTTGAGTCAGCGCAGGTATAAATCTTAACTTCAAAACCGAGTGCTTCAAGTTCGGGCTTAACAACATCTGCCTGATACTTTGAGTTAGGCTCTGCTGAACAGTAGAGAATACCAACTGTTTTAGCATCCGGGCAAAGTTCCTTAACCATAGAAGCCTGCTCAGCAAGGGGAGCAAGGTCTGCAGAACCTGTTACATTGATGCCTGTTGTGCCCGAGAAATCATCCATATCAAGAGCAGTGCCGTAATCCGTAATTGATGTTGCAACAATCGGAATAGTGCCTGTTGAAGCCATTGCCGCCTGGAGTGCAGGTGTTGCGTTTGCCATAATAAGGTCTACGCCGTCTGCTACAAACTGGTTTGTAATTGTTGCGCAGGTAGCGGAATCGTTACTTGCGTTTTGAAGATTAAACTCAACATTTTCTTCGCCGAGTTTTTCCTTAAGCGTATCCATAAAGCCCTGTGTTGCAGCGTCAAGCGCATCGTGCTGAGTAAGCTGGCAGATACCAATTGTATACTTGCCTTTCTGAGCAGAACAGCCTGCAAACAAAGATGCTACTAGTACAGCCGCAAGACAAAGAGCAACTATTTTTTTAACTGTTTTCTTCATATGTATTTACTCCTTTACAGTTATATCACTCTAACACTTTTAATCGGTAAAGTGTATTGTACTCATAATAGCACATAAAAAAATAACTGTCAACAAAAAAACTTGGTTGACAGTTATTTTGTAATTATTCACAATTTGTTAAAAATATTTTTGTGCAGATTGTGCCGTAAATCAAAGCTGGTCAGCTATATTATAAATGAGCTCTTTTGATTTTTCCCAGCCGAGACAAGGGTCTGTGATTGATTTACCGTAAACGCCGTCCTCTATCTTCTGACTGCCGTCTTCAATATAAGACTCAATCATAAATCCTTTTACAAAGCGCTTAATATCTGCACTGTGGCGCATTGAGTGTAGCACCTCGTTTGCAATTCTAACCTGTTCAAGATACTTTTTACCGCTGTTTGAATGGTTTGTATCAACAATTACTGCAGGGTTTTTAAATATCTCTTTTTCGGCGTACATATTGTAAAGGGTTATAAGGTCCTCATAATGATAGTTGGGGTGGCATATTCCGTGCTTGTCCACACCGCCTCTGAGGATTGCATGAGCGAGTTCGTTTCCTTTTGTTTCAACTTCCCAGCCTCTGTAAATAAATGTATGGCCGCTCTGTGCCGCAGTAATAGCATTGAGCATAATGGAATAATCGCCGCTTGTTGCGTTTTTCATTCCACAGGGAACATCCATTCCGCTTGCTGTAAGGCGGTGGTCCTGATTTTCAACGCTTCTTGCGCCGACAGCTACATATGATAACAAATCAGAAAGATACCTGTAATTTGCAGGGTAAAGCATTTCGTCCGCCGATGTAAGGCCAGTTTGCTCAATCGCTTTTGAATGAATTGAGCGAACTGCTATAATTCCTGCATACATATCGGGTACTCCGTCCGGGTCAGGCTGGTGCATCATGCCCTTATAACCTGCGCCAGTTGTTCTCGGTTTGCCTGTATAAATTCTTGGGATAATTATAATTTTATCCTCAACTTCTTTTTGAACAAGTGCAAGGCGGTTAACATAATCAAGAACGCTCTCTTCCCTGTCGGCAGAGCACGGACCTATTATAAGCAAAAACTTTTCACTTTCTCCTTTAAATACCTTTGCAATTTCCGCATCCCTCTGCGCTTTTATTGCCGCTGCTTTTTCGCTGAGAGGATAAAGACTTTTTACCTCCTGCGGAATAGGAAGTTTGCGCACGAAGCGCATATTTTTCATTGAATTATCTTCAGACGGTTTCATTTTATCACCTGTTTATATCTGTAATTTTTAATAATTATTGTAATGTTTTATTATAAAAATGTCAAATATAATATAAACAAAAAAGGGCGTCTTGGGGCATTTTTGCCGAAAGACGCCTTTTTATATTGCAGTTTAAAAATTATCGTCAAGCAGGGACTTGTAAAACTCACAGTAATCCGTGCGTTTTTCCTCAGTAAACGCTATTGCCTCTCGGGGGTGACGGTTTAACTGACCCGTGAGCATATACTGAATATCATATCCCCACACAACTCCGCTTTCTTTGAGCGGAATAATATATTTTTCAAGAAAAGTGAGAAGGCTGTAAAGATTATATTTGGGATTTTTGAGGAAACCGAGCAAAAGTTCCATTGCGCAGTTGCCCGCTCCCCTGCCCATTCCTGAAGCAGTTGCGTCAAGATAGGACACGCCGTAGGAAAGCGCTTCTATTGTGTTTGCAAAAGCTAAATTCTGGTTGTTATGAGCGTGGAAGCCTATGGATTTGCCGAATTTCTCGCCTGCTTCAAGATATTTTTTAGCGTACATAGCCGCCGTTTCGGGATAGAGCGAGCCGTAGGAATCAACAAGGTAAATTACATCAACGCTTGTATTGCCGAGCATTTCAAGCGCCTCGTCAATCTGCTCGCTGTTTGCCTGACTGACAGCCATTATATTACAGCTTGTTTCATATCCTAAATTGTGGAAGTATTCTATCATTTCAATTGCTGAGGGTATCTGATGAATGTAGCACGCAACACGCACCATATCTATAACAGAATCTTTTTTCGGTATAAAGTCCGTTTTAAAATCGCATCTGCCTACATCTGCCATAACGGCGATTTTCATATCCGAAACATTATCGCCAACTATTTTTCTGATGTCTTCTTCCGAGCAGAATTTCCACTTGCCGAATTTTTCGGGGTCAAAGAGATTTTTGGAAGCACGATAGCCAAATTCCATATAGTCAACGCCGCTCTTGACATTAGTTTTATAAAGTTCTGTTACAAATTCATCGGTAAATTCAAAATTGTTGCACAGACCGCCGTCTCTAATGGTTGCGTCAAGCACCTTGATGTCGTCACGCACGGTCATCATATTGCCTTTTCTCGGCGCCATATTTATCTCTCCTTTTTACTTTAGTGCTTTAAAGTCTAATCACTTTAAAGCAGATTAGTGCTATTATAACAGAGGGATATGGGTTTGTCAACAATAAAAATCATATTAAATAAAAAAAGCGTTTCAGACCTATTAAGCCTGGAACGCTTTAATGTTTATGTTATTTTATAACTCTTACTCTGATTACGCCGCCGATTTTTTTGATATCCTCAACAACAGTTTCAGATACTTCTGAATCAACATCAATAATGCTGTAAGCGTATTCTCCCTTGTTCTTATCAAGGAAGTTTGCAATATTAACTCCGTCTTTACTGATTGTGTCTGTAATTGTAGCAATCATATTAGGCTGGTTGATATGAATTACAGTAATTCTTGCAACGCCGCTCTTGTCTGCTGAAACAGCGGGAAGATTAACTGAGTTTTTGATGTTTCCGTTTTCAAGGAAATCAATAAGCTCCATAGCGCCCATAGATGCGCAGTTTTCTTCACTTTCGGGAGTTGATGCGCCGAGGTGAGGAAGAGTGATAACACCGTCCATACCGATAAGCTCAGCAGTCGGGAAGTCGGTTACATAAGCAGCCATTCTGCCTTCCTCAAGAGCAGAAATAATATCGGGAACATTTGCAAGGTCGCCTCTTGCAAGGTTGATAACTCTTACGCTGTCCTTCATTTTTGCGATATTCTCTTCACGAATCATTTCCTTTGTATCGGGAGTGAGCGGAACATGAACAGTGATATAATCTGCAACGGGGAAAATCTTATCAAGGTCATTAATTACCTGAACATGCTTATCGAGCATTTCAGCTGCTTCTTCTGAAAGGAACGGGTCATAACCAACAACATCCATTCCGAGAGCAACAGCTGCATTTGCAACAAGTCTGCCGATTGCGCCGAGACCGATGACAGCAAGTGTTTTACCCTTGATTTCGGGGCCTGCGAATGCTGATTTGCCCTTTTCAACGCTCTTGCCTACATTTTCATCATTCTTGATTGTTTTGCACCATTCGATTGCTTTTGTAATCTTACGGCTTGAAAGAAGCATTCCGCAGATTACAAGCTCTTTAACAGCGTTTGCGTTTGCACCTGGGGTATTGAAAACAACGATACCCTGAGCTGCGCACTTATCAATCGGAATATTGTTTACGCCTGCGCCTGCTCTTGCGATTGCAAGAAGTGATTCGGGCATTTCCATATCGTGCATTGCGGCTGAACGAACCATAATTGCATCGGGATTTTCAATATCGTCGCCGTAAGTATACTTAGTTGTATCAAATTTTGAAAGACCCACGGGGGAAATCTTATTTAATGTTTTAATATTATACATTATTTATTCTCCTCTTCGAATTTCTTCATAAACTCAACGAGTTTTTCAACGCCCTCAATCGGCATTGCATTATAGATAGAAGCACGCATACCGCCTACTGTTCTGTGACCTTTAAGGTTTACAAAACCTGCCTCTGTTGCCTCTTTGATGAATTTAGCGTTAAGTTCATCGCTGTCTGTAACGAAAGGAACATTCATAAGTGAACGGTCCTCAGGAACAACTGTGCCCTTGAACATTTCGCTTGAGTCAAGGAAATCGTAAAGAATCTTTGCCTTTTTCTCATTATGAGCCTTCATAGCCTCAAGTGAGCCGAACTCCTCTTTAATCCACTCAAGAACAAGCTTGCATATGTAAATTGTCCAGCACGGAGGAGTGTTGTAAAGAGAATCAGCGTCTGCCTGAACTTTATAATCCATCATAACGGGGCAGATGTCTCTTGCGTTGCCGAGAAGGTCTTCGCGAACGATAACAACAACAAGACCTGCGGGAGCAACATTCTTCTGAGCGCCGAAATAAACAACGCCGAATTTTGAAATATCAAGAGGCTCTGAAAGAGCGCAGGAAGAAACATCGGCAATAAGAACCTTGTCACCTACCGGAGGAAGCTCCTGATATTTTGTGCCGTAAATTGTGTTGTTCATACAGATATAAACATAGTCTGCATCTTCTCTGAAATCCTCAGGCTTTGTTTTGGGAATGTAGCTGAAAGTTTTATCAGCGGAAGAAGCAACAGCCTTAACATCGCCGTATTTCTGAGCTTCCTGATAAGCTTTTTTAGCCCACTGACCTGTGATAATATAATCAGCCTTGCCGCTGCCGTTCATAAAGTTGAGCGGAATAGCTGAGAACTGAGCGGAAGCGCCGCCCTGAAGGAAAAGAACCTTATAGTTATCAGGAATGTTATAAAGCTCTCTCATAAGCTTTTCAGCGTCTTTGATAATGTCATCAAAAACCTTTGAGCGGTGGCTCATTTCCATTACTGACTGGCCTGAACCGTGATAATCAAGAATCTCCGCACCCGCCTTTTCAAGAACGGAAACGGGAAGTGTTGACGGACCTGCACTGAAATTATAAACTCGTGCCATAAAAATATCCTCTCTTTCAATATTCAAAATGAATTTTTTTACAAAATAAAAAGAATGTGACTTCTATTATAAAGATGTTTAACTTTTTGTCAATGGTTTGCGTAAAACTTTGTAATAAATTACAATAGTTTGATAATATTTTAACAATATTATTCAATTTACCGACCTTAAGAAAATAAAAATACCGCCGAATGATTTTAATCATCCGGCGGTTTGAAGCTCTGTATAAATTATATTCGGCAAATATGCTCTTATGCGCTTATTTGGGCTGCTGCTGTGAAAGCGCATTTTGAAGCATACTTGTTTTCTTTTTTCTGGGCTTAAATGCGGGCGGGTTTTCGAGTTTCTTAGTCCAGCTGTTCTTTTTGCAGGTAATCTTATTAATCTCGTGAACGGGACCTGCCATATAATCAGTCATATATTTATCTGCAACAGCCATCATTTTCGGGTCGTTTTTCATTTCGCCGAGAATTGTTACGCCAATAACATCCTGAACCTCATTTGTGCCGTCCTCATAAATTTCTGAAAGCATTTTGAAAAGCTTTTTCTGCTCTGCTTCAGTTCCGTTTTTAATAACATCAATAATTTTCGGAGTTCCGATTTCCTTAAAGAATGTTTCGGGCAAAAATTCGCCGTAATCGGAAATGTTCTGCTTTATAGCGTCCTTATATTCGGGATAAAGCGCACCGAAACGGTTTGCAAGAGAATCCGTATCATAGCTGATAACGCCGTTTTTAGCTTTTGATCTTGAAACGGCTTTGGGCATCTTGATTTTTTCAAGGTCCATCTTTTTTCTTGAAGCGAAAAGAGAAGTCAGCTCATCTGAAATTTCGTTTGCGCATGAACGGCAGTCCTTCTCATTAACAACATCAAGCTCGAAAAGAGTTTTTGAAATGGTTTCAAAATTAGTTTCTTCACCGTTATCCTCATAAGCGCACTCAAGTGAGAGTATATTTGTTTCCCCGTCGTGGCTTACTCTGAAAAGCCCCTTATCGCTCTTATATGCAAAAGTTGAATCAGCTGATTTGATTTTTGAAAAACCGAGCTCCTTGACAGAGTTTTCAAGGCCTTTTTCTATTAGTCTGTAAGCTTCTGTAAGTTCCATTTTATCGCTCCTGTTTTAACAGTATTATTTTATTGCGCTGTGAGCGCAAGTGCCTATTTAATTATTACAATGTAGTATTATAACATCTGTTTTGCCGTTTGTCACTAAAAAATTATAATCAATATATTATTTATCAGTAAATTTTTGAATTATTATCTGTTGAATTAATTACTTTTATATGATAAAATATGTTGAATATGGCAAGAGGCGGATATTTATGGATAAAATACTTCTTGAAATAAAGGGCACACAGCGCTACGGCAGAGAGGCAGATGTTCTTGAACTTACAACTTACGGCACTCTCAGAGATGACGGCGCCGCCTACATCATAAGATACAAGGAAGAACAGGAGCCGCCGCACAAGCCCGTAACCGTTACCGTAAGGGTGCAGAAAGATGAAAGCTGTGTTGAAATGACAAGGCTCGGAAACGGACACAGCAGTCTTTTTATTGAAAAATCAAAACGAAATCTTTGCCGTTACGGCACTGAATTCGGCGATATGCTTATGGGCGTTTACGGCAGAGATATAGAGGCTGATATGGAAAACGGCTGTTTCAATTTTGAATATGATATTGATTTTAACGGCTCCGTTGCCTCACACAACACTGTAAAAATGCAATTTACTAAGGCTAAACATACAAACAACTGATAGGAGAACACACAAAATGTCTTTGATAGTTAAACAGACACAAAAAGAACTCAGAACACGCATAATAGACGCACTCGGCAGAGCGGTTGCAAACGGCGAGCTTCCCGGCGAGATTATTCCCGATTTCAATATTGAAAAGCCAGCTAACAGCGCAAACGGTGATTTTTCCGCAAATGTTGCGCTTGCAGGAGCTAAGGCGTTCAAAAAAGCGCCGAGAGTAATTGCCGAATGTATTAAAAATAATCTTTACCTTGACGGCACTCTTTTTGACAGAGTTGAAATAGCAGGACCAGGATTTCTTAATTTTTATCTTTCAGACAGATACTATTCTGAAATTGTAAAAGATGTTATGAACAAGGGCGAAGATTACGGAAAATCCGATTTCGGCAAGGGTAAAAAGATACTTGTTGAATTTGTTTCAGCAAACCCGACAGGCCCTATGCACATCGGTAACGCAAGAGGCGGCGCAATCGGCGACTGCCTTTCATCAGTTCTTGAATGGGCAGGATATGAAGTTAACAGAGAGTTTTATGTTAATGACGCAGGAAACCAGATAGAAAAATTTGCAACTTCTCTTGAAGTTCGCTATCTTCAGCTTTACAAAGACGGCGTTGAAATACCCGAGGACGCTTATCATGGTGCAGACATCACAGAGCACGCTAAAAATTTTGCAGAAGAATACGGCGACAAGTATGTTGAAGCCTCATCAGAGGACAGAAGAAAAGCGCTTGTTGATTTTGCTCTTCCGAAAAATATTGCAGGGCTTGAAAGAGACCTTCTTTCATACCGTATTAAATATGACAGATGGTTTAAGGAGAGCACTCTTCACGCAGACGGCTCTGTAAAAGAAATTATAGAAAAATTCAAGGAGCTCGGCGTTACTTACGAGCAGGACGGTGCTCTTTGGTTTAAAGCATCGGAATTCGGCAACGATAAGGATGTTGTTCTTATCAGAGCAAACGGAATACCGACATATATCGTACCCGATATTGCATATCATTATAACAAGCTTGTAACAAGAGGTTATGACAAAGCGGTTGATGTGCTTGGAGCAGACCACCACGGCTATGTACCGAGAATGAAAGCGGCGCTTTCCGCTCTCGGAATTGACGCAGACAGACTTGACTGTGTAATTATGCAGATGGTTCGCCTTGTTAGAAACGGGGAGACAATAAAACTTTCAAAGCGTTCGGGCAAAGCTATAACGCTCACTACCCTGCTTGAGGAAATTCCGATTGACGCGGCAAGATTTTTCTTCAATCTCAGAGAGCCAAACTCTCACTTTGATTTCGACCTTGACCTTGCGGCTCAGGAAACAAGCCAAAACCCTGTTTATTATGTTCAGTATGCGCATGCAAGAATATGCTCCATACTTAAAAAGGCGCAGGATGAGGGTGCAACCCTGCGCACTCCTACAAGCGAAGAACTTGATATGCTTACATCAGACGAAGAGAGAGAGCTTATCCGCCATCTTTCAACGCTTACAGATGAAATTGTTGCAGCCGCAAAAGCATATGACCCTGCTAAAATTACTCATTTTGTAATTGAGCTTGCAACACTTTTCCACAAATTCTACAACGCCCGCCGTGTTATGGTTGAGGACGAGGGACTTATGCAGGCAAGACTTTATCTTTGCCTTGCTGTTAAAGAAACAATCAAAAATATTTTAACAATGCTTAAAATCTCTGCACCCGAAACTATGTAGAGGAGAATTTATATGCCATCCTTAAAAAGCAAAGCGCTTCACGCAATAGGCAACTCGGTTTTCAAATATATTTATAAAGACCCCGAGCGCAATATGCTGAAGCTTGTAAAAATCGGCAAAAGAGTTGCGGGAAAAATGTATCCCGAAAGCACTTTTACAAAACCGATTGAAATAATTTCAGATAAAAATAATGTCTGGCACGAATTCCTTTTCAGAGGAATGAAAGAGGTTGACCGTGATTTTCTGCGCCGTGCTGTTTTGACTTTCGGCATAGACCTCGGTCTTATCGGCACATCAACGCTCAGAAAAAAGCGTGATGAGCTTCACTGCAATATTCCGTGGGTAGTTTTGCTTGACCCCACTTCTGCCTGCAACCTTAAATGCAAGGGCTGTTGGGCGGCGGAATACGGCTACAAATCAAGCCTTACGCTTGACGAAATGAGAAAAATAATCGGCGAGAGCAAAGCCCTCGGCACTCATTTCTTTATGTTCACGGGCGGCGAGCCTCTTATCAGAAAAAAAGATATAATTCAGCTTGCTCTTGAAAATCAGGACTGTATTTTCCTTGCCTTTACAAACGGAACGCTTGTTGACGAAGATTTCTGCAAAGATTTGCTCAGATGCGGAAACTTTGGTCTTGCGCTTTCGATAGAGGGAACGGAAGAGACAAATGACGACCGCAGAGGAGACGGCGCTTATAAAGCAACTATGGACGCAATGGCTCTGCTCAAAAAGCACGGCTGTCTTTTCGGCACATCTGTTTGCTACACAAGCAAAAACTACGAAGCAGTTACTTCTGACGAGTTTTACGACAAGATGATAGAAGCAGGCGCAAGATATATGTGGTATTTCCACTATATGCCCGTCGGCACAAATGCTGACACTGAGCTTCTTTTAACTCCCGAACAGAGAGAGCATGTTTACAGAACCATAAGAGCAAAAAGAGACTTCAAAACAGGCAAACCGATATTCACAGTTGATTTTCAGAATGACGCAGAATTCGTAGGCGGATGTATTGCAGGCGGAAGAAACTATTTCCATGTTAATTCCGAGGGCGATGTTGAGCCGTGCGTATTCATTCACTATTCCGATTCAAATATTAAGGAAAAATCAATCATTGAATGTCTCAATTCACCGCTTTTCAAGGAATACTACAAGGGCCAGCCGTTCAACAGAAATATGCTGCGCCCCTGCCCCATGCTTGAAAATCCGCAGGCATTGAGAAAAATGGTTGCACGAAGCGGCGCTAAATCGACAAATTTA
The DNA here is from genome assembly GCA_900540305.1 of uncultured Oscillospiraceae bacterium. Lineage (GTDB taxonomy): Bacteria > Bacillota > Clostridia > Oscillospirales > Acutalibacteraceae > Eubacterium_R. Next base: position 21,101 of record UQFL01000017.1, on the reverse strand, counting down.
ATTTGCGAGGAAAGCGCAGACGCCCTTTGTTCAAAATGCGACGCCTATGCGAAAAACTGGGCGCCTAAAGCAAAGGAAATTTGGGAAGAAAAAGAGCGTTTTAAACCCTTTACCCAGTATTACAGAGATACTCCCGAGGGCAAAAAGAATTACAACCCCGAGGATTTCTAAATTTTACAGACAAAAAGAGCTTTTGCTGAAACAGCAAAAGCTCTTTTCTTATTTATATTTATTCGCAGTAAACAGGGCTTGTTACGGCTAAAATCTTGTTAACGCCGTCTACATTTCCCCAAAGTTCTGCTCTGTACCACCTGCCGCGCTCGATTTTAAGTCTTTCGTGGCGTGTGTCGCATCTTGTTTCAAGCACGGTTTTACCGCCGTTTGACACAATCTTTATTGTTTTATACTCAACATTTTCCTTGCCTGCATCTTTTTCTCTTGAATGTAAATCTGTAAAGAAGCTGAAAGTTACAGTACCTTTCGGAATAGTTGAGCCAAGGCCGTAGGTCTTGCCCATTCTGTGAACTCTGAAAATGAATTTTGCGCCTGTTGAAACAACCGTCTTTCCGAGCCTTATTGCCTTTACTGCGCCCTGCGGCGTTGCAAGTCCGTTGTCAAAATGAAGATATGTACAACCGTAATGCTTGTTAGGGTCGGACGGTCTGTGCCAGTCTCTGCCGTATGTAGCGGCAATATGATAACCCTCATCAAGAAGTGATGTCCACAAATTGAGCGCCCTGTCATTTTCATAATTTTCGGGAGAAAAAGCGTCGTGCCAAATCTCGATATAATCAATATTTCTGTAATTCCTTACATTGAACTGCCATCTACCGCCCGTACACATAGGAGAGCCAAGCTGATACGGATGAGCCATTCCGACAATACCGCCTGCCGCTTTTACCTCTTTTATTTTCTCATCTATATTTTGCGGCGTTGCGTCTCTCCAGTCAACAAATGAATTTGCGCCGAGAACAAGCATATGGCCGAAATATGTTGTCCACTCAATTCCGTGCACAACGGGGCATATACTCTCGTCAATCTCCTCAAGAGCACTGAAAGTGTTATGGTCTGTAACAGCGATAAGAGAAAGATGGTCCTCCGCTGCCGCCTGCTGCAGCTGCTTAGGCTCAAAGCCGCCGTCCGAATGAACTGTATGACAATGTAATTCTGTTGGCAAATAACTCATCACTGCACCTCCGAACTGATTTTAATTTCATAATCAACATCGCAAACACAGCAATGCACATTTAATACTATACGCCATTTTCCGCTTTCGGGGGCGCCTTTTGTAAATCCCGGAGTACAGTTTTCGGCTGAAATTTCTATTTTCTGGCTGTTTGGCTGTCTGTGAGCCGCGCCTCTGTATTTACCGTTTTCGTCAAGCGAAAGGGTGATAAGGTTTTTAACGGGCAGATAATCCTCCGCCTTTTCATTGTTATTGCCGAGATAATTTTCAAGCTCTCGCCTGATAAGCTCAAGCGATTTCTGACGGTCCTCAAGCTCCTTTGGAGAATATGCATATTCTATAACGAGCTTTTTAGTTCCCTCAGGCACTTCAAAATCAAACGCAATATTTGTTTTGTCGTCATCGGGAGTTACCTTCCCTTTTTTCTCAAAAATAATCATTTTATTCCCTCCGCACTTTCTATTATACTAAAAAAACAAATAGATTGCAACGATTGAAGAATTAACATATTAATGCTATAATGCGTTTGAGGGGTGAATATTATGAAACTTAACAACTGGATGAAAGATATAGACTCGGCAAAAGACCTGTTTGCAATCAACATTCCCGGCACTCACGACTGCGTGACGAAATATGTACAGCTTTCTCATATTTCAAAAACACAGGATTTAACTATTTCCGAACAGCTTGAAATCGGTGTAAGGGCGCTTGATATAAGAGTGGCAAGCAAGGGAGAGCGTCTTAAAATGGTGCACGGAATTGCAAAAGCATTCAACACGCCTAATAAATTAGGCAGACAGATGGATCTTGAGGATGTGCTTTTACAGTGCTATTCTTTTTTAAAGCAAAATCCCACAGAAACAATAATTTTCCAATTCAAAAATGACAGCAATAAGGAAAACGAAAAGTGTTTTAACAATCTCTTCAATACATATTTAAAAGGAAACGAAAATAAATGGTTTCTTGAAAACAGAGTCCCCGCTCTCGGCGAGGTCAGAGGAAAAATATATCTAATACGCCGCTGTAAAATGGAAAACAGACCCGAATACACAAGCAAAAACACGGGACTTGATTTTTCACGCTGGGTTGAGCAAGATACCGCTGTGCCAGAACCTCTCACCCTTGAAACAAAGGGAGACCACAATGCCGTATTCATTATTCAGGACAGATTTAAATACAAACCTGAAGAAAGATGGAGCGAGTGTCTCAAACCGTTTCTTGACAAGGCTACACCTTTTGACGGCACTTATATAATCAACTATACCTCAACGGCGGGTGGTTTCAAAGGTCCTAAAAGAAATTCTCAATATTTAAATCCACTTGTAATGAAATATCCGTTCAACTCGAAAAACTATTACGGCACAGTATATTTTGACTTTCCAACCCCCGAACTTATGATGAAAATTATTAACTTAAACTTTGAATAAATGCAAAAACGCAGGCGCACTTGGTATTCAGTACGCCTGCGTTATTTTACTGCGTATTAAATTAAATCTAACTCCTTTAGATTCTCAAAAATCAATTTTGCGGAGTCTTTGACAAAACTTTCAACAGTTTTAGGCTTTGTATAAACATAATCCATTTTAACAGGTTTGTTAATACTATAGTAAGACACAATATTTTTCATTTGTTTTGAAATTTCATTGTCTTTATAAAATTCTGCATAGTTCTCATTAAAATCAGAATATGTTTTGAACAATTCAAACGAAGCGGATTTGTTTTTATCAAAATATTCAAAATCAAGATTATGCCACTCAGAGGTTATCTGTATAAACTCTGCGCTTCCTCTTTTAACGGATTTAAAATCATCTACGATTTTTTCACTCACATTATTAACCCATAAGCAATCTGTGAGTAAATGAACATAGTAGCCAACCCAAAAAGATTTTGCTTTGAAGTCACTTTCGTCTTTTATAAACTCATCATATATAGATTTATAGTCGCAATTGCCTTTATAATTTCCGCAATGAGTTCTGTGAGTAACTTCGCTTGAGGGATAATATCCGTCTTGTGTTCTTATACCGCAGTCAGGCGCAATATTCCCTATAATAAAATACTTTTTATCAACATTAATTTTGCTGATTAAAAAATCTGCTATTCTGAAATGAATCGCCCATGAAGCCATTATTCAAAACTCCCTGTTATTATCATACGCATAAGGTTTTGTGTATTTAAGTCCCCATACTTCTCTTTCACGGTAACGGCGCAGAGAGTCAATGTCTATTTCTGCAATTCCTATTTGCTCAGACTCATCAAGTTCAAGCAAAAGCATATCTCTGTATCCGCCGTTTTCATAGTAAGCCATACCGTCAAAAACCATTGAACCACCCATACCGCTGCCAGCATAATTAGCCATAGCTATTGCCGTCATATTTTCAAACGCCCGGGCTTTAAGCTGTGATTTTCTGTTATCATCCATAGGGCAGCAATTCGGTACGAGTATAAGTTCCGCGCCTTTTGAAGCAAGAGTTCTTGCACTTTCGGGAAATTCCCTGTCAAAGCAAATCATAACGCCTGTTTTAATTATTCCTTTTGAAGTATGCAAATCGCTTACATAAAAATGTTTGCCCGATTGGCATAACTGCTCCATAGAGAAATCACAGGTGTGCACTTTTGAATAATTCTGCACTATTTCGCCGTTTATATCAATAAGTGCTGATGAATTATACGGCTTTGCCTCTCCCTTTTTCAGATAAGTAATTAATATCGTCGTTTCCAGTTCTTTTGCACACTTGCAAAACGACTTGATAAATTCAGAGTTTTCGTCAATCGCCAAAGAATACCAATACTTTATATCCTCTTCATGCCCCTGTTTTTCAGGAAAGTCAAAAGCGTTTTCAAACGGAGGCATATAACCAATGCTCCACATTTCTGGAAACACAATTATATCCGTGCCCATTCCCTTTGCTTTTTTGCATTTTTCCAATCCGATTTCAAGCGCATCGTCTAAATCACTACAAATACTTTTAGACTGTATGACCGCAATTTTAAGTTTACTCATATTAAAACACTCAATTATTATTTTTTTGCTACAAAAAACAGTCTTGGAAATTTAAAAATTATTTCTCCGTTTTTCTGTATTTTATAATGTTTTACTATTTCATTATAAACATCATTTAAAAATTCTTCTTTATCCTGACCTTCAAGACTGTCTAGATAAGGTTTTAAACCTGTGCTTTTATACCATTCAATAATTTCTTGGTGACTATTCATTTTGTGGTAATATGTAGTTTGCCACATCTCAAAGTCACTTGATACTTCTGACAAAATATCATAATATTCACAGTCATCAAGTATATTAAAAATTCTTTTGAAGTTAAATTTTTCTTTCCAGCAATTTCTTGATGAAACTTCGTTAATAATTTTATGAATCGGCTCGTTAAACTGGACGGGAATCTGAACCGCCAAAACCCCTCCTGTTCTTAACAAAGACATCATCTTAGGCAATAATTCTTTATGATTTGGTATCCACTGTATACACGCATTTGAAAAAACTATATCATAATCATTATCTAAATCCCAAACATCATTTCGCGCATCAAATTCTGCAAAATGCAATTTAGGATAATTTGCTTTTGCCTTTTCAAGCATATTTTTGGAATAATCTACGCCTAAAATATCGGCATTTTGAAATCTCTCATACAGCACATTTGTACTGTTACCAGGTCCGCAACCTATGTCAATTACTTTTTTAGGATTGCTTAAATCTATCCTCTTAACTAAATCTATCGATGGTTGCGTTCTTTGCGTTTTAAATTTCAGATACTGAATTGAGTCCCAATCAGCCACTGTTATCACTCCTAACATTAATAATCCTAATCTACCAAATCAGCTATATCTTTCAAATTCTCAAAGCAATAATCTGCTTCCTCACAAAAGCCTTTATGCACATAAATAGTAGTCATTCCTGCTTTTCTGCCGCCGATTATATCCGCATATATACTGTCCCCCACCATATACATAGGCTCATTATTTTTATTATACGATTTTGCAATATCAAAAAGTTCTTTGCGAGGTTTGTCGTACCCCTCAACGGCTGAAATAACAAAGCCGTCAAAATATTTTTCTAAGCCGATTTTTTCAATAACCTCGTATAAATCGGGAAAATTGTTTGAAAGAATAATATTTTTGTGTCCCCTGCTTTTCATTTCTCGCAGGGTGCTCACAGTATCGGGAAAGAGATTATAATTTTCTCTCTTTTTTATAATTCCCCTGACCTTTTGCGTAGCAGTATGAGCGGTTTTTTCATCTATTCCGATTGACAGATAAGACCTGTAAATATGTTCATTCATAAAGTCCCACCAGCGCTCATTTTTAAAGGAGGTATAATCATTATCTGGAGTATGCCAAGTAAACCCCGTTGCCATACATTTTCTTATGTCAGTAAATATTACGCCGTTTTCATCATCCGTTTCATTAAGCGCTCTGAAAACGCTTGAACTCCACAAATGCTCAGACCATACCAGCGTGCCGTCAAAATCCCAGTAAATAATGCTCATAAATATTAATTTTCGTCCTTTTTTGTATCTGCAAAATTGCTTTATATGCAGTCTTTCATATTTAATAATAACATATCAAACAAACTAATTCTACTTGCAATAATAAATTGTCACAATCAATAATTGTGCTATAATAAAAGGCAGAAAACCTCAGGAGGGATAGCAATGTGGATTGCAATGGCTGTACTTTCCGCATTTTTTGCAGGAGTAACTGCAATACTTGCAAAATGCGGCATACATAAAACCGACTCAGATTTTGCAACTGCTTTGCGCACGGTTGTTGTTCTTATATTTTCATGGGTTATGGTATTCATTGTAGGTTCTCAAAATACAATATACCAAATAGAGCCTAAATCCCTTTTGTTTTTAGTTCTTTCGGGACTTGCAACGGGTGCTTCCTGGCTGTGCTATTTTAAGGCTCTGTCTTTGGGCGATGTAAACAAGGTTGCTCCTATTGATAAATCAAGCACAATATTATCCGTTTTAATTGCCATTATTTGTTTTTCCGAAACAGACCATCTTGTTTTAAAATTAATCGGAACCGCTCTTATTGGCATTGGCACTTATCTTATGATAGAGAAAAAAAGCACGCAAGCCGAGCAAAAAGGAAACAGAAAATGGATAGTTTATGCCGTGTGCTCAGCTGTATTTGCCGCTCTTACATCAATACTCGCAAAAATAGGAATCACAGGCGTAGAATCAAATCTCGGCACAGCTATTCGCACTGTAGTAGTTCTTATTATGGCGTGGTTCATAGTCTTTATTAAGGGGAAACAACCTCAATTCAAAAGTCTTGATAAACGGGAATTGGTTTTCATAGTTTTATCGGGAATCGCAACGGGTGCATCCTGGCTTTGCTACTATTACGCAATTCAAAACGGCGTAGTCAGCGTAGTTGTACCTATTGACAAAATGAGTGTTCTTGTAACAGTGATATTCTCATTCCTGTTTTTGAAAGAAAAAATCAGTAAAAAGGCAGTTTTTGGTTTGACCGTTATGCTTCTCGGCACTCTCATTATGGCAATATGGTGCTGATTTTATCCCGTTGCGTAAACAATACACAACGGTTTTTACACATCAAAAATAACCGCTGATGATATGCTCATCAGCGGTATTTAATTTCTAAACACTTATCTAATCGTCTGCTCACAATTGTAAGTGCTCAAACTATTTACTTGCAAGACAAGTATAATTTCATCAGTCTTCAAGCAATTCGTTTTCACGCAGCATAGTTATGAATTTCTCTACATCCGCATTTGCTTTTTCGGGCGAAACATCATAGATTTCAAGCACTTTTTTTACAATTTCCTCTTTTGTAGTTTCTTCTTTAAGACAATCCCAGAAAAACGCGCCTGATTCGTTAAGCGTAATCATTCCGTTGAATTGAAGCGCATTTTCGCCTACGGGAACAACGATTTCTGAGCCGGCTATATTTCTTTTTGCAAAACCTTCTTTAATTTTCATAGTCTGCAGTCCTTTTCATTAATATCTTTATAAATGCATTATACCAATTTGCACAAAACCTTGCAAGCTATAACAAAAAAATAAGAAAATATAACAAATTTTACCTCGTTTTACTTGAAGATAAGAATTGTATTGGTTATAATAACAATGGTAATTTAAAATAATTATTAATTTGATAAAAAGGAGTAATAAAAATGGTTTATTCTCACGAAGTTGAACAGATGTGTACCGTTAAAAAAGGTCCGCATCACGGTCCTGCTCCGATTCCGGAAGAAGGAAATTGGGTAAAGTCTTATGAAATCAAAGACATCAGCGGTTTTTCACACGGTATCGGCTGGTGTGCTCCTCAGCAGGGCGCCTGCAAGCTCAGCCTCAATGTTAAAAACGGCATTGTTGAAGAGGCTCTTGTTGAAACAATCGGCTGCTCTGGTATGACTCACTCAGCTGCTATGGCTGCTGAAATCCTCCCCGGCAAAACTCTTCTTGAGTGCCTTAACACTGACCTTGTTTGCGACGCTATCAATGTTGCTATGAGAGAGCTTTTCAAACAGCTCGCTTACGGCCGTTCACAGAGCGCATTCTCAGAGGGCGGTCTTGTAGTAGGCGCTGCTCTTGAGGATCTTGGTAAAGGTCTTAGAAGCCAGGTAGGTACAATGTTCTCAACAAAGTTCAAGGGCGTTCGTTACATGGAAATGGCAGAGGGTTATGTTACCCGTATGGCTCTTGACGAAGAGGGCGAAGTTATCGGCTACGAATTCGTTAAAGTAGGCAAGATGCTTGAGGACATCCGTCACGGTATGTCTCCCGACGAAGCATACAAGGCAAACATCGGCAACTACGGTCGCTTTGCAAACGCTGCAAAGTACATTGACCCCCGTGAAGAGTAAGAGATAAGGAGGAACGTAAAATGGCTAATGATGTAAAATTCGAAGGCAAGGAAAGAAGAATTGCCAAAATTGAAAAATGTCTTGCAGAATACGGTCTTTCAAGTCTTGAAGAAGCAAGAGATTTGTGCCTTTCAAAGGGTATTGATGTAGACGCTATCGTTAAAGGCGTTCAGCCCATCGCATTTGAAAATGCAAGCTGGGCATATACACTCGGCGCTGCTGTTGCAATCAAGAGCGGCGTAAAGACAGCTTCAGAAGCTGCTGAAAAAATCGGTATCGGTCTCCAGGCTTTCTGTATCCCCGGTTCAGTAGCTGAGCAGAGAAATGTTGGTCTCGGCCACGGTAACCTTGGTGCTCGTCTCCTTTCAGAGGAAACAAAGTGCTTTGCATTCCTTGCAGGTCACGAAAGCTTTGCTGCTGCTGAAGGCGCAATCGGTATTGCCCGCACAGCTAACAAAGTTCGTAAAGAGCCCCTTAGAGTTATCCTTAACGGTCTTGGCAAAGATGCTGCTTATATCATTTCAAGAATCAACGGCTTTACCTATGTAAAGACCGATTATGATTTCTACACAGGCGAGCTTACAGTTGTTGAAACTAAGGCTTTCTCAGACGGCGAAAGAGCTGCTGTTAAGTGCTACGGCGCAAACGATGTTCTTGAAGGCGTTGCAATCATGAAGGCTGAGGGCGTTGATGTTTCTATCACAGGTAACTCAACTAACCCGACTCGTTTCCAGCACCTTGTTGCAGGCACTTACAAGAAGTGGGCTCTTGAAAACGGCAAGAAGTATTTCTCAGTTGCTTCAGGCGGCGGCACAGGCCGTACACTTCACCCCGACAACATGGCTGCAGGCCCGGCTTCTTACGGTCTTACAGACTCTATGGGTCGTATGCACGGTGACGCTCAGTTCGCAGGTTCTTCATCAGTTCCCGCACATGTTGAGATGATGGGTCTTATCGGTATGGGTAACAACCCGATGGTTGGTGCAACTGTTGCAACAGCTGTTGCAGTTGAAGAGGCTATGAAATAAGCCGAATTTCAGATATTGAAATTTTAAAAAAATAAAGAGCTTTGGTTTTTACCAAAGCTCTTTTGTTATGCTCACATATATAATGTATATAATATATTAATATTATTCATGTGCGTTTTTATACGCCTTTCTGATTTCTTCAGGCATATCTTCTTCATTCATAGCACTAACGCGGTCTTCATTTCCGTCTTTGATTGCCTGTTCGTAATACCAACATTTGAAATTAATCATATCAAGCGCCTTGTTCATACGCTGAATTTCCGCCTCAACGATTTTTTTCTGTTTCAAAAACAACTCTCTTCTCTGAGAATATGTTTCACTGCCTTTGACACACCATTCCATAAACTGCTTAATATCTTTTATTTCAAGTCCAGATTTTTTTAGACATTCAATAACACGCAAAGCCTCAAGCTCTTTTTCGCTGAATTTTCTGATCCCCGATTCCCTGTTCATATCAGGAAACAACCCCTCTTTATCATAATAGCGCAAAGTGGAAATAGGCAAATTAAACATTTTTGATACTTGACCGATTGTATACATAAAAATATTCCCCTGATTTATTTAAAAAGTATTGACCTAAAGTGAGGTTTAGGTGTTAAACTTATAATAACAAATAAAAATTAATGCGTCAAACATTTTGGGAGGTCTTAAAATGTCTAAAAACATTCTTGTAATCAGCACAAGCCTTAGAAGCAATAGTAATTCGGACATTTTAGCAAATTATTTTATGAAGGGCGCCAAATCGGCGGGCAACAATGTTGAGAAAATCTCACTCAAAGACAAAAATATTGCTTTTTGCAAAGGATGCCTTGCTTGTTTGCGAACTAAAAAATGCGTTATAAATGACGATGCAGTTGAAATTGCGGATAAAATGTGCGGTGCTGATGTAATCGTGTTTGCCACACCCATTTATTACTATGAAATGAGCGGTCAGATGAAAACCCTGCTTGACCGTGGAAATTCGCTTTTCACCCGTGATTACTTTTTCAGAGACATCTATATGCTTACAACAGCGGCAGAAGATGAAGATTATGTACCTGAAAAAGCAGTAAGCGGATTGAACGGTTGGATAGACTGCTTTGAAAAAGCAAGACTTGCAGGAACGGTGTTTGCAGGCGGCTTGAGTGATGCAGGAGATATAACAAATCATCCTATGCTTCAAAAAGCCTACGATATGGGAACAGAAGTATGATTATAAAAAGAAGACAAATCATTCTATTAGCGGGTTTATTGTCTGTATTCCTTATACTTGCAGGATGCGGCGAAAAAAGCAATGCCCCTAAAGATTCTACTGAGCAAAACTCTGCGGCTGAGACTTCATACACTCTCACGGAAGATAACAAAGAAAACAACTCCTCACAGACAGAAGAATACGAAAGCGAGGAAAATGCATTATCAAAAATGAAAGTTCAAGTTGGAAATCAAACATTTACGGCAACTTTAGAGGATAATGCCGCGGCAGAAGCATTTTTGGAAATGATGGAAGAAGCCCCTGTGGTAATTCAAATGAGCGATTATTCAGGATTTGAAAAAGTAGGCTCATTGGGAACAAACCTTCCCTCAAGCAACAGCCAAACTACCACTCACGAAGGTGACATTGTTTTATATAACTCAAACCAAATCGTTATATTTTACGGTTCAAACACTTGGAGTTATACACGACTTGGAAAAATTGATGACTTGACGGGCTGGAAAGAAGCGCTTGGAAACGGCGATGTAACAGTTACCTTTACTGTGTAATATATTTTAGAAAATAAGAGGTTGATAAATTAATGAATTTGGAAGAATTTTTAGACTATATGAACAGCAGGAAAACAGTAATAGGAAATTCCGATGTTCACAAATACATGAGTGTGCTTGCACAAGAGGCATTGAAGCTGACAGCAGAATTGAACAGTTCATACCACACGCACGAAGAAATACTCTCAATATTTGAAAAGCTGACGGGAAAGCCCATAGACGAATCTTTCAATATATTTCCGCCTTTTTATACGGACTGCGGAAAAAATCTTAAAATAGGCAAAAATGTATTCTTCAACAGCGGATGCAGGGTACAGGACCAGGGCGGCATTACGATTGGAGATGGCGTGCTCATTGGTCATAATGTTGTGCTCGCTACTTTAAACCATGCGTTTGAACCGTCACATAGGCAGGATATGAATCCCCAACCGATTAAAATAGGAAACAATGTTTGGATAGGCGCAAATTCAACAATTCTCCCCGGTGTTACGATTGGTGACGGAGCAATAATAGCGGCAGGCGCAGTTGTATCAAAGGATGTGCCTGAAAACGCAGTTGTAGGCGGCGTTCCGGCAAAAATTATAAAATATATTAAATAAAACCTAAAATCAATAGAGAATGTATAAAAAATTATTTCGGCAAAAGAACCACACCTGAATTTCAGGCGTGGTTCTTTCTATTTATAAATAATTTAATAAAATTTTACCATTGATTATTATGTGATTTTAATATTGTTAACACGCCGTTTGTGCAACTCTTACTAAAACCAGCAAATTGTATTAGCTATATTGCTAAAATGTTTTAACAAATCAATAAAAAATTATAACTATTGAATAAAAAATTGCATTCTAAACGCCCACCTCAATGTTTATAATTGAGATGTCAACAAAAATTCAATCCAAAAATTGAAGGAGGAATTTCTTATGAAAATGAAAAAATGGTTAGCCCTTGTCCTTGCAGTTGTTCTTGCTTTAGGACTTGTAGCTTGCAGCAACGGCGGCGGTGATTCAAAAACACCGGCAAGCAGCGAAGGAGAAATCTCAGTTTTCTATTACACATTCAGTGACACATATATTTCAAGTGTTAGAACGGCAGTAGAAAAGCTCCTTGAAGGCAAAAACTTCAACAGCTACGACGGCAACGGAAACCAGACAACACAGACAGAGCAGGTTACAACAGCTATTGCTAAAGGCTCAAAGATGCTTGTAGTAAATGTTGTTGACACAGGCTCAAACGACGCAGCTCAGAATATTGTTGACCAGGCAAAGGCTGCAAACATTCCGGTTATTTTCTTCAACCGCTCAGTTGACGAATCAGTAATCAACAGCTATGACAAATGCGCATTCATCGGTACGGACTACGAGATGGCAGGTCATATGCAGGGCGAAATGATCGGTCAGTATGTTCTTGACAACTACGACGCAGTAGACCTTAACGGCGACGGCAAAATCAGCTATATAATGTTTAAGGGTCAGGAAGGCAACATGGAAGCTATCGCTCGTACACAGTACGGCGTAGAAGACTGCAACAAGGTTCTTACCGCAGCAGGCAAACCTGAAATCGAATTCTACGATCCTGCAAACACAAAGGGTTACCTTGTAGACCAGAACGGACTTTGGTCATCAGCAGCAGCAACCGATTACATGAACACAGTTCTTGCTAAACACAGTGAAGCAAACAACAACATGGTTGAACTTGTTATCGCAAATAATGACGACATGGCACTTGGCGCAATTTCAGCATTACAGGCAGCAGGCTACAACAACGGCACAGGAACAACAATTCCCGTATTCGGTGTTGACGCAACAGACGCTGCTAAGGAAGCAATTGCTAACAAGCAGATGGTAGGTACCATCAAGCAGGATGCTGAAGGTATGGCAAACACAATTGTAACAATGGCTAATAACTTTATGGAAGGCAAAGATAAGTTTGACGGCATTGCAACAGAAAATGTAGTAGGCACATGGCGTGTAAACATTCCTTACGGAACATATACAGGAGAATAATTTAAAACAGTAAATTATTAAACCTATAAGTTGTTAAAGCAGCCACGCCGCAGGGTGTGGCTGCTACTCAGTTAAAATGTAAGACAGGAGACAGGTTAAATGAGTGAAACAAAAAATACTTATGAAAACACCGCAACCAAAAACGAAGCACCTGTTTTGCTGAGAATGGAAAATATAGACAAATCATTTCCCGGCGTAAAAGCGCTTGACGGAGTTTCGCTTACTGTTAAGGCAGGCACAGTACACGCTCTTATGGGCGAGAACGGTGCAGGAAAGTCGACCTTAATGAAATGTTTGTTCGGAGTATATAATAAAGACGGCGGAAACATCTATCTTGAAGGCGAAGAAATCAACTTCAAAAACTCCAAAGAGGCTCTTGAGCATGGAGTTGCAATGGTTCACCAAGAGTTGAACCAGGCATTAAAGCGCAATGTAATGGATAATATGTGGCTGGGAAGATTTCCTACCGTTTCAAAGTTCATTCCGTTAACAAGCGAAAAGAAGATGTACGACGCAACTAAAAAGGTTTTCGATGAACTTGAAATAAATGTAGACCCGAAAACCGTAATGAGTAAAATGCCTGTATCTCAGCGACAAATGGTAGAAATTGCCAAAGCGGTATCGTACAATTCAAAGGTAATCGTTTTTGACGAGCCCACCTCATCCCTTACAGAGGAAGAGGTTGAGCATCTCTTTAAAATCATAAATATGCTTCGCAGCAGAGGCTGCGGAATAATTTATATTTCGCATAAAATGAATGAGATACTTCGTATTTCAGACGAAGTAACTATAATGCGTGACGGCAAATGGATTGCAACGAAAAACGCAAAAGATTTAACAACGGACGAAATCATCAAATTGATGGTTGGCAGAGAATTAACTGAACGCTATCCCCCGAAAACAAATAAAATCGGAGACATATTGCTTGAGGTTAACGATTTAACAGCCGAATACTCCAAATTAAAAGATGTTTCGTTTAACGCACGCCGCGGTGAAGTAATCGGCGTTGCAGGACTTGACGGCTCAGGAAGAACAGAGCTGCTTGAAAATATTTTCGGTATCGCAACAAGGCGAAGCGGTAAAATCACTCTTGACGGAAAACAAATTAAAAACAGAAATCCAAGAGAATCGATTAAAAACGGCTTTGCAATGCTTACCGAGGAACGACGGGCAACCGGTATTTTCGGAATATTGAATATTAGAGAAAATACAACCATTGCGAGTCTTAAAAAATACTCAATAGGTCCTTTCCTGAGCGATAGGAAAATGAAAAAGAGCACCGATTGGAGTATTGACGCAATGTCAATTAAAACTCCGTCACAGGAAACGAAAATCAGATCTTTGTCAGGCGGTAATCAGCAGAAGGTTATTTTGGGGCGCTGGCTTTTGACCGACCCAACGGTGTTATTGCTTGACGAGCCGACAAGAGGTATTGATGTCGGCGCTAAATATGAAATCTATCAGCTGATACTTGACCTTGCAAACAAGGGCAAGATAGTTATAATGGTATCCTCTGAAATGCCGGAGCTTCTCGGCGTTTGCGACAGAATACTTGTAATGTCGGGCGGACGGCTTGCAGGAGAGGTAAATGCAAAAGAGACCACTCAAGAGGAAATTATGACACTTGCCGCAAAATATGTTTAATGTATCGGAGGGAAAATAATGTCTGAAACAAAAACTTTAAAGAAAAATTCATTATCAGGCAAGATTAATGCGTTTAAGGCTATGTCCGGTGCAGATAAACGCAGAGTCTTGTCCGACTTGCTTTTAAATAATGCAATGTATATCATAATCTTGATTGCAATTATTTTCATTGCTTTCAAGGTTCCGCAATTCCTTTCTATGTCATCAATAGTAAATATCATATCTCTGACGGCTGCAAAGCTTCCTATCGCTCTCGGTATCGGCGGCGCAATCGTTCTTACGGGTACTGATATTTCAGCCGGCCGCTGCGTTGGTCTTACAGCGTGCGTTGCAGCGTCTCTTCTTCAGATGACTACATATCCGAATAAGATGTTCCCCAACCTGGATGTATTTCCTCTTTGGCTCGTACTTCTTATCGTAATAGCTATCGGCGCTGTTGTTGGTCTTGTAAACGGATTTTTCGTTGCTAAGTTTAAGCTTCATCCGTTTATCGTAACACTTTCCACACAGCTTATCGTTTTCGGTGCTGTGCTTATGTACCTTATGATAGGCACAAACAACGGTCAGACACTTTCAGGTCTTGATCCTTCATACACTGAATTTGTTCGCGGAACATTGTTCACAATCGGCGGCGTAGCAATCCCCAAGTATGTTCTTTATTCAGCTATTTTAACCGGTGTTATGTGGGTAATCTGGAACAAGACAAAGTTCGGTAAGAATATGTTTGCAGTTGGTTCAAACGAAGAATCCGCTCATGTATCCGGTGTAAATGTTTTCTGGACAATAGTTGCAGTTTTCGTTCTTGCAGGTGTTATGTACGGTATAACAGGTTTCTTTGAAGGCGCAAGAATTGCTTCCTGCTCAGCAAACACAGGTCTTAACTACGAATGCGATGCAATCGCAGCCTGCGTAATCGGCGGCGTATCATTTGTCGGCGGTACTGGTAAAATCAGCGGTATCGTAATCGGCGTACTTCTTCTTCAGATTATATTTGTTGGTCTTAACTTCCTTTCAGTAGACCAGAATATGCTCTACATCATCAAGGGTATGATTATCCTTGTTGCCTGCGCAATCGATATGCGTAAATATCTTGCTCGCAAGTAAATTTGACATTGCTCTAAGGAGGAACAAAAATGGAAAATAAAGAGAATGACAAGCTTAATGCGATGCCCACGCTTGAAACTACAAGAAAGCCGGGCGGTTTATACAGAAATATTAAAATGTCTGTAAAGACGGCTAATATTTTAGTAATAATAGGCTGTGTCGCCCTTCTTTTCACAATGTTCTTTCTTGTTCAGCACAACGGATTTACAATCAAGTTTGATACAGACGGCGGCTCATACGTAGAAAGCTGCAAGGTTATGCACTCAGAAGTGGTACCCGAACCTGAAACTCCTGTAAAAGAGGGATATACTTTTACAGGCTGGTACACAGACAGAGCCTGCACTCAAGAATGGGATATTGACTCTGACACGGTGTCTCAAAGCATGACCTTATATGCCGGCTGGGAACAAAAATCGCCGTAAATACACAACACAAAACTCTCTGTTTAAATATTAATAAAATATGCGCCCCTAAAAGCCATAAGCTTTTGAGGCGCATATTTTAATTAGCAAATCGAATATTTTAATATTAGCGGACTTGTGTTTTCTTGTTGCTTTTGATGTGCGAAAATGCTAAAATAATTTTATCAAACACTCATTTTTATGTATAAAATTTACATTGGGGGATTCAAAATGCGTTACACCGTTTTAGTTGCTGACGACGAATATAACCAGCGCAAAGCGTTAATTGAAAAGGTGGATTGGGCGTCTGCCGGCTTTGAAGTAATAGGCGAAGCCGAAAACGGTGTTGAGGCTATTGACCTTGTTGAAAAGCTTGAGCCCGACCTTATTATCACAGATATAAAAATGCCGCTTATAACGGGACTTGAACTTGCAAAGCGTGTCAGAGAAATCCGCCCTATTACTCAGATAGTTATTTTGAGCGGTTATGACAGTTTTGAATATGCTCAGGCGGCAATACAATATAACATCATCAGCTACCTGCTAAAGCCCATATCTTCTCAGGAACTTACCGAGGAATTGGTAAATATCAGGAGCAGGATGGACGAAAGGCTCAGCAAAATATTAGCACCCATTTCAGGCGATTTAAATGAAACGCTTAGAAAATTATCCCTGACGGAATTTCTGCTTCCTCTTATGCTTGGCAGTTCCGAGGAGATGCCGAGTGAAGCGAAACTAAATCAAAGAGCAACGGAATTAGGCTTGTTTAATGAAAACGAAAGACCGAAATTTTGTGTTATAATTCTGAAATTTAAAGACGAAAACGGGCACGGCTGCACAAGCAAAGAGCACATCAATTTTGTAAGCAACACTCTGTCCCCTTACTTTAGGACACAGAGCTTTTACGCATATGGCAGAATAGTATGCCTTGTAATTTTGGAAAACAACGATTTGGCTCAGGTTTTGGAATTACCGCTCAGAGAAATCGTTCAAGGCGCAAAAAGAGTATTAAACGAAGAATGCACCATAGGTGTCAGCAGATTGGTTGACTCCCTTTCCCTTTGCTCGGGAGCATATTTACAGGCAGTAACGGCAAGGCGCTACACCTCAGACGGCACAGGCGAAGTTCGTTTTATTGACGACCAAGAGCGTGACGGAGAGTTTGAGCTTGACAGAGTTGAAAAAAATGTTTTCAAGCTGGAACAACTGCTAAAAGTGGGTAAAAGCGAAGAATTAGAAGAATTTTTAAACAGCCTTTACCGCCAAAGCACTCCTGAAAATGCAGACTTGCTTGTAATGCAGATAGTTTCTACTATATACCGTGCCGTAAGCGCAGTATCTGACAAGGCGACTTTATCAGAACTCGTATCAAAAAATTCTATTTTCACACGAATGACCTCTTACAGCAGTGAAAGCGTAATGAGAAGTGAACTCATAGACCTTTGCGTATATGCAAAAAATGTAATTTCAAACTGCCAGAGGCGTGACAGTGAAATACTTTGCGACAGGGTATTACAAATCATAGACGAGGAATACGCAAACGAGGATTTGTCTTTGACAACAGTCAGCGAACGCCTTTGCGTAAGCCCTAATTATTTAAGCGCTCTTATAAAGAAAACTAAAAAGAAAAATTTTATAACTCTTGTAACAGAAAAACGAATGCAGGTTGCATACGATTTATTGTTATGTTCAACTATGAAAATACTTGAAATAGCCGAAAAATGCGGTTACAGCGACCAGCATTATTTCAGCTACTGCTTTAAAAAGTTTTACGGAGAATCACCCAACAAGATAAGAAGCGGCAGCAGAGGTAGTGAATAATGAAAAAATTACTTCCAAAAAGAGCAGTGCGATTATCCACAATAACCGTATGGATAATCGGCATAGCGGTAACTGTTGCAGTTGCAATATTTTTAACTCTTTTTTCTGCTTATTACAATCATTCCCTGCTGAGGTCGGCGGCTGTAAGTTCCGAACAGGTTGTTGAACAGTCTGCCGTTGCAGTAAACAACTACCTTGACTCAATGAAGGAAAAGCTTACAAAAATAAGCGACCAGATTGCACTCAGTAACAGTAAAGAGGAGTTTTCAGAAACAGTTAACTTGACCGTTCAGCTTCAAAGTGATATTTACGCCATAATGATTTATGACGAAAACGGAAATATCATTTTATGCCAAAACGAACATTCCGACATTCAGAAAGATAAATATGAAGATTTATCGTTTGACAAAGAGCTTTTTTCAAAATCAAACGAGTTTATATTGACCTCGCCTCATGTTCAGACTATTTTTGAAGGCGAATATCCCTGGGTTGTTACCCTTGCAAAAAAACAGGAAAGCGAAAAATTCGGCGGAACTATTTATATTGCCATAGATTTTAAATTTTCAGAAATAGCAAAATACATAGATAATGTGGGAATAGGTCCCCACGGGTATTGCTATATTATAGACGAAAGAGGAAACATTGTTTATCACCCGCAGCAGCAGCTTCTTTATTCGGGATTAAAAGATGAAGACAATGAAAAAATACGCACCTATTCAGACGGCGTATATAATGAAAATGACAAAATTTATACTATCGGAACCACGAACGATAATAACTGGCGCATAGTAGGTGTTCATTATACAGATGAACTTACTGCGGACCGAAAAACACAGATGTTTTTCGGTATAGCTATTGCCCTTTTGTGCTGTGTTGTAATAGTTATTTTGTTCCGTATGCTTTATTCAAACATAGTAAACAAACCTGTAAGAGAGCTTGTATCCGCTATGAAAACCTTTGAGGAGGAACCGGAAGCGTTTGAATACAAGCCAAATGTTCAAACAGTTCACGAAATTAAAGTTCTTTATGATTCTTTTGATGACCTTGCATACAGAACTAAGGAATTGATGGAACAGGTAAGGCGCGAAGAAGTTGTTTTGAGGAAAACGGAATTAAAAGCGCTTCAGGCACAGATAAATCCTCATTTTCTTTACAACACTCTTGATTCCATTCAATGGATGTGTGAAAACAAAAATAATGATGACGCAGTTAAAATGGTTGGCGCACTTGCGAAACTGTTTAGAATAAGCATAAGCCGCGGGCACGAATTAATCACCATAAAAGATGAAATTCAGCATGCGCAAAGCTACCTAATAATTCAAAGTTTCAGATACAGGAATCAGTTTTCTTATCATTTTGATGTTGAAGATGACCTTTTGGACTGCCTTTGCAATAAAATCACAATTCAGCCGTTAATTGAAAACGCAATATATCACGGAATAGACAGAATGGTGGACGAGGGCAAAATAAATATCACCGTAAAATCCTCTGATGACGGCGATATATTAATTACTGTTTCAGATAACGGCGTTGGAATGACAGCGGAGCAATGCAAAAAAATCCTTTCAAAGGACAGAAGCGACTCCGGCGGAATCGGCGTTAAAAATGTTGATGACAGACTGAAGATTTATTTCGGTGAAAAATACGGTTTAAGTATAGAATCAGAACTCGATGTGGGTACTACCGTAACGGTTAGAATACCTAAAATAAGAAAGGAATCTGAACATGAGGCATAAGCTTTGCGCGGCGGTATGTATTTTACTGAGCATTGTTCTTTTGGCTAGCCTTGCTGCGTGCAGTGAAAGCAATGTTGCCAAAAAAAAGAACATAGCGGTAATTGTTAAAAGCGAAGACTCCGAGTTTTGGAAAGCTGTTGAAACAGGAGTAAACGCCGCCGCAACAGAATATAATGTTTCCGTTACATTTGAGGGCCCTCAAAACGAAGAGGACTATATGACGCAAAACAAAATGATTGAAAGTGCAATCAACAGAAATGTTGACTCAATAATCATTTCCGCAATAGACTATAACAGGTGTTCAGACGCAATTTCAAGAGCCGCACAAAAAGGCATAAAAATAATTGCAATAGACAGCACAGTAAGTTCCCCAGCCGTAAATATGTTTGTGGGCACAGACAATTATTCGGCAGGTAAATCTGCGGGACAAGCTTGCGTTGAAAATTTTTCAAACGATGAAAAAATATGTATCGGAATTGTAAATTACAGCAAAGACACGGAAAACGGCCAAAGGCGTGAAGAAGGATTCAGAGAATACATAAGCGGTGTTGAAAACGCTGAAATTGTGGGTGTTGTAAACATTGACAGCAGCGTAGAAAGCGCCACCGTTGGTGCGTTAAAACTGCTCAACGAGAACCCCGAAATCAATGTTTTAGTAGGATTTAATGAATTTATGTCGCTCGGCATAGGTAACGCCATAAGCCAAAAAGGACTTTCAGACAGTGTTGTTGGAGTTGGATTTGACTCAAATGTAAATTCCATTGAAATGCTTGAATCGGGAGAAATGGACGCTCTTGTAGTTCAAAACCCCTTTGCAATAGGCTATCTTGGAATACAAAACGCCGTTGATTTAATAAACGGCAACACAAAAGAAACAACAGTTTATACCCCCATATCGTTAATAACAAAAGAGAATATGTTTGACGAGGAAAACCAAAAACTGCTGTTTAAATTTCAATAACAAACACTATTAAAATAAAAAACCTGCGGTAAAATAACCGCAGGCTTTTTTATTTCTATTAATTTATTTAATACAAATCAAATTTCACTTTCATCAAAATAATAAGATAAAAGCTTTTGTGTATATAGCTTATTTGCAAAAGCTATTATGGGGCTACGCACAAGATAACGCAGCTGTGCATTTGTTTTAGTACTATCCTGCGGTATAGGTTTTTGCGAAAAGACAGAATGAAGAACAGTTTCTGTTTCATTGCACATATAATCATATGCCGTTTTAATATCAAAAGTTTTTGTCTGTATCGCAATCATTTCGTTTATCTCTTCAATAGTGAAAACCTGTTTTCCTATATAAACAATTATGAGATAAGCGATGTGATGCTTTGAATATTTCTTTTTAACCGTTTGCGGAACTATTCCCTGCTTGACATAATTATTTACCATATACGGAGTTAATGTTTTTTTATCAGACTGAATTTCAAGCGGAGCAAAAATTGAATCAATATAATCTATAACCTGTTCAATATATAAATCAATATCCGGTAATTCATCGTATCTTGGAAGTTTAAATTTAAGAATGTTTGAATTTTCCATACTGCACCCTGTCTCTTATACACATCTCCGAGCC
>UQFL01000016.1 GCA_900540305.1 uncultured Oscillospiraceae bacterium | reverse complement strand
AGATCAGCCTCGGTCTCGTGGGCTCGGAGATGTGTATAAGAGACAGATATTATCCTACTGTATCAAATAATTTTATTCTGATAACAAGTACATCATCTAAAATAAACTGAAACGATACAGAGCAGCATTAATTTAATGAGATGAGTCTGAATATCATAAATAGACCTATAATTAATCTATTTCTAAATTTCGCTCCCCTAGATTGCGCAAAAGATTAATTTTGTATAATTCTTACTTGAAGAATTAGAGCGCGCAATCCGCGCTACAAAATTACCGTTTTGCATAATCCGCTGCGCTATCTCCTCTCAATCACAATTTATATTGACAAGTACCCACCATTTTGATATAATCATAAGTGCAAAGCATGCCAATGAGCATGAAACAATACCCCTTATGTCCGTGTAGGTGCCAGCCTATGGGTATTGTAACAGAAAAGCGCGAGGGTTTCAACCCCCGCGCTTTTTTTGTTGCCTACGCGTTGCGCTGTGTTAATTCGTCAGCTAGCGCATAAAGCATTGTTACAGCTGCGTTATCGTGGTTAAATATCTTCTGTATTTCCTCAATGCTCTTGCCTTGTTGCCTGAGATACACAGCGTAATTTTTCCGCAGCGAGTGCGGCGCTAAGTTAGTTTTTATGTTGAACTTTCGCTTTGCTCGTTTCAAGTCCATATAAACAGCTTGCCGCGTTCTGTGTTTGCGATAATCGTGCTGCCCTTGAAATACATAAATGCGCCCGCAGATTTTCGCCATATCATCAAGTAATTGCCCGCTGAAATAGCGGGTACTTTTTTTGCCTGTCTTTTGCTCTTTTATCGTTATGCCGTGCCGCTTGCTTTTCTGCGCTCGTTCCAGTTGCTCGCGCGTCAAAGAAAGTACATCATCTATTCGCCAGCCTGTTGCAAGGCAGATTTCGCAAGCAACTTTGTTTTCGGGTGTGAGTGCCCAAAGAATAGCAGCGAGCGCGTCCGTTTTCAAAAAGTCGCTGCGCGCCTTTTTTACCCCCTTTCAATGTCATAATTATTTCCGTTCCATATCAATGAGAAGTCGAACATTTGTGCGGTTTGCTCATTGTTTTCTTGCTCTTCACTTTCAACAATTTCAACAGCCTTTTTGTAGTAGCTGCTGACCGCCCCATATTTTTGAAGAAAGCGTTTGCACTTTAGAGTATAGCCGAGCGCCGTGATAATTTCAAGTGCAGCCGCTCGGTCGCGGCCGTAGTCAAACGGCTTTACACAGTATTTGCATACTTCGGCTACGCCCTGCCAGTCCCCCTCTTTAACTGCTGATACATTGATTTGAAGTGCAACATCAGAGCCGCAACAATCAGTCCAGAATTGCCGCAGCTTGTCATAAGATAAATACACTTTGCTGTCGGTGAAGTAAGATTTATTAACAGCAATCAGGCAATGCAAATGAGGATGAAAAGTCCAGATTTCGGAGTTAAAACTAACCTCTAAAGCCCTAAAACAGCCCTTAAATGCCTTTTTTATGTCCTTTTGTTTCCAGAATTTCCCGAAGTCTTTATATAGCTTGTTAACTGTTCGTTCGAGGTCTTGCCCGCTTTTGCAGTTCGGCACGGTCAAAACGAGGTGCAAAAAGCGGTACCCCGCTTTTTCCATCTCCCGCGCTGCGTGGCACATCTCGGCGAATAACTTCATACTGCGCCGATACTGGCACATAGGGCAAATGCGCTCACGGCAGAAATTAGCTGCAACGAGTTTACCGCCCTCAAAGAATAAGCGAGTGCCGCAGCCCTCTATCTTTTCGCCCTTGTTGCCTGATAGCTTGCCCTCAAATAGTTGGTTATCTGTTTCTTGCAGTAGCTTTCTTACTTGCTCTGCGTATTGCTTGTATTTTTCAAATTCAAGCCTTTTTTCTTCTATGCTTTCAAATTCCGCGTACACCGCATTGTTACGCGCTTTTTCGGGGTTTTTTCGATTTTGAGATGTTTCTAAATTATCAAGATAAGATTTCAAAAGGCTGCGCCTTTTGTTGCCGCTGGACTTCTCAGCCTGCGCGGCTGCTGTCGCCTGAGCGGCGCTGCTGCCCTAATTCGGCGATTTTAATAATATCAGCGTTTAACAATACACAAAATGTTAAACACTTGAATTTCGCCGCTGAGAGCGTGCAGCAAGAACGATTGAAAAATGCCACTCGAAATATACCACGGCGCTGTCGCTCGCCAGCATTAGTCAATAAATATGTTTCTCCCTCGCTGGCAATGCCGCTCGGTCGGTCAATGCGTTGCGCCCGAGCGGTTGCGCTGCTCCTCGTTCTTGTTGTCTCGCGGCTCGGCGCCCGCCGCCGCCGCTGCGTTGTCTCCGCTGCGCTGCGCGCTTCCTTGCGGGCGGCGTTCTCGGCGCTCGGTCAAAGTCTGCCGCCTTCCCCGTAGCAGCCGCCCTCAAAAAAGCAAGGGTTAAAACAAGCGGCAGAGCCGCCCTTGCTTTTTCTCGTTCGCCCGCTCGGGGTGTCCCGCTCGTGCTTGCACTTCAATATCTCGCGCCGAACTTTCCCGCTGCTCCTCGTCCCAGCCCTGAGGTGGGCGGGTCGGCTCGCCCCCGAGCTCGCCTCTTTCCCCTCTCGCGGCGGGTCACGGCTTGCTTGCGCAAGCCTGCCCTCGCAGGCTGTGCCGCGCTCGGCTCAAGTCCCGCCCACTTCGGGCAGCTTGCCCAGAGCGGGCAAGCAATGCGCTTTTTCCCGTCCTTACATCTCTTTTATTTTTTTCTGGCCTGCTCGCCTAAATGAGAGACCCCCTCCCGTCCCCCCGTGGGGGGAGCGCAAAGCATGAGATTATGGGGGGCGTGCCCCCCTTTTATCTATGCTGGCTCTGAGCAGGAAAAAAAGCAAGGGTAAATGCACGCGCACGCGCGCCCTTGCTTTTCACTTTTTGTAGTAACCCCGCTTGCGGGTTATACAAAACTCGATTAATTTTGTATAATTATATCATAAATTTATCAAGAAATCAAGAGGAAGTACCCTATTAAAAAACAGCCCATTAGAAATGAGCTGTTTTTTATTTCTCTACTATTCTTCAGTTAACGCTTTGAATGCTTCTCTGACTGAGCGCACAGGAATTATATCTGCGTTAACTTTTACCGATTTTGATAAAGATTTATAGTTATGAAACGGAATTATACATTTATCAAAACCAAGGCGTAACGCTTCGCTTACTCTTTGCTCGCAATTATTAACTGCTCGTATCTCCCCTGCAAGTCCTATTTCACCGAATGCTATTGCGTTCTCCTGAACAACAACATCCTTTAATGACGAAATCAGAGCCATGGCAACAGTTAAATCAGCGGCAGGCTCGTCAAGTTTAAGACCGCCGATAACATTAATATAGGCATCCATTGAATTGAAGTAATATCCGCCTCGCTTTTCAAGTACAGCTAAAATCATTGCCATTCTGTTATAATCAAAGCCTGTACTCATTCTTCTAGGAGTTCCGAAACCTGTTGCTGTAACCAAGCCCTGAACTTCAGCCAAAATCGGTCTTGTGCCTTCCATAACGCAAGCGACACAAGTTCCGCTTACATTTTCGGGTCTGCCCGACAACATAAGCAAAGACGGGTTTTCTACTTCAGCAAGTCCGCTTTGCCTCATCTCAAAAACGCCTATTTCATTAGTAGAGCCAAAACGGTTTTTAACCCCTCTAAGAATTCTGTATGAATAATTTCTTTCGCCTTCAAAATATAGCACTGTATCTACAATATGTTCAAGTACTTTAGGACCTGCTATTGCTCCGTCCTTGTTAACGTGACCTACAACAAAAACAGGGATACCGAGAGATTTTGCCATATGCATAAAAATATTTGTGCATTCCCTAACCTGCGTAACCGAACCTGCGGACGAAGAGCACTCATCATAAATCATAGTTTGAATTGAGTCGATTATAACAATATCGGGCTTTTCAGATTTCACAGTCTCTACAATTATGCCTACATCAGTTTGAGCAAGCACACCAAGACGATTTGTAGTTACACCAAGGCGGTTTGCTCTGAGTTTAATCTGATTTGCAGATTCCTCGCCGCTGACATACAGCACATCGCAGGTTTTTCCGAGATGCTCGCAAATTTGAAGTAAAATTGTAGACTTGCCTATACCGGGGTCTCCTCCGATTAATACAAGACTGCCTTGAACGATACCGCCACCGAGTACCCTGTCAAACTCATTTATGCCTGTTGAAATGCGTTTTTCAACATCCCCTGTTATCTCATTAAGTCTTAATACCGGTTGAACCGATGCTGAAAGTTTTTTATTTCCTTTCGAAGATGCAGAAACAGGAATTTCTTCGCTCATAGTATTCCATTCACCGCAACCAGGGCACTTTCCGTACCACTTTGCGCTTTCATATCCGCATTCAGAACAAACATATAATGATTTTAACTTTGCCATTTAAACTTCCCCGTAGATATATTCATTTATTCCAAGCATAATTGTGCATGCAATTTGCTTTTGGTATTCTTCAGTATTTAGTTTTTCATTCTCTGCGGCATTACTCATAAAGCCGCACTCAACCATAACAGAGGGTACTTGAGCGTTATATAGTATATAATAACTGTTATCAGACTGTTTATTTTGCCTTGTATTATCCTGCTGTAAAAACATTTTTGTATAATTGAGTATGTTATCTGCAAGTACCTTGCTTGTTTTCTCATTTGCCGTATACCATACCTGCATACCATGCTCTGAGGAGTCTGTAAAAAAGTTCTGATGAATAGAAACAAGCACGGCATTCTCAGTTTCATTCACGAAGTCAAGACGATTATATAAATCTGATCTGGAACGGTCTATTCCGTCAGGATAAAACTCATAATCACCGTTTCTGATTGTAACGCACTCAATTCCGCACACATTAAGAAAATCATACAAATCAAGGGCGATTGCTAGATTTGTATCTTTTTCAAGAGTTCCGTCTGCGGCAACAGTGCCCGCATCAGCCCCACCGTGTCCTGCGTCAATTACGATACACACATCGCTCAGATTATACTGCGAATTAACAAAATTCTTTTTTCCCAGACAGGTATTTACAGCAGTGCAAACAGTTACTGTAAACACAAATACCAAAAGAACTATCAGCGATTTTTTCATAATACCACCAATAATTTCTATGCTTAATTATATATTAAATGACAATAGCTTTCAATAAATTATTGCAAAAAGAATTTAAGAGAGATATAATTTACTCATAAAAACGCAAAGGATGATAAATAAATATGAAAATAGTTAATCTTGACGGATATACAACAAATCCCGGCGATTTAAGTTGGGATTTTCTAAAAAAATATTCTGATGACATTACGATTTATGAAAGAACTTCCCCAGAGGAGGTTGTTGAAAGAGCAAAAAGCGCTGAAATCCTTATTATAAACAAAACCGTTCTCACAGAAAAAGAACTCAACGCTCTTTCACCTGAATTAAAATATATCGGCTTGCAATCTACAGGCTACAATGTTGTTGACTTGAAAACTGCAACCGATCTCGGCATAACTGTTTGCAATATTCCCTCTTATTCAACAAACGCTGTTGCACAGCAGGTTTTTGCGTTTATTCTTCACTTTGCAAACCAAGTTGACTTACACTCTCAATCCGTACACAGCGGAGAGTGGTGCACTTGCCCTGATTTCTGCTACTGGAAATCTCCCCTTTCAGAGCTTGACGGAAAAACAATCGGAATCATCGGATTTGGCTCTATTGGATCAAAAGTGGCAGAAATAGCTGAAAGTTTCGGTATGAATGTACTTGTAAATTCACGCTCAAACAAAGACTTGTCAAAATATAATACTGCCAAACAGGTTGATATAGACACACTTTTAAAAACTGCTGATATTGTAACCTGCCACTGCCCTCTTACGAATGAAACAGAAAATCTTATTAATGAGCAAAACCTTGCCAAAATGAAAAAATCAGCATATCTTATCAATACTTCAAGAGGTCCTGTTGTTGATGAAAACGCACTTGCAAACGCCCTTAACAATCACATAATTGCAGGCGCAGCACTTGATGTTTTGAAAGTTGAACCTGCGATTGAAAGCAACCCGCTTTTAAAAGCAGAAAACTGCATAATTACTCCCCATATTGCGTGGGCGGCGCAGGAAACAAGACAAAGGCTTCTTTCAATTCTTGAAAAAAATATTGAATGCTATCTTACCGGAAATACGCAAAATAAAGTTAATTAAATATTGACAATTGTGCGTATTTAATGTATTATATTTTGTGTTCGCTGGTGTGGCGAAATCGGCAGACGCAAGGGACTTAAAATCCCTCGGTAGCAATACCGTACCGGTTCAAGTCCGGTCACCAGCACCAAGGGATACCCATTTCGGGTATCCCTTATAAACAAAATATATTTGCCGGTGTGATGGAATTGGCAGACGTGCTGGACTCAAAATCCAGTGGTAGCGATACCGTACCGGTTCGACCCCGGTCACCGGCACCAAAAAAGCAGGCTGTTAGCCTGCTTTTTTTAATATCCGTTTACTTTACTTTTAAGTTTTTCGTAAACCTCAACGATTTTAAATCTTATTTCATAGTCTGAATTTGAATTAATAAGTTCAGCCTCGTCTTCTGTGAGATATTCATTCATTTCTGTTTCGGAAACTCCCGAAAGGCATATTGCAGGAAACATCACGCACCACCAATTTTTGCCTTTCGCCTCCCCTATTTCGATTTTCAAAGCATTATATACGCCGCTTGGCAAAGTAATTGTTTCATATTCTCTTGTGTTGAAGTACTCTTTATCAACATAAACCTTAACGCCGTAATCATAACCGTTTTCCTTTATGCACTGCTCAGCTGTTGTTTGAAATACTTCTATATTATCCGAACACTTTTTTATAATTTCATCAAGCGATTTACAGTCCATAAACATTTTACTGCTGTTTTCAAGCACTGCATCTCTGACTTTAAGTTTTAGCGCCTGGTCGTATTCTGCATTTGAATTCGCAAGAATATGGAGCCTGAAAACACTGCCGGATATACTTTCGCATGTCTGAACAAAAGGAGTAATATAAGAGAAGACAAAAATGAATACTAGAAATATCGGAACGAAAACTTTTACAAATAAGTACGATTTTTTCAAAAATAAAACCTGCCTTTCAACTTGATTGTAGGCAGGTTTTTCTTTTTTTATTCAACAACTTTAACTATTTTACATCCTTTGTTAACAGGAGTGCAAACCGCAATGTCTTTTGCAAGGTTCTTGAATTTGATTTCAGCAGCAGCCTTTTCTGCATTTTCCTTATTTTCAAAAATACCGAAAACTGTAGGGCCGCTACCACTCATACAAACGCCGAGTGCGCCGTTATTTTTAAGTGTTTCTTTAATATCTATTCTGCCGGGCACTTCAACAAACTGCTCAAAAACATTATCAAGCTTTGAGCAAATCTCATTAAGATCTCGAGACTGAATTGCGCAAAGCATACCGAATTTATCAGGAGTTCTGCTTTTACCGCAAGTATCAAACTGCTTATATGCATTTCCTGTGTTTACGCCGAAATCAGGCTTTGCAAGGACAATATAGCACTTTTTCAAGGGTTTAACCTTAGAAAGAACATCGCCGATTCCCTGTGCAAGAAGAGTTCCGCCTTTTATACAAAACGGAACATCAGCGCCTATTTTAACGCCTATTTTGCACAATTCATCATCGCTGAGTTCAGTATTATATATTTTGTTAAGTGCAACAAGCACAGCCGCACCATCAGCGCTTCCGCCGGCAAGTCCTGCCGCATGGGGAATTCTTTTCGTAATATCTATTTCAATTCCCTTGCTTTTCTTTTTGGTATACTTGAAAAAAGCATCTGCAGCTTTCCAGCAAATATTTTTTTCATCAAGCGGTATATCGTCAAAATTGCATTTAAGCGAAATTGATTTAGATTTGTTTTCTCTGACAACAAGAGTATCATATATTCCAACGCTCTGCATTATCATAAACAAATCATGGTACCCGTCATTTCGGCAGGCAACAATATCAAGCATTAGATTAATTTTGGCGTAAGCATTTACTTTAATTTCCATAATTTATACCTTTAAGAGTTGAGCTCGTTTAAAAATTCCTGTATTTTTTCAATTGCTTTTCTTATGTTTTCTATTGAATAACAGTAAGAAACACGAATATATCCGTCCGTTTCATCGCCAAAAGCACTTCCGGGAACAACAGCTACTCTTTTTGAAAGAATGAGCTTCTCACAAAATTCATCACTACTCATTCCAGTTGATTTTATAGAGGGAAATACATAAAATGCTCCCTCCGGCTCAAAGCATTTAAGACCGATTTCATTAAATTTATTTACAGTGAACTTTCTGCGTAAATCATAATCGTTTTTCATCTTCTCAATATCAGCGTCACCGTTTTTAAGAGCGTCTATTGCCGCATACTGAGAATTTGTAGGCGCACTCATAATGCAAAACTGATGAAGTTTTGTCATCTGCTTTATTATCTCCTCGGGACCAAGTGCATAACCAAGTCTCCAGCCAGTCATTGAATATGTTTTAGAAAAGCCGTTTATTACAATAGTGCGCTCCTGCATACCGTCTATTGAAGCTATTGAGCAATGAGGCTCATTTCCGTATGTCAATTCGCTGTATATTTCATCCGAAAGAACAAGAAGATTGTGTTTTTTTATTACGGGGGCAATTTTTTCAAGGTCTTCCCTTCTCATAACTGCACCTGTCGGGTTATTCGGATACGGTAAAATCAGAAGCTTAGTTTTATCAGTAACAGCATTTTCTATTTCTTCCGCTGTAAGTTTGAAATTATTTTCTTCTTTAGTTGTTATGCTGATTACATTGCCGCCGCAAGTATTCACAATGGGTTTATAGCATACAAAACAAGGCTCAACAAGGAGTACATCATCACCCTCTTTAATAAGAGTACGGATTGCCATATCTATACCCTCAGAGCCTCCCACAGTTACAAGGACCTGGGTTTTAGGATCATAGTCAACTTTATATTTTCTTGAATAAAAGTCTGAAATTTCACGCCTTAATTCAATCAAACCTGCATTTGCAGTATATCTCGTAGCACCTCTGTCAAGATAGTCAATCGCCTTACTTCTAATATGCCACGGAGTTAAAAAATCGGGTTCTCCAACACCGAGAGAAATAACATTATCAAGCTCCTCGGCAATAGAAAAAAACTTTCTGATTCCGCTTGGCTTAACATTTTTAACTCTCTCGCTTATAAATTCATCATAGTTTATCACAGGGAAATGTTCCCCCTGTCATCACGGATTTCATCGGTTAAAAATACGCCGTTTTCCTTATATTTTTTCAAAATGAAATGTGTTGCGGTAGAAACAACGCCCTCAAGCGGAGAAAGTCGGTTTGCAACAAACATAGCAACTTCATGAAAAGATTTGTCTGTTACAAGCACAGTCAAATCAAACGCACCGCTCATAAGATAAACAGCTTCAACTTCCTCGAGTGCTGAAATACGCTCTGCAAGCTCATCAAAACCGTGGCCGAACTTGGGCTGTATTTTAAGTTCAATAAGCGCAGTAACCTTTTGATTCTGAGTTTTTTCGCTGTCAATAAAAGCCTTGTATCCCTTGATTATTCCGCAATCTTCAAGTCTTTTTATTTCAGTATCTACTTCTTCTTCGGTAACACCGAGCATTGCCGCAATGTCTTTATTAGATAATCTTGCGTTGTCTTCAAGTATCTTCAAAAGTTTTTCTTCCATAATAATTGCCCTCCACAACAAATTATTTAATCGGAATTAAAACAGGATTTCTTTTCCTGTAAATCGTAATATAATCAAATCCGCATCTTTTAGCCGCATCCATTCCCTGTTCAATGCCCATGCCGATTTTATCTGAATAATGGGAATCAGAACCAATTGTTATATATTTTCCGCCGAGTTCTTTAAATCTTCTGACTATTTTCTCATTCGGAAGTATATCCTTAAGCTCGTTAAAATATCCAGAAGTGTTTATTTCTAACGCTTTCTCATTTTTGATAATCAATTCTAGTATCGCGTCTATTTTATCTGAAAAGCGGGACATATCAACATCAATTTTATGTTTTCCTGTAATATATCTCAAAGGATATGTAAGATGAGCAAGAGAATCAAATTTATTCCACTGCGAAAGAGTATACAGCGCATCAAAATATCTGTCAAGAAGCTCATAAACATCATAATCCGCATAGTCAAGGAAGAAAAAATCCTCCATATTTTCAAGGTTATGAACAGAACCGAGAACGAAGTCATAGTCATACTCACTGAGTATTCTTTCAGCTAGCGGTTTATTATAAATTGACTGACCTAATTCAATTCCCTTAAAAACTTCAATTTTGTCTGCATACTTTTCTCTGCACTCACAGGCGTCAGCATACTGTTTAGAACAAAGCGCATCAAAATCACAGTCTTTGGAATCAATCTCGCAATGGTCTGTTATTGCTATTCCTTTAAGTTCTTTATCAATTGCGCTCTGTATCATCACATCAAAAGAGTGATTGCCGTCAAATGAATGTATTGAATGAGTATGAAGATCATAAAAATTAGAATATTTCATAACAATCTCCTTTCAGAGATAACTATTTTACCATATTGCGCACGAATTTCAAATAATTTATTCTATATGTTGAAAAAAAATTTATACTTTGATATAATCTTTGTATTGATTAGGAGGTATTTGATATGAGAGCTGTAATTACGGTTGTAGGTAAAGACACAGTGGGAATACTTGCAAAAGTTTCATCAATCTGTGCTGAAAACAATGTAAACATAACAGAGGTTACACAGTCAATTCTTGATGAAATGTTCTGTATGATTATGATTGCTGATGTAACAAAGTGTGATATTGACTTTACTGATTTTTCTGACAAGCTTGCAGAATACGGAAATTCAAACGGTCTTTCAATCCATGTAATGAATGAAGATATATTCAACTCAATGCACAGAATTTAAGCGTAATAAACTGATACAGGAGCATTATTTATGATTAATACATTTGATATTCTTGAAACAATACATATGATTCAAGATGAATGCCTTGATATTCGTACCATAACAATGGGAATTTCGCTTCTTGACTGTGCAGATACGGATATAGACAAGGCTTGCGGCAAAATTTATGATAAAATCTGCACAAAAGCAGAAAAGCTTGTTTCAACAGGCGAAGAAATTGAAAAGCATTACGGTATTCCGATTATTAATAAGCGTGTATCCGTAACACCTATCGCAATGATGGCAGGCATCAGCGGCGGAGACCCCGTTAAATATGCCCTTGCACTTGAAAAAGCTGCGCAGACAATCGGAGTAAACTTTATAGGCGGTTATTCAGCGCTTGTTCAAAAGGGCTTCTCTGCAGGAGATCTTGAACTTATCAACTCTATTCCCGAGGCGCTTGCTCAGACAGACCATATCTGCTCATCCGTAAATATCGGTTCAACTAAAGCCGGTATAAATATGGACGCAGTTAAAATTATGGGGCAGAAAGTTAAGGAAGCTGCTGAACTTACTAAAGACAGAAACTGCATAGGACCCGGCAAACTCGTTGTGTTCTGCAACGCTCCTGAGGATAACCCGTTTATGGCAGGCGCATTTCACGGTGTTTCAGAGCCTGACTGCGTTATAAATGTCGGCGTATCAGGCCCCGGCGTAGTTCGCTCTGCAGTATCAAAATATCCCGATTACAGCGTTAATGAAATCGCAGAACTTATTAAAAAGACTGCGTTTAAGGTTACAAGAATGGGTCAGCTTGTTGGCGTTGAGGCTTCAAAAAGACTTGGCGTGCCTTTCGGCATTGTAGACCTTTCTCTTGCACCGACTCCTGCTGTCGGCGACTCAGTTGCTCATATTTTAGAGGAAATCGGACTTGAACAGTGCGGTGCTCCCGGAACAACAGCTTGTCTTGCTATGCTTAACGACGCCGTTAAGAAAGGCGGCGTAATGGCTTCTTCAAGCGTAGGCGGTCTTTCAGGCGCATTCATCCCTGTTTCGGAAGACGCAGGTATGATTGACGCTGCCCGTTCAGGTGCTCTTTCAATAGAAAAACTTGAAGCGATGACGGCTGTTTGCTCTGTTGGTCTTGATATGATTGTTATTCCAGGCGATACTACTGCCGAAACAATCAGCGGAATTATTGCTGACGAAGCTGCTATCGGTATGGTTAACGGTAAGACTACAGCTGTCAGAGTTATTCCTGCTATCGGTAAAAATATCGGCGATGAGCTTGAATTCGGCGGATTGCTCGGAGCAGGCCCCGTTATGAAGGTTAATGAAAAATCACCCGCTAAATTCATTAACAGAGGCGGTAAAATTCCCGCTCCTCTTCACAGCCTTAAAAACTAAATTATTTTATTAAATAAAGAACCTTGTAAGCTTAACGGCAAACAAGGTTCTTTTTGTTTATATTTACTTTTTCAAAAGCGGCTTAAGATATTTTGCTGTATAAGATTTTCTGCTCTTAGTTAGTTCTTCAGGCGTACCGCAGGCAACAATCTTTCCGCCGCCTTTGCCTCCCTCAGGACCTAAATCTATAATATAATCTGCTGTTTTAATCACATCAAGGTTATGCTCAATAACAAGCACTGTGTTACCGCTGTCAACAAGCGCATTAAGAACATTTACAAGTTTATGAACATCGGCTGTGTGCAAACCCGTTGTAGGCTCATCGAGAATATATATAGTTTTTCCTGTTGAACGCTTCATAAGCTCAGTAGCAAGCTTTACTCGCTGTGCCTCACCGCCCGAAAGCGTTGTAGCAGGCTGTCCAATTTTTATATATCCGAGCCCGACATCGGAAATTGTCTTTAATTTTCTGTATATTTTCGGCTGCTGTTTAAAGAATTCAAGTCCCTCGTCAACCGTCATTTCAAGCACTTCAAAAATATTCTTGCCTTTGAATTTGACTTCAAGTGTTTCGTGATTATACTTATGACCTGAACAAACCTCACAAGGAACATAAATATCCGCAAGGAAATGCATTTCAATTTTAACGATACCGTCACCCTGACAGGCTTCGCATCTTCCGCCTTTAACATTGAATGAAAATCTGTTTGACTTATAGCCTCTCATTTTTGCATCAGGAGTTGAAGCAAACAAATCTCTGATATCATTAAACACACCCGTATATGTTGCAGGGTTTGAACGGGGTGTTCTTCCTATTGGTGACTGGTCGATGTCGATAACCTTATCAAGAAATTCAACGCCCTTTATTTTTTCAAACTTTCCGTATCGCTTTTTAGCATTGTTAAGTTCGTTTGCAAGATATTTATATAGTATTTCGTTAACAAGACTTGATTTTCCTGAACCTGAAACGCCGGTAACGGCAACAAAACAGCCAAGTGGTATTTCAACATCAATTTTTTTAAGATTATTTTCTTCCGCTCCGTAAACAACCAGCTTGTGACCGTTGCCTTTTCTTCTTTGGTCGGGAACAGGTATTGTTTTCTTACCTGAAAGATACTGACCCGTTATTGAATTTTCGCATGCAATTATATCGTCAACTGTGCCGCTTGCTATAAGTTCGCCGCCGTGAACACCTGCACCAGGACCTATATCAACAATGTAATCCGCCGCGCGCATTGTGTCCTCATCGTGTTCTACAACTATAAGAGTATTTCCAAGGTCTCTCAAATGCCGCAAAGTACCAAGCAGTTTTTCATTATCTCTCTGATGAAGTCCTATTGACGGTTCATCGAGGATATAAAGAACACCCATAAGAGAAGAACCTATTTGAGTAGCAAGTCTAATACGCTGAGATTCGCCGCCCGACAAAGTAGCGGCTTCTCTTGCAAGTGACAGATAGTCAAGTCCAACTGAATTAAGGAAAGTAAGCCTTTCTCTGATTTCTCTTATAATAAGATTACCTATCAACTGCTCTTTTTCGGAAAGCGTCAAATTGTTTATGAACTCTAACTCTTCAGAAATAGACATTTTACAAAATTCATAAATATTCTTTCCGCCGACAGTTACAGATAAGCTCATCGGAGAAAGTCGAGCGCCCTTACAATCCTGACATTGAGAAGAAACCATAACGGACTCAATTTCTGCCCTCGCCCACTCGGAATTTGACTCATTATATCTGCGTTTAAGGTTATTTATAACGCCTTCAAAGTCATTCATATATGTCCCTGAGCCGTAGGCTGTAACACGCTTCATCTTAATTTTTTTGCCGTTTGTACCGTAAAGTATTGCGTTTATTCCCTCTTTAGGCAGCATTTCAACAGGCATATCAAGAGAAAAGTTATACTCTTTGGCAATCGCTTCAAAATACATTCTTGCAATAGAAGAACCGTCTGCAACATTCCAGCCGCTCGCTTTTATTGCGCCTTGATTGATTGAAAGCTTTTTATTAGGGATAACAAGATTTTCATCAATCTCCATAAATGTGCCGAGACCTGAACACCTCTTGCAGGCACCGTATGGGTTATTGAATGAAAAAATTCTCGGGCTCATTTCTTCGATGGAAACACCGTGTTCAGGGCAGGCATAATCGAGCGAAAACAACTCGTCTCCCCCGTCAACAACATTAATAATAACAGAGCCTTTTGAAAGATGTGTAGAAGTTTCAATGCTGTCGGTAAGTCTGCTTCTAATGCTGTCATTTATAACAATTCTGTCAACAACAACTTCAATGTTGTGCTTTTTATTTTTATCAAGCTTTATTTCTTCAAAAAGGTCATAAATACTTCCGTCAATTCTAACTCTTGAGTAACCCGATTTTCGTGCGTCCTCAAGTTCTTTTGTATATTCACCTTTTCTACCTTTAACTATGGGAGCCATTATCTGAATACGGGTGCCGTCATCATAGGCAAGTATTTTATCAACAATTTGATCAACTGTCTGCTGAGTTATTTCTTTTCCGCAGACGGGACAGTGAGGAACGCCGATTCTTGCATAGAGCAAACGAAGATAATCGTATATTTCAGTAACTGTGCCGACTGTTGAACGCGGATTTTTTGATGTTGTTTTTTGGTCGATAGAAATTGCGGGACTTAATCCCTCAATATAATCAACATCAGGTTTTTCCATCTGACCGAGAAACTGACGGGCATATGACGAAAGACTTTCAACATAACGCCTTTGTCCCTCTGCATATATCGTATCAAAAGCAAGGCTTGATTTTCCCGAACCTGAAAGTCCCGTGAAAACGACAAGACTGTCTCTCGGTATCTCAACATCTATATTTTTCAAATTATGCTCTCTCGCACCTTTTACGACAATATTTTTAATCATAATATCACCTTTTCAATCACTGTGATTTAAGCTCATTAATTTTATCCCTGAGATAAGCTGCGTGTTCAAATTCAAGAAGCTTTGCCGCCTCTTTCATCTCCGCAGTAAGTTTCTGAATAAGAGCGTCTTTTTCCTTTCTTGACATTCTCTTCTTACTCTTTGTTTCAAGATTTTCTTTAGATGTAATTTCAAGAACATCCCTAACGCCTTTTTTGATTGTCTGCGGAACGATATTGTGTTCTTTGTTATACTCTTCCTGTATCTTTCGGCGTCTTACAGTCTCACTGATAGCCCTTTCCATAGACGGTGTTACGCTGTCAGCGTACATAATAACCTCACCGTTGGCGTTTCTCGCAGCTCGTCCGATTGTTTGAACAAGCGATGTTTCGGAACGCAAAAATCCTTCTTTATCCGCGTCAAGAATTGCAACAAGCGAAACCTCTGGAATGTCAAGACCCTCTCTTAAAAGGTTTATTCCGACAAGAACATCAAACTCACCAAGACGAAGATCTCTGATAATCTCCATACGCTCAATAGTATCAACATCGTGGTGCATATAACGAACCTTGATACCAAAGCCCTCCAAGTACGCAGTGAGATCCTCTGCCATGGCTTTTGTAAGAGTGGTAACAAGCACTCTTTCTTTTCTCTCTATTCTAATATTTATTTCGGACACAAGGTCATCCATCTGGTCATCGGTGGGTTTAACAGTAATAATCGGGTCAAGCAGTCCTGTGGGTCTGATAATCTGCTCAACAATTCTCGTTGAATGTTCTTTTTCAAAATCACCCGGAGTTGCCGAGGTGAAAATAACTTGATTTACTTTTGAATAAAACTCCTCAAATTTAAGAGGTCTGTTATCAAAAGCAGAAGGAAGACGAAAACCGTATTCAATAAGACTTGCTTTTCTGCTGTGGTCGCCCCCGTACATACCTCTTACTTGCGGGAGCATAACATGGCTTTCATCGCAAAACAAAAGAAAGTCATCAGGAAAATAATCAAGCAATGTAAACGGTGCCTCACCCGGTTTTCTTCCGCTCATAACGGCTGAATAGTTTTCAATTCCTTTGCAAAAACCTGTTTCCTGAAGCATTTCAATATCATTCATCGTTCGCTCTTTTATTCTCTGCGCTTCAAGAAGTTTTCCTTTTTCTTCAAAATAGGCAACTCGTTCAACCATTTCATCATAAATTTTATTTATAGCGATTTTCATTTTCTCAGCGCCAACAACATAATGCGAAGCGGGATAAATGCAGGCGTGAGAAAGTATTCCCTCAACCTTGCC
Organism: uncultured Oscillospiraceae bacterium; assembly: GCA_900540305.1. Classification (GTDB taxonomy): domain Bacteria; phylum Bacillota; class Clostridia; order Oscillospirales; family Acutalibacteraceae; genus Eubacterium_R. The sequence continues at coordinate 18,106 of UQFL01000016.1, read as the reverse complement.
TGTAAGAGGATTAATCTGAGCAATTCTGTCTATCTCATCGCCGAAAAACTCAACTCTTATTGCGTCACCAGAAGAACCTGCGGGGAATATTTCAACCGTGTCCCCTCTTACTCTGAACTTGTTTCTTACAAAGTTTATATCGTTTCTTTCATACTGAATCGAAACAAGTTTTGCAATCAAGGCGTCTCTCGGATATTCCATTCCGCTTCTAAGAGAAATAACCATATTTCGGTAATCAATGGGGTCGCCTATTGAATAAATGCAGGAAACGGATGCAACGATAATTACATCGTTTCTCTCGGACAATGCCGCTGTTGCGCTGTGGCGAAGCTTGTCTATTTCCTCATTAACAGCACTGTCTTTCTCAATATAAGTATCCGTAGTAGGCACATAAGCCTCAGGCTGATAATAGTCGTAATATGAAACAAAATACTCTACTGCGTTTTCAGGAAAAAACTCTTTAAATTCAGAACACAACTGTGCCGCAAGAGTTTTGTTGTGCGCCAAAACAAGCGTCGGTCTGTTTACCCTTTCAATGATATTAGCCATTGTAAAGGTTTTTCCCGAGCCTGTTACGCCCATTAAAGTCTGTTCTCTATCTCCGTTTAAAACGCCTTTTACAAGTGCGTCAATAGCCTGTGGCTGGTCGCCCGTGGGCTTATATTCACTTACAAGTTTAAAGTGATCCATAAAATTTTTTCCTTTTCTGATTACAGTTAGAGTTATTATAACACATTATTTACTTTTTGCAAATTCTATTATATAATTACCTTATGAAAAAATTGACAGCAACAGAAAATGATTCAGGTCAGAGGCTTGACAGATATATTTTAAAAAACTTTCCGAAGCTTCCTAAATCCCTGATGTTTAAAGAAATCAGAAAAAAGAATATTAAAGTAAACAGAAAAAGGTGTGAACCCTCTTATATAATCCAAACGGGAGATGTCGTGGAATTATATTTAAAAGATGATGTGCTTGAAGAAAAAACAGTGCATTATGATTTTATGTGTGCATCTAAAGATATTTCAATCGTTTATGAAGATGAAAATATAATTCTTCTTGACAAAAAGCCAGGGCTGTTATGCCACCCTGACGGAAAAGAATATACTGACACTCTAATTGCGAGGGTAAAGAGGTATCTATACGAAAAGGGTGAATGGAACCCCTCAGAAAGCGGCACATTTACTCCGTCCCTTGCCAACAGAATAGACAGAAATACAGGCGGAATGGTTATTGCTGCAAAAAATGCCGCCGCTTTAAGAATTTTAAATGCTAAAATAAAAAACAGAGAGATTGAAAAGCATTATCTTGCCGCAGTTAACGGAATATTTGATAAGAAACACGACACACTTGTTTCTTATCTCACAAAAAACGAAAAAACCAACACGGTTAAGGTGTTTGACACTGAAAAGCAAGACAGTAAAAAAATAGTTACTGAATATACCGTTATTGAGAGTTATGATAACAAAACTCTGCTTGATATAGACTTAAAAACGGGCAGAACACATCAGATAAGAGCACATCTTGCGCATATAGGTCATCCCCTGATAGATGACGGAAAATACGGCGAAAACCACGGGCGATACAGACAGGCACTTTACAGTTATAAACTTATATTCAATATGAAAGACGCCGAAATGCTTGACTATCTGAATGGTAAAGAGTTTATTATAGAAAACTGCGAAGTTTATAGAAAATTTAAGGAGAAATCATACTGATGAAAAATAAATTTATAAGAATAATTTCACCTATAACAGTCATTGTAATAGCTATTCTTGATTTGGCGGTAATAGGATACGGAATATTTGCTATAAATAAATTAATAGAACTTGTAAACACCATGTCAATAATTTTTGCAGCTATAGAGGTTTTTGCAATAATTATAGCAATACTTGTATCGAAAGAAGTTGTATCAAACGGTATTATTTTCAGAGATGATGAAGCCGAGTTTACAGGTGTAGATGAAGACAACATTATTTCATACGAAGACATTAAAGAGCTTGAAGCATATAAAGATAACGCCGCAAGCCTTACAAAAAACTTTGATTTCAGGCACGCTTTGTTCATCTTTACACTTAAAGACAAAAAAATACACACTATTGATGTTGGCCTTACAACGAACAGAACAGTAAATAAAGTTCTTGATGAATTTAAGAAAAGAACCCCGTCTGAAAACATAAAATTCACCGAAGTAAAAACTTCTTTATCATTAGCTAAACTTAGAGATAAGAAAGATGATGAAGAAAAAGTAAAAGACGAAAACGAAGCAGAATAAAATTAAAGCCGTGAAGTCGAAAGACTCCACGGCTTTTTTATTGCTATTTAAACTCTATATAAAGATTTTCATTTTGAAATTCAAGGACTGCAAGATTATTATTCTTATCAAATATTGCTGTAAATACGCCTGCGTCACATTCTTCCTGAACGGATGTGCCGTTCTTTAGAGTATCTATTTCAAGAGATACGGAATTCAAATATGACAAAGCCTCATAAACAGCAATTGCAGGGTTAGTAAAATTGAGTTTTTTATTTTGCGAATTAATCTCAATATCACCGTATTTTATAGAAAGATTTTTGCCGTCATAGCTTATGACAGTACCGCTTGCCGCAGTTGACAAAACCTCTACACTAACACAATTTTCTTTATAGTCAATCCTGCAATTATAAGAAAATTCATTCCATTTAACAGTCGCTTCCTTTGAAAAGTCGCCAACGGTAATTTGCTGAGTTTGCCTGCCGCAGCCGACAAACAGAAAAGCAATTACCAAAAACAGGCTTAATGCCCTTTTCAAACAATCATTCCGTTATTCAAATTCACCCATAAGCGCACCGAGAAGCTCAATCATATCATCAACAGTCATTCCTCTGGTGCTGATTTCTTTAGCAGTTATATCACCGCAAAGGCCGTGAATATATACAGCGCTCTTTGCAGCGTCAAAGCTGTTTATTCCCTGGGAAATAAATGAGGCAATCATGCCAGTTAACATATCGCCTGTTCCGCCCATAGCCATACCTGCATTTCCTGTGGTATTTACAAATACGCTTTTGCCGTCCGTTACAACGGTATTTGCGCCTTTAAGAACAAGAACAACAGAATATTCAGATGCAAAGTTCTTTGCAGTCTCAATTCTATTTGCCTGAATATCAGCTATACTAAGACCTGTAAGCCTTGACATTTCACCGGGATGAGGAGTTAATACAAGAGGCGCTTTTGCCTCTTTCAATACATTTATATTCTTGACAACACAGTTTATGCCGTCCGCGTCAAGAACAACTGGGACTTCGCTTTCTTTAATTATCTGATTTACGATAACTTGAGTATCGTCATTGTCCCCTATTCCACAGCCGAGTGCAACGCAATCAGCCCATTCAAGTTCTTCAAGCAGCTTAGTCAGCGAGCCTATTGAAAAAGTTTTGCTTTCATTTTCGCTGACGGGAGCAAATATGGGTTGTGTTAAATGAGAAGTGATAACAGGATAAACAGACTTAGGAAATGCACATTTCAAAAGACCCGTTCCGCATTTAAGCGCTGATTTTGCACATATAACGGCGGCTCCAGGCATTGCATAACTTCCGCATATATTAAGTAAATGACCTGACTGCCCCTTATTCATATTAATATTTCTTTTAGGGAAGCAGGACTTTACAAACTGTTTAGTTATAGTCTGTGCATATTCCCCTTCATAACAGTCTTCGGGAATACCGATATTTACAACAACAGTTTTTCCGCAGTAATTATTTGCAGGCGGAAGTATATGGCAATATTTGAGTGTTGAAATTGCTATGGTTAAGTCTGCTTTTATAGCTTTGTAAACAGACCCGTCAGAGGCGTTTGTGCCGCTTGGAGTATCTACCGAAACAACTGTTGCCTTACTGTTATTAACAGCATCAAAAACAGCTGAAAATGGCTCTCTCGGCTCACCGTGAAATCCTATGCCGAAAATACAGTCAACAATAAGGGTGTCACTCAATTCAGCTTCGTTGAAATGTACACTCTCAACTCCGTATTCAAGCGCCTCATTGTAGTACATAATCGGCTCATCAATCTGAGGTTCTTTGTCGCAAATTACGATTTGAGGAACTGCGCCGAATTCACAAAGGGCTTTTGAAATAACAAAACCATCGCCGGCATTTTTACCGTTTCCGCACAAAACAGAAACCTTTTCCCCTTTTATCAGCTCACCGTAATTTTTAATAATTTTTTCAGCACATTTTAAGCCAGCATTTTTCATCAATTCAGCTTCGCTGAAATATCTTTCAAAAGCAAGCTTTTCAACTTTTCTGATTTCATCGGCAGTTAAAATTCTCATAAATTATCACCCCATAAAATCACAGAAGCAACTGCATAGTCACCGTCATGGCTTACTGAAACATCGCAGTTTTCAACACCGTTAAAATATGGTTTACCGAGTTCATCATGAAGCAATTCATATTCACACAGTCTGTTGTTGATGCCACTGCCTTTTGCTTTTAAAAGCGCCTCTTTAGCGGCAAAAATTCCTGCAAAACTCTCTGCACTTTTGCAATGCTCAATTTCACTCTCGGTGTAAACACTTTTTAAAAATCTTTCACTTTTGATGCTTTTTTCTATTCGGGAAATTTGCACTATATCTGTTCCGATTTTAAACATTTAATCACCATTATATACTGGTTTAATAACAAATGAGGAGCTGTATTTCCAAACAGAAACTTTTCTGTCCTCTTTAGACGGTTTTGGTCCGCAGGCATTAGACCCTGCGCCAAGCATATATCCGTCAATATGAATATCAGTTGTATTATATTCATTAAGGTCTTCTCTGTGTGTAGCCTTTGCGCACTGCTCAGGAGTGTAATGATGAGCACTGAAAACAAAAGGTTTGTCACATTCAAAGCGCAGACCAATTGAATTATCATCCGTAACCTGTGCCCAGTATGTATTATATCTCATAGAGCTTTCCTGCGGTTTAATGTAATCGCAGTGCATATCAGAAACAGTCAATTTGTTGTTTTTAATGACAGCGTGCTCATGAAAATCAGATAAGCTTTCTTTATCATAGCCGAAGTACTCAACATTACTGAATTCCTTAGGCATTTCAATAGATATGCCAAGTCTCGGTACAAGCCTGAAAACAAGTTTGTCAAATTCATAATCGACCTTGATTTCACCAAGAGAGTTTATCGTATATTTTGCATTAAACCCTCCAGCAAACAAGCAAGAAGGAGTTTTGATTTTGTATGAAGTTGTAATAACAGCATTTCCGTCAACAATTTCATACGCAGCTTTCGTCTTTTTAATTCTGAAATCAGCAAGTCCGTTTTTATCCCACAACTTTCTGAAATACATATCATTATCAAGCGGTGCTCTGTAAAGCGACGGAAGAAATCCTCTTGAAAATGAAAGCGGTATTTGATTAAACAGTTCTTTATTTTTGAATTTGTAACTCTCAAATTCGCCGCTGTTATAGTTGAAAGTAAGACTACCGTCTTTAAATTCAACTATAGCTCTGCCCTGACTTTCGCTTATTTTAACTGGGTTTTCTGCTTTTGTAGAGTTAAACTTCTCTAAAACAGGAGATTTATATTTTTTAGAAACGATAACCTGCTCAGACGCAATCTCATTTTCGCCGTCAAAATACTCAAAAACTATAGAAGTATGCTCTGCCTCATTATATTTAACCTGTGCAGTTTGAGACTTTTGCGGCTCAACATTGATTTTAAATTCGTCAGTATAATTCGCATCACCGTTGCAGTAAACAGTATACTTAACAGTGAGTTCCTCATTTTTGAAATAATTGTAATTCTTAAATTCAAATTCACTGCCGATTTTATGATATGCTCTCACAGGTCTGTAACAAACTTTCATCTGAAGTGCACCTGTATGAGGAGTTCTGTCAGGGAAAAAGAGACCGTCTACACAGAAATTACTGTCATGCTTCCACTCACCGTGGTCACCGCCGTATGTATATTTGTAATCGCCGTCTTCGTGATATGCGGCGTGGTCACAGAACTCCCAAATACAGCCGCCCATCATAATATCGCTTGAATAAAATAGTTCGACATACTTCTCAAGATCACCTGCGCCAACGCCCATAGCGTGAGCATACTCACAAAGATAAAAAGGCTTTTCATAATACTTGTGTGGCAGTCCTTTTCCTGCGGCTATTTTTTTGCAAACATTAGGCCAAGTGTACATTTCTGAATGAACATCATAAGACCAGCGTTTTGTTCTGCAAGCACCTTCGTAATGAATAGGAATATCAGTATATTTCTTTATATTATCATAGCAATAGTCATGGCATCTATAACCGCCTGATTCATTGCCTAGCGACCACATTGTAATTGACGCATGGTTTTTATCTCTCTGGAACATTCTGTAAACTCTGTCCCAAAAATGCTCTTTCCATTTAAGATTCTTTGCAATGAGATTATAACTGCCCTTTTCTGTTACGCCATGGCACTCAATATCTGCTTCGTCAACAACATAGACGCCGTATTCGTCACACAAATCAAGGAAAATCGGGTCGGGAGGATAATGAGATGTACGAATACAATTTACATTATATTCCTTACAAATCTTAATATCATTTTCCATATCCTCAACAGTCATAACATATCCTGTTTTAGGATTAGAGTCGTGATGATTAACGCCCAAAAGTTTAATCTTTTTGTTGTTGAAATAAAAGATATTTTTATTTATGTTAACATGCTTGAAGCCGATTTGCTTTCTGATTATCTCGCAAATCTCTCCCTCTTTTGAAAGAGTAAGACAAAGGGTATACAGTTTAGGAATTTCAGAGCTCCACTCCTGAACATCAAGAACATCAAAAGTCAGCTTATCTATTTTGCCGGGGCAAACATTTATAGATTTTGAAGCAATCAATTCTTCTCCGTCAAATATCTGCGCGGAAAAAGCAACTTCGTCTGTTATCTTAAACACAGGTATTACATCTAAAATGTATGTGCCGTCTGAGTTATACTTGGTCTTTGCATAAAAATCATATATTGAGTTATTTCCTGTGCAGGTAATGTAAACATCTCTGAAAATACCGTTGTTTCTAAACATATCCTGGCACTCAAGATATGTACCGTTACACCATTTATGAACTACTGCAACAAGTTCATTTTCACCGTTTTGAAGAAATTCAGTGATTTCAAATTCACTAGTATTATGACTGCCCTCGCTGTAACCTACATATTTGCCGTTTATGAACAAATCAAAACAAGGTGCTACACCGAGAAATGTAATAGTGTAATTGCCGAGAATCTCGTCAATAACAAATTTTTTAATGTATACGCCCACAGGGCAATCTGTAGGAAACTCCGGCGGATTGCACTCAAACTGATATCTTGTATTAACATAATAAGGTTTTTCGTAACCTGTAAACTGCCAGCAAGACGGTACATTTATAATATCCGTCGTTTCTTTTTCAGTATCAAAAACATCCGGAAGCATATTATCTGACGGATAGTATTTAAAATCCCATTCACCTGATAAAACAGCTACCATTGAAGAGTTGTAACGCTCATTTCTGATATCAGTATTCTCAAGCTCTTTTTCAGATGAAAAAGGTATAAAATAAGACCTTGGCTCAAGAACATTATCTTTGAAAATATCGAAGTTTTTATAGTTGTCTTTTTTGAGTTTATAAATCATAAATTCACCCCTGCTGTCCTTTAAGACAGACTTATATTTATAATAAGAAAATTATACCACAAGACAATCATTTATGTAAATACCTTTACATATCTTAGTTTTTGAGTTAATATAGTAACAGTATTTTTAAAACAATATGTATATTGCACTTTAATCATAAATATACATTACCAAGGAAGGTGAATCCCTTGATTGGTAATGTAGATAAAAGATGTATTGAATTAGGTAAATACATAAAAGAAACAGGCGCAACTGTAAGACAGGCAGGCGCCGTTTTCGGAATAAGCAAATCAACTGTACATATTGATGTTACTAAACGGCTTTATGAGGCTGACAGAATGCTTTACGAGGATGTTCAAAAAGTACTTGCACAGAATAAAGCACAGCGTCATATAAGAGGCGGAATAGCAACAAAACAGAAATACAGTAAAATAAGAAAAACTTATTAGCGGAGGATGTTAAAATGAAAATAGGGTTTATCGGATGCGGAAATATGGCGTCAGCTATTATCAAAGGCATAATTGAATCCGGCGCCGTAGCAGGAAACGATGTATTTGTTTATGATACAGACAACAAAAAAACAGCAACTCTTCAGAATGAATACTCTTTAAACATTTGTGGAGATGAAAAAGAAGTTGCTACAGAAGCGGAATATATAGTTCTTGCCGTTAAGCCGAATGTTCTTTCATCAGTTTTGAAGAAGATAGACCCTGTAATCAATACCGAGAACAAAACTCTTGTATCTATTGCGGCAGGAAAAACAATATCTTTTATTGCCGAAAATTTAACGCATGAAAATAAAATCATCAGAGTTATGCCAAATATAAACGCTAAAGTTCAGTCAGCTTGCTGCGCATACTGCTTTAATGAGAGTGTTGAAGAAGCGGACAAAGAAGTAATTGAAAAAATATTTAACTCCGTTGGCAGTATTACTGCTCTTGATGAAAGTTACTTCCCTCTTTTCGGCGTTATAGGCGGCTGTGCTCCCGCTTTTGCTTATATGTTTATCGATGAGCTTGCAAGAGTCGCAGTAAAACACGGTATGGCAAAAGATACCGCATTGAAATTTGCAGCGCAAACGGTTATGGGAAGCGCTAAAATGGTTCTTGAAAGCGGCATTCATCCCTATCAGCTTATTGATATGGTATGCTCCCCCGGTGGCACCACTGTTGAAGGTGTGCTTTCATTACAGGCTGACGGATTTGAAAAAGCCGTTCATAATGCAGTAGACAAGGCTGTAGAAAAAGATAAAAAGTTATAATATGGATTAAAATATTAAAAGCCCCGAAATCAATGATTTCGGGGCTTAAATTATTACATATACTTTTTAATTTCATCAACCATATCAAGCTTTTCCCAAGATACGCCGAGTTCTTCTCTTCCCATGTGGCCATAAGCCGCAAGCTGTTTATATATGGGCTTTCTGAGTTCAAGCTTATCAATAATTGCAGACGGTCTCAAATCAAATACCTTTGAAACTATTTCGCTTATTTCTTCATCCGATTTTACGCCTGTTGAGAATGTTTCAACCATTACAGAAACAGGTTTTGCAACACCGATAGCATAAGCAAGTTCAACTTCACATTTTTCAGCAAGACCTGCCGCAACGATATTCTTAGCAACCCATCTTGCCGCATAAGCCGCACTTCTGTCAACCTTTGTGGGGTCTTTACCGCTGAATGCACCGCCGCCGTGACGAGCATATCCGCCGTAAGTATCAACTATAATCTTTCTTCCTGTAAGACCGCTGTCGCCCTGAGGGCCGCCAACAACAAATCTTCCTGTGGGGTTAACATAGAAAACTGTATCATCATCCATAAGTTCAGCAGGAACAGTTGTCTTGATAACCTTTTCAATTATATCTTTTCTGAGTGTTTCAAGCTCAACATCAGCACTGTGCTGGCTTGATACAACAACCGTTGTAACCTTAACAGGTTTACCGTCATCATATTCAACGGTAACCTGAGTTTTTCCGTCTGCATAAAGATATGGAAGTGTTCCGTTCTCTCTAACTTCTGTAAGTTTAACAGCAAGTTTGTGCGCAAGACTTATCGGAAGAGGCATAAGCTCTTTTGTTTCATTGCAAGCATAACCGAACATCATTCCCTGGTCGCCAGCGCCGTTGAGATTATACTCATCATTTTCATCATTTTTAAGTTCAAAAGACTTGTCAACACCAAGCGCAATATCGGGGCTCTGTTTATCAAGAGCAACAAGAACTGCACAGTTGTTACCGTCAAAACCTTTTTCTCCGCTGTCATAACCGATTTCGCAGATTGTCTTTCTAACTACGGACGGAATATCAACCTGAGCATTAGATGTGATTTCGCCCATAACGAGAACCTGACCGGTAGTACAAGTAGTTTCGCACGCAACACGGCTCTGAGGGTCCTGTTTCAAATACTCATCAAGTATAGCGTCTGAAATCTGATCGCATATTTTATCGGGATGTCCCTTTGTAACAGATTCACTTGTAAATAAATGCTTTGACATATATGTATCCTCCTTATATCAAACACCAATGTGATTATTAAGCAATAACAACTTAATGAAAAGTATAAAAAAAGCACACCGAATGAGTGTGCTGATAAACTCATCATCCGGTAAAACCGCAGGAATTAGCACCTTGCACTGAGCAGGTTGCTGTGGTATCAATGGGCCTGTCCCTAAACCACTCTTGATAAGATGTTATTTACTTTGTATATATAATACAGCGAGCATTTATAAAAGTCAACAACTAATTAATAAAATTATATAAAAATATATTTGTCTATCCAATCCTCGAAAACCATTGATTTTTCAAGGCTTCATGCCTGTTTTCCGTTCAAACCTTATCTGTTTGCCCTTGTTTTTGCCCTTACGAGCCGAAACAAGGGCAACTTTTTATTCCCCCCGACCACCTTATCCAGCAGCCTTGCGGAAGTGCGCTTCGCTTCCCTTGTAGAGTGAGCGTAGATGTTCATTGTGGTACTGACATCAGAGTGTCCGAGAAGTTCCTGCACATCTTTCGGCTTTGCGCCGCCGGACAACAGATTGCTTGTGTAGGTGTGGCGGAGCGTGTGGAAATGAAAATCCTCAAGCCCTTTCACTTTCTTCTTTGCCGCCCTACACATAATCCCTACCGTACTCGGCGCTTCATACGCCCCGTCTGCTCTCAGGCAGACAAAGGAGATTTCCTTGTAGTCCTCCGGGACTTCCTCTGTCCTTTGCAGGCTGTAAACCTCATAATAGGTGCGCCTTTTTTCCTTTACTTCTTTGTAGTAGTTCAGGTGATAAAGCTCCCCATAGCGGAAACGGTTTTTGCGCTGTTCTGTTCTCGCCGTCCGTAGGATTGCCGCCAGCGTGTCCGCCCTCCACCATAACAAGCGCAAGACGAATTATCATATCCATCTGATTTTCAGCGAGAGGAAACTGCTCCCCGAACCTGATGTGAAGATTGCTTCCCGCAGCGTGTTCTTTGACGAGACAGGAAAGCGTGTCCGCACCAAAAAGGAAATCACAGGGGAGGACAGGCAGATACGGAAAGGCTGTACCGTTATCAAAAAAGGCGAGGTATACGAAAGCCATCTGTTTACTGCCAAAGATACACGCTTTAAGGGAGAGCCTTTTCTCCGGGAGATAAAGGAAGTGTATACGGAACTTATTAACCGCCATATCTCTGATCCTGAGCAGCACTTAAAGGTATTTGATAAAAACAGCGTCTATCTGCCGACCAAGAAAATCGGCAAGAACAATCCCAAAGAGGACGAAATCAAAGCCGACAATGCCGCAAGGCAGGAATGGAACAGGACAGCGGATATGGCGTTATTATCAGGTATCTCCGAAGCAAAGATTTTAGAAGTCAAGCGGACAGAGATACACGAAAAAACAAGCCAGTCTATCAAAACCAAGGGCTGGCTGCCGGGTCTGTTCCGCAGTATCGTCAGCAAGGCAAAGGACTTCCTGCAAAACTTAATCCGTGAACACGATATGCCGCCGAAGCCTGTCCTTGAAATAGATATGGCAGAATTCCGTACCATGCAAAAGCTGATGATAAAGGCGCAGGATAAGGCGAAAGAAATCCGGCATTTGCAGGATATGGTACTTCCGAAGCTGAAACAGCAACTTGCCGATACAAAAGGGATTTTCAAGGGTAAGGAGCGCAAGGCGCTCACAGAGCAGATACAGCGGACAGAAAAGGAAATCTCTGAAAATCTGGATAAACTGCCCGATGTTCTGAAAGAGGACGGTTATCCCGATGTGCAGGCGTTCATGGCAACCTACCGCAAGGCAGAGGCTGTTGTGGAGCAGTACAACCGTGACCTTGCCGCATGGGAGCGGCAGGTCAGGGAAAAACAGAAACTCACTCAAAAAGAGCAGGCAAAGCCGCCTGAACGGGAGAGCGTATTGAAACGCCTGCGCCAGCTTCAGGTAGAGGGCAAGCAAAGAAACCAACCGAGACAGAGAAAGAAATCCTTTGACAGAGACAGCCGATAGGCGCGAAAAACCGCCGCTATGGTATTACCCATGCGGCGGCATACATAAAATTTTATTTGTGTTCTGCAAGCGTGACTTTCATATCATGAGCATTGATGATTGTTTCCTTTTTGCACTTTGGACAATACAGAGGAAAGTTTCTTAATTCTGTATCTTCCCGTATCATTGTCCGAGTTTTATTGCCGCAGATAGGACACAGTATCCATTGTTGCCTACTCATTTCTATTATCCTTCGCTTGAGACAATTTCTCATTCATTTTTCTTACATTATATCTGCCTATACCGAACTGTATTATCCATATAACTACAAAAATTAAAGCGAAAATCCCAAAATAAATTAGAAATCCAACTACACTATGTTCCATCCAATATGCAAAATAAGCGATTGGCAGCATTATTACTGAAATAATTGAAAAGTAAATTCCTGTCTGCTTTACAATACTCCAACTATCCATTTCCCATATTACTGAACTTGCCGCAAATCCCACACCTAATATTCCACAAAGAATTGTTTGAAAAATGACAGCATTGATTTCATTTCCCATAAGTGATATGAGTTCGGGGACACAAGGCGAGTAATATCCATTTGCCCAACCAAGAGAAATCAAGATAGTAATCAAATAGCCCATTGTAATTCCGAGTGGAAAACCCAAAAGACTACGCTTAATAATTTTCTTTTTCATAACATTCACCTCATATTCCTAATATCTTTTTTAGTTTTGGAACATAGCGTCTGGATACATATGTTGTTATTCCATTTGATAATTTAACGCAAATTGTACCTGTAAAACTCAAGTCAAAATTATTGACTTTTTTTAAGTTAATAATTTCCGAATTTGATATACGAATAAATTGATTAGAGGGTAATCGATTTTCTATCTCATATAACCTAAGCCGAAGAATATATTCCCCTTTGTTAGTAACTGCAAAGACTTTTCCAGAATTTGCATAAATACGAATCAAATCTGTCTGTTCCAATATTTCAATTTTTTCATCTTTATGTCCAGAAATTATTTGTGAGGCATCTTCTGAAAGTTTTTTTACAATGTTGCTCACATCTTCTGTCATTGAAGCAGTCAGTATGATTACTTTGGGGTCGATATATGAACTGTCAATTTTAATTTCGACCTGCATGATAATCACCTCTTTCTTTTTCCTTACAATGCCATTATAAGGAAAGCAGATAATAGTTTCAATGAATTTGCGATAGTTGGTTGATTTCAAAACACAACTGGTCAAAAATCCGTTCTGAGTTCTTAATCGGAATAGCGGCAAAGATTTTTCTCTGCCACCTTTCTGTAATTATGCAAAGATGATTTCCTTTTCTATAATCTCCTTTGCACACGCTCGTATGTTATTCATTCTCTGTGTCCATTCTAAAGCGTTTTTCGTCTTTAGCTGCTCTGTGATACCCTGCGCCTGTTTCGTCTGCGCTGTGAGCTTTTCCATACGCTCCTACGCCTGTCTATCAATGTCGGCAAGGTAAGCGTTCAGTCTGCCGCTTGAAAGTATCGTTATGTAGGTACTTCTGCGGTATTCTTTCAGATACCGCAAGTGTCGCTGTCCCCACAAACCGATAGGCTGTTCTTTTTCGGCTGGTAAGATGAGACAAGGAATATAATAATCTCCTTGCAGTTCATACCACAGACCATTTTTATCATCGTAAATATACTTGTCCATTGAAAAATCCTCCGTTATAATATATTCACACATACATCACAGTTCTCCGATTGCCACACTTATGTTTATTCTTGTTATGAGATTTTCTTGCCCTTGCATTTGCCCTTATGAGCAATGAGGGAAAGAGTAAACTTGTGTGTGGCCGTATAAAGAGATAAGGCGAACACATTGCGATAAATCCTTTATTTTCAAGGCTTTTGGAGGATTTTATTAAAACACTGTAACCTCTGTTGAGAGGTTATAATTTACTGATATTCAAATTCCGATTGTTCAAACCCTTCGGGGATATAATTCACTTCAAGCGGTTTGAACTCTATACTACTATCTGTATCAGAAACATTATACTTTGAATGATTTGAGAATTTTTGCACAACATACTGCCTGCTTGAATGGATAGCAAACACTGTTGTTGCCAAACAAAGCAATATTGCGGCAATCAATAAGAATTTGAAAGTTTTCTTAGTAATTTTACGGGAGCTTTCTATTGCTTAGGGATTGAGAATTTCTTTCATTTTTTCATTGTGTTTTTTTACTGAATTTATGCTTAGGAATATCATTGGGAAAAGAATCCACCCAGCTTTCACAAGAAAGCAAGCACACCTCTTCTAAATTGCTCATTTCTATTTTCTTTCATCTAAATTCTGTTTTAAATTCTCACGCGCAAGCTGTAATTTTTTTCGCACATACGGAGCGTTAACTTTATAAATCTCTGCTATTTCACTGCTTTTGTATCCATAAATGTATTTAAGATAAAAGAATATCTTACTTTCTTGATCAAGGGATTTTTCAAAAACGGAAAGCAACTCCACTTTATCAAAGTTTTCAAAATATCCAACATCATCTAAACTGTTACTGTCATCGTTTGAAACAACATTTAATTTAAGAGAGTTTCTGTAAACATCAATGGCAAAGCCGGTAACTATTGTTGACAAATAGCATTTTGTTTTTTTTGATTTGATTTCTCCGACTTTTTCAAAATTGTTTGCAACATAAAGAAAAGTTTCCTGAACGCATTCTTCCGCGTCTTCCCTGCTGTTTGTCTTTTTCAGCGCAATCCAATACAAAAGGTCTTTGTATGTATTATAAAGCTCAGTAAACCTGTCCTTATCTGACTGTTCATCTAATGTATTTAAAAATACTTCTATCATATATACTATATCCCCAAAAAACTGCTTTTTGTGAAAAAAACTTTATATTAATTTTAAAACATTAATAATCTATTTTGTCAAGTACTTTCTATACATAGCAATATGTTTATAAAAAGAAAAAAAGAGGCCATCATAATGATACCTCTTTTTTCACTGTCAATGATCCTTTGCACCGTGGAATAATTAATAGTTTTTCCTTATGTTTAGGCAAATTAAATATCACCTTGTACCATTTCTATCTAACCGTCTTTCTATTTCCTCAACTATGTCACTCATTTTTACATCAAGTGCGCAGGAAATACGGTAAAGCGTTTCCAAAGTCGGCTTACGCTCGCCCCTTTCTATCGCGCTCAAATGAGTTCTTCCTATATCGGCAAGACCGCTTAATACTTCTTGGCTGAGATTCTTTCTTTTTCTAAAATCGGCTATAACATCTCCCACTATTCGTGGATCAAGCATTGGTATAAACATAACTTCACTCCAAAATGTATAATATATTATGAGTGTAGTATTTTTTATGGCAAATTATGAATACATATGTTGACACTTGAACACTTATGTGTTATTATTTTGTTAACAAATATGAAAAGGAGAATAACCAGTGGATAACAACAACGGATTTCAAAACAATCAACAGCAAGGTCAACTCTATTCCCCAACCGATAATCAGAATTATCAATCCAATACGGTTCAGGGCAACACAAATCAATATAATATGCCACCGCAAAAAATTAAGAAGCCGATTTACAAAAAATGGTGGTTTTGGCTTATCATAGTTATAGTAGTAATAATTATAGCCTGCAGTCTTTCTGGTGGTAATTCAGAAAGTGAACCTCAGAATTCTGCATCTGAATCAGCAACTTCTGAAATCTCCACTTCGTCTGTAATAACTACAACTGAAAAAGAAACTGAACCTGATGTACCCGTTGAATACCAGTCTGCCCTCAAAAAAGCACAGATTTACAGCGATACTATGTATATGTCAAAGCAGGGAATATATGATCAGCTCACTTCGGAATACGGTGATAAATTCTCTGAAGAAGCAGCTCAATATGCAGTTGATAATGTTAAAGCAGATTGGAAACAAAACGCTCTTAAAAAAGCAGAAACATATCAGGAAACTATGGCAATGTCTCCCGAAGCTATACGAGATCAATTGACTTCAGAATACGGTGAAAAGTTCACACAGGAAGAAGCAGACTACGCCGTTGAAAATCTTAACAAATAAATCATATGAATTTATTTTGTATATAACTAAAAAGCTCAGCCTAACGCTGAGCTTTTTGTTTGAGTAAAAAAGAAAACCCTTATTCATAAAACTTAGAATAAGGGTTTCTTGGAGCTGATGAGGGGACTTGAACCCCTGACCTGTGGTTGTAGTTAAGGGTATATTTCATTGTTTTTATTGAATTAAGCAAAATATTCTTCTATTTTTCTAATTGTTCTTACTAAACCAAGAGTGGCAGAACTTTTGTCATCATACTTGTTCAACAGATTAACTATTTTCTTTTTCTTAAGATTAGCTGGATTAAAAGAGAGTATAGAATCACGAATTGAAACATCTTCAACTAAATCATCTATAACATTGTCCAATGTCTTATTCCTAGGCACTAAATTTTTAAAACTATTTTGTAATTCTTCACTACTTCTCATTTCTGCAAACCCACTGTCTTTAATTTTAGACCAAAATTTTGTAGATAACAAGTGTTCTATTTCATAAGGTAAATTGATATGTTTTTCAAGCAAATATATAACTTCATCAGAAGGTTCTAATAACTGTATTTTCATACTTATATTGCTTTGTTTAGTCTTGTAAATTTCGCTATTTACAATTATATTTCTTGCATTTATCCCAGCTTCATCTTTATCTAATAAAATCATCATCTTACTTCTAAAACCACTATATATCCATGCATAAGCCCAATCTATTAATTGAGTAGTTCCGGCTCCATCATTTTTACATATTATCCTAAGTTTATTATTTTTTATCATTTCATTCAATTTTATTGAATGTTCTGCTATTGCAAATTTTAAATAATCTACATCCGTTTCTCCTTCAACCATTATTGTAGCTACATCAGTTAAAATATTTCGTGAATAAATGTCTTCAGCTTTTCTAAGAAATTCAGACTGTTTTTCTATAAATGGAGCAACCAATGGCATTAACCCCATATCTTGTGCAATGGAATTTGGCTTTTTTCCAGCTTGGATGCTGGTTTCATCACTACCAACTTTCTTTGACACAAAAAACACCCTTGAATTGGCTTTAACCTTCTTCATATAAAATGCAGGAGAATGCGTAGTTATAAAAATTTGAATATCGTTTGCATATGAATCAAATTCATCTGCCATTTTAAACGCCATTGATAATTCTAAACCGTTTTCTGGTTCTTCAAACCCCCATATTGTACAAACTTTCATTGAACCTTTGTTTCTCGACTTTTGATCTTCCTGTGCAATATATTTTAATACAATAGGTATATGACGGGCTTGTATACCGTCTCCTCTCGCGGTTAAAGGAACATGAAGTGAATTATCTTCACCGTTCGTCTCAAAGACAAGCGCTTTAAAAATTTCATTCAAATCATCTGGAAATGACAATTTACTCTCTAAATTCAATTGCTGTTTGATATTTGCACTTAATGTTTCAGTATAATTTCTCAAAGAAGCAGAAAAAGATTTTACAGAATCCTCTAGTGGATTATTTAATGAAGAAAATAATGCCGCATAGAGTTCTCCTAACATGGTTTTATAATACTCTTGGCTTTTAACTGCTGGTACATATCTATACTTAATTCTTCTTAAAGCACCAGGCACTCTTGATTTCGGGCTAGGAAATTTACCTTCAGAATTAGTAATTTCCTCTCTAAAATAGTCCCCAGTTCTCCAGGTTTTTTTCCAAGTATATATTCCTGATTCCGAATATGTCTCTGGAATATCAAATGTTATTTTTATAGTTATTTCTTTTGTTGAATGACTCTTTGGAGGAAATAAATATGTAAAATCTGTTTTAAAAGAAAATGATTTACCATAATCCGTTTCATTATTAAAAAATAAATTTAATGCCTTTAAAACATTTGATTTTCCTGCATCATTTAAACCTACAAAAATGTTAAAATCATTCGATACAATATTCTCATTACGTCTGTCTCTTATACACATCTGACGC
>UQFL01000015.1 GCA_900540305.1 uncultured Oscillospiraceae bacterium | reverse complement strand
GAGATCAGCCTCGGTCTCGTGGGCTCGGAGATGTGTATAAGAGACAGCTTATATTATAGACGGCAGCTTTACCTTTATATTAGACGGTAAGCATATTACCGCACATAAAGGGGATACGGTTATTTTAGATTGCTATAAACCCCATGAGTATTACACTAATGATAGTTTTGAATCTATTTGGGTGCATTTCGGCGGCGCAAATTCAAAGGATTTTTATAATGAAATAGTAAAAAATTCAGGCAACCTTATAAAATGTACTGACCCAGACCATGTGAAAAGATTGCTATTTAGGATTTATAACAATATTGCCGAAAACACAACAGCTTCTGAGATTAATCATTCTTTGGATTTATATAAGCTGATTGCCGAATTGGCAACTCGTCAGGTGATAAACAGTAAAAGTAAAATCAGCTACGAGGATCAGATTCACGAAATCAAAAAATATATAGCTGAGCATTTGCAGGAAAATATTTCAATTAAAAATTTGGCGTCCATAATGCATATGAGCACATCCCATTTTTCAAGAATTTTCAAACAGCAAACGGGTTTTGCACCATATGATTATGTTTTGATTTACAGGCTAAACAAAGCAAAGGAATATTTGCAGAAAACGAATTTAACTGTATCTGAAATAACATATGAGGTTGGGTTTAACAGTGAATCTAACTTCATTTACTTCTTTACGAAGCACAACGGAATTTCACCTAATAAATTCAGAAAACTTAAATTCTAATAGAGTAAAACCATCTTCTCATTAATATTAATAATAAAGGGGCCGTTATACGACTTATTATGCCGTATAACAGCCCCTTTTTCGGATGGAAAAAATTAATGAATATTAATTTTTATTCTTTAACTTTTTTGCTTTTTGCAAAACACATAACCATAACAAGACCTGCAAATGCTGCAAGAGCAACAAGTGTAAATCCTACAACAGGTGCTCTGCCCGTATCAGGAATAGAGGGGTTGCTTGTTATAGGCTTGTTAGTAGCCGGTTTTGTTGTTGAAGGTTTAGTTGTTTCCTTTGAGTAATCAGGATTTGAAGGCTCAGTAGGATCTGTCGGCTTAGTAGAGGGTTCGCTGGGATCTGTGGTGGGTTCTTCCGGATCTGTGGGAATCTCTCTGCCAACTGCATCAGCAAGCATAACTCATGTTTTCTTTTATTGTTCAGCTTCTTTTGATGAATCCGGAAAAGTATTTTTAGGTTCTTCGGATTCAGACCAGGAAAAGCAAATGCAAGAACTTGAATTTATGGTTAAGTGTATGAGCGATTTCGGAAATGCTGATTTGAAAATTTCGTTTGTTATCGGTTTCAGCGCAGACCCGGCTAAAAATACAGCTATGCAGGAAAAAGATGTGCTTATAAACAACATTATTTCATTTGCAAATGAGTTTGGGTTTGACGGTGTCGATTTCGACTATGAATTTCCTATAACAAGTGAAGATTACAGTATTTTCAGCGAGTTCCTTGTTGCGCTTAAAGACAAAATGAAAACAGATATGCACAACAAAGAAGAATCAACTATTTCATGTGCTTTTGGAACAATGGGCGCAGAATATCCTGCTGAAACGATTCAAGCGATTGATATGGTGAATATGATGACATATGATATATTCGACCAGGACGGCGAACATTCAAGTTTTTGGAGTTGCGCAGTTCAGGGCGCTGAATATTTAGAATCAGTCGGATTCAGTAAAGAACAGATAAATATAGGAATTCCGTTTTACGGCACTCAAACGGATGCTTTAATGGAGCAATACATATATAAAGACCTTGAAAATACTGATTACTATTCAAATTATTATTCGGTTCAAACTTATCTTAAAGACGGCTCGCAAACAGAAGTTTATTTCAATTCTCCTGCAATAGTAAGAGATAAAACAGCATATGCACTCCTTGCGGGTTACGGCGGAATTATGGTTTGGCACGGGGCTTGCGATACTGATTTTGATTCGCCAAACTCACTTTGGAGAGCGGTTGATACAGCCGTTGAACAGTTTGGAGGTGCTGAATAATGAAAAATTACATATCAAAAAATGCTAATAGCGCAGCGGTATTTTCAATTGTTTTCTTTATAGCTCATTTGTTTTTAACGCTCGATATTTATTCTAAAAATCAGGTTGCTCCCGAAACACCGCTGTTAAATATCGCAGGTCTTCCGTTTTTGCGAATGGATTTTCTGTTTATAGGTTTTTCGCTTGCATATCTAATCGGAATGGTCGTTGCAAAGATTTTTAAAAAGTCAGCTGAAATGCTTTTGAAATTTTCTTTGGGAATTGCTGGCATATTGGTTTTATTTATTGCGCTGTTTGATGTTAATACTATGCAGTTGTTTGCGCCTGTTTTAAGAATAAGCCATGTAATAATGACTGTGTCAAGAGTGGACACTATTGTTGCAGTTGTAAGCGGATTATTCGCAGGTGCGGCGTGTACTGTGTTAAGCAGATTTCGTGTAGATTATAAAATTGTTTTGCTTTCCGTTTTGAGCGCAGTTGCGATTTCGTGCCTTGCAAATTCAGAAAATCTTCATATGGCAACTTACTGTATTTCAGGGGCAATGCTTCTGTTAAGCGCTTTGGTAAAAGACTTTTCACAGCCTTGTCAGGCAGAAAAAACTTTGTCAAAGTGTTCTGCGGTAACAAGTATTTTGGGATTTGTATCAACCACAGCGCTTGCGGTTACGGTAGCTACGCTTTATCATATGCTGTGCGACAACGCAGGCTTTGGTCAAATAGGATATACCGCGGTAACAGGAATTTTAGTTTGCGTGTTTGCGGCAGTTTTATCTAAAACCTATCACAAAGTATTAACACCTTTGGCTTTTTTAGCAGGAAGTATTATAAGCTACATTTTAATTCATTATGCAAGCGAAGTAATCACTTATTCAAACAACCGTGTAATTTATGTGATGCCTTACGCAATTTGGATAGTTGCCGCCGTTATTGCCGCAGTATTTTCAATTACCGCTGTTTTGAAGAAAAAAGAAATATAATACATAAATATGAAAGCCGCTTAAACTCAGCGTTTAAGCGGCTTTTTGTTATGTTAAATTTTCTCTTTTTGCAGGAAGATTTCCTGTGCTTTTTTAAGCTCAAGTCTGTTTGAGTTGAGCGGAATAGGTATTTCATTGTAAACATTGGATATTCCGAACTTTGTTTTCGGCGCTGTTCGGATTGTCAAAACGGGATTTTTGCTGATGTATTTTTCGTAATCTCTCAAACACATAACAAATTTGCCGTCAATATTAAAATAGTCGTTTATCAATTTGCCTGAGCTGAATACCTGAAGATTCAATCCGTCAAATTCAAACTCGAGCCGAACATCAAATCTGTTTTCTAAAATATTACGGGGCAGGTGAAGCTCATAATAAGACCTTTTTCCTGTGGAATACAGAAAATAGTTATAAGGAAGCCTTTTTGCAGATGAGTGCATAAGACGAATTTTATCAGTTAAATCATTTTCAATAATCTTTGATCCTGAAAATCCGCCTGCCGCAGTCTCACAATAAACATACTCACCATCGCTATAAACAGTACCTTTTGCGAATACCGCTTTGCCGTTTATAATGTGAAGTTGTTTAGCCTCTTCTTCGGTCAAAACAATTATTTTAATTTCTTTTCCGTTTTCACAGACTGTGTTTGCACTTTTGCCTGTTTTAAGAATATATTCGTTATTATCGGTTTTGCATCTCGGCTCAATAGAACCGCACTGCACAAAATAAACTGCGTCTTTGAGCTTTGCGATTGGCTGAGCAGTTATATATTGGAATTTTATACCGTCTAATTCTATATTGAACGGGTAGAAGAACATACTTCCTGCTTCAATATCAATTTTCGGCAGTTCTATTTTTCTGTCGGGAAGATTAACTGTAACGCTTACATCTTTGAAGTCTTTATATTTAAGCCCTTTTTCGTAAGTACTTGCAAAGAAATAACCTCTGCCTTGCTCTTCTGTACGAACAGAGCATTTCAAAAAAGATGTGTCACAGGGGTCGTTTGAACTCCACTGAGGGAAAAATGCCGGCTTTGCAGAGATTTCGCTGTCAAATTCTTTTGCAAACAAGTGCATAAGTCTAAGACGGTCACCGTGCGGGCGGCATTCACCGTAACGGCTGATAGGCGACTGAAAATCGTAATCAATAATAGGATAATTATTGGGGTATCCGCTCAGTCTGTTTTCCTGCAAAAGTCTGCTGTTAGGATTTCTTCCTCCGCAGAACATATAGTAGCCGAGCCACGCCGCGCCTGACGCAAATTTTGCAAATCCAACTCCGTAACCGTCTTTTTCAGATATGAACGGTCTGCGATGCTGTGTTACCTGATTTCCCGGCCCGATTTCGCAGAAAGCATAAGGCACATCATCATAAACGGATTTGTCGGTTTCTTTGTTCTTGTGCAAATCTGCGCCTATTTCGTTTTCTGTTTTTGCGCTTGATATTGCAAATCGGTTGTTTGGTTTAAGCGCCGTTTTGCCGTGCGTCCACGGAGCATCGGGATATCCGCCCATCATAGGCAAAAGGTTGGGGTCGGGTATTCCGCTCGGCCAAGCCGTCATTGTGAAAAACGGCGTTTTAAACCCTATTTGCTCGGCAAGCTTTTTTAATGTAAGTATGTGCTCGGTTTTTCCCGTATACTCGTTTTCAAGCTGTATGCCGATTACGGTTTCACCGTCAAGAAAATCTTTGGTTTCATTATATAATTGCGTCCAAAAATCACGCACTTCATTTAAATAGCGTTTGCTGTTTGTTCTGTTGCCGGGCATAAGCTGTATGCGCTTCGGAAAACCGCCCCTTAACACTTCGCCGTGGCACCAAGGGCCTATTCTTAAAATGCAGGGCATTTTTATTTCTCGGCAAACTGTTAAAAATGTTTTAATATCATTGTCGCCTGAAAAATCGTAAACTCCCTTTTTTTCATTATGATGATTCCAAAAAACATAGGTGGAAACAGTATTAATTCCGCAGTCACGCATTTTGAGCAGCGTTTCTTTCCAGCGCCTGCGTGGCAGACGGGAAAAATGAATTTCGCCTGCAATGATAGTATATGGCTTTGAATCTTTAGTGAAATATCGGGTGTTTGCACCATAGCGGCTTTTAATGTTTGAGTAGTTAAAACCACCGCTTCTTATCTGACGGTGATGTGCGTTTATAATTATTTCCATCCTGTTCTCCGTTTGAGTTGTAGTTATTTAGATGTTATTACTATATTTTCAATAGTAATATTCTGCTGTGCACCGCTGCCGTTTAAAGTGATAAGCGTTCCGCCTGTTTCTTCGGCGTGATTCCACGGTACGGGAGAGGGACCTGTTTTAAGTCCGTATGTGTATGTAATTCCGTCAGCAGTAATACTTGCGTTGTTTTCGTGGTCGTGACCGCAGAAAATGTATTTTGTTGAGCCGAGTTCCTTGCATTTGTCAACAAAACCTGAGTTTACGGGTGCGGCGCCCGGAAGATAATCGCAGTAACCGAAACCGTATTCTTCGGGTATTGTGTAGCTTTCGTCTTCACCCTTTATTCCGTATGTTTCAACTGCATCTCTGAATTCGGGAAAAGCAAAATGTGAAAATGTCATTGAATCCACCGTTCTGCCGGCAGCTTCTGCAATGCCTTTTACATTCCATTCATACCAAGCGATTTGGTCGTAGCCCATCCATATTTCTTTTGTTTCTCCGTTTTCATATTCGGTGTATTCGCTGTTGTCGAACATAAACAGCGTGTAAACGGGAGAATCGTTTTCAGTTATGTTAATTACATAGTTTCCGCATCCCCAAAGATTTGAAGGGCCTTTTTCCATAAGGCAGTATTCAGATTCAATATATAAATCAGCCTGCCAGTTTTTAGAAGTGGTGGAAATTTCAGCATCGTGATTGCCGAAAACAGGCGCCCACGGAATTTTGTAAGAATCCATATGGTCTATGAAATTATATATTGAAAATCTGCTTGCCAAAGCTGATAAATTATCTCCGGGCAGAACAATCAAATCAGGCTGAGTTTTCTCAACAAGAGCGTCCATTTCATCATAGCATTTGGCGTTTATTGAAAGGTCGGACCAAAGCTGAGTATCTGTGAACATAAGAATTTTGAAATCTTCTCTGTCTTTTTCAACTGTCTGAATTTTGTTTATATCAAACTGCTGGTCTGCGCTCCAAATTTCGATATGCTTTTCGCCGTTCAGAGGGAAGAACAATGTTGCGAGAACAGCAACCGCTAAAACAAGGAAAACACTAACGCCTATTTTAATTCCCTTGATTACTTTTGCTTTTTTCATTATATTTTTACTCCTTAATTATGCTGATTAAACGATTATTTTGACAGTATCTCGTCTGTAAATTCACGGTTAGTAGCAATCCATGTCGTTCTTTCTTCGTCCGTCTGTTTGCCGTGGCCTTGGTTTATTCCGCCATGGTCGTTTGCGAAAACTACAAGCCACTCCTCGTTGTATTTTTCTTCTCTTTCCTTAATAATCTGCAAGATGTCGTAAGCTGATCTGTCGCATGAATATGCGCAGTTCATATAATGCGAATTGATTGTGGAAAATTCATAGGTGTGGCCTGCTGTATCAACATTGTGGAAAATACCGCAAACAATATCCGTGCCGCTTTCAATTTGAGCGATTACCCAGTCGCGTATACCTGAATCATACGGAGCGGAGGGAGAGGGAGTTTCAGGAGCAACATAGTTATAAAGTTCAAGGCTTTCTGCATATGTATCCTCAAGTTTATCCTTTTTCTCTCTGTCTGTATCACAGAATACCATGGGGATATTGCCGCTTTCCATTACATATTTTACTTCTTCTTTTATGTTAACATCAAAATACTGATCCCAGTCAAACGCAATAGCGGTGTTCAATCCTTTTTCTGCATATTCAAGCATAAAGGTCTTGTATTCCATATTTTTGCTGTCATCATTTGTTTTAATGCCGTTGGATGTGCCACAAACGCCTGTGAATTCAGCAGTCCAGCTTGCGGATGTGGATGTGGTCTGCTCGGTATCTGTACCCTTTTCTCCTCCGCAATATGCCAAATAAATTCCGCCCTGTTCAGATATGGTGCGTATGCCGCTTGAGTTGAGGGTGACACTTTTGCTTGAGTTAAACTCGTTTGTGTTTGAAAGTAGCTGAGCGGCTGCGTCTGCTCTCATTCCGTCAAACCCCAAGAACAAAACTTTTCTTGTTTTCTGGTCTTTTGAAACGGCGTTTGAATCGAAAATTTCACATTCGTCAAGATAAGAATGCACCAAATTATAAATCTGATACTGAGGAATAGCCGTTTCGGGCGTGTTTTCCCATACTTCATATTCTGCGAGCTTTTTTGTGTAGTCGGGATCAGGGGATACCATGTCTTTATTTCCCTGACAGGCAGAAAAACTTCCTGCAATCAATACGCCTGCAAGCACTGTGCAGCAGGCTTTTACAAATTTTTTATTCATAAATTTTCACCTCACCCTCATTTTATCGTTTTCTTAAAATTTTAACTTTAGAAAAAAACTCAGGAAATTTAGAAATTCTGCGAATTTTGGATTATGGGGTGTTTTCTTTATGGTTGTATTTCTAAATTTTCAAGCGTTTTTTTGAAAGAATTATGGAAATTTGTATGCTATTATGAGCATAACAAATATGATTTCTGCGGAGGCAAAAATGGTTTATAGATTAAACGATATTTATGATTACCGTTATGATTACACAAAAACTATGATGATGAAGCTGGCTTTGGCTTATCCTGAACCTACGGACACATCAAAAAGCCATGTGCTTATGACTTTTGAGCAGGCACTTGAGTGTATTAAAAAAATCGATGCCATGACTCCGTATATTACCAAGATATACTATTTGGTGGGCTGGCAGTATAACGGCCATGATGATAAATACCCTGATTTCTTTGAGGTTAATAAAGCGCTAAAAAGAAAAGAAGACGAAACCGCAAGGGATAGCCTGATTTGGCTTTATGAAGAGGCAAAAAAATACAATTCTGTTGTAAGTCTTCATATTAATTTTAACGACGCATATGAGGACGCACCGTCTTTTGAATTGTTTAAGAAAAACAAAGCCCTTATCAGAAAAAAGAACTCACAGCCCGACCCGATTGAAAAATACAACGGAAAAGCTTGTTACAAGACCTGCTTTAAAGGCTATTGGGAATCAGGACTTTTCAAAAAGCAGATTGATAAACTTATTGAATTGCTTCCGTTTCTTCCCGAATGCGGAACAGTTCATGTTGATAATTTTCAGTGCTATCACAATTATGCCCCTCGTGTAACTATTGCTGAAATGCAGGATTATCGAAGAAAAATGATTGATTATGTGCACAAAAAGGGAATTGATATAACTTCCGAATTTACATATAAGGAAGACGAAAGCTTGCCGAATAAGCCGTTTTTGGGCATACCCAGAGACCATCATTCAAAAACGCAAATGGACACAGTTGGACTTATTCCTGCAAGCTGGTGGTGTGCTCGTATGACAAGGCGTGAGTTGATTGAAATTTCACCTCAGCTTTATACAGGCGGAATGTACAGAAATAAAATTTGGGATAAATATCTTTACGGAAATATGCACGGCGAAGATATTGTCAAAGTTGATGACAGTAACTGGGAGCAGAAATTCTTAAAAGAGTTTGCAACTGTGCAGGTGCCTTATCATTTTCTTTGCACTAAGAAAAGACTTAAAATAAAAGGCTTTTTGTTCACTGAAAAGTGCATTTTTTCAGATGGGGTGGTATCATCTTATTTTAATCGTAAAATCACTCAGTACGGAGATGTTCTCAAAGAAAAAAACACGCTCTTTATGCCGTATGTTCATAAAGAAAACTGCTATTTCGCATACAGCCAAAAAGGTGATGAGCGTATCTGGAATATAAAGACTAATAAAAAGTCAGCAAAGATTTATAATGTTTCTTCTGCCGGTCTTTCATTAATTAATACCTATAATATTAAAAACGGAATAGTTCATTTAAAAATCAATCCTAATCAGGCATTGCTTATTGAATTGCTTTAATCGCCTCGGCAAATATTAATTGCCGTTGTTTACCTCCGTATAAAAATAAAAATCCGAAATGCACCGTTTATCGGCGTGTTTCGGATTTTTATTATTTGGTGAAACATTACCGTTATGAGTGAACGATCTTTGGACATATCGGCAACGCAGAACGAAGATTTTGGGACTTATATTACATTCTTCTTCAACTATTTTCGCAACTATGTGAAACTTGGGTTTGATTGCCTTGCCTTAATAAAGAAATAGTAAAAAATCTTGACATCAGCATGGAAAGTAAATATAATTAACATTGCTAATTAACTATGTTAGCTATATTTGTTGATTTAACGAAAGGAATATATGAAATCAATGCAGATGAATTGGGTCGATATGGTGCGTTACCAACAGCAGTTACAGAGAATAACCAGATTATTATTTCCTACTAAACAGATGAATCTGACGGTAAGCGAATGTGAACTGTTGGCTTGTCTATATTTGGATCAAGAACAAAATACTCCCGTTTTACTCAGTCAAAGAAGCGGAATGAAAAAAGAGGCGGTGAGCCGTTGTCTGAAAAGCTTAAGTGAAAAGAAGTGTATTCGAAGGGAAAAACAGACTGACGATGAACGAAGCTATCGTATTTTTCTTACAGATACAGGGATTTCGGAGCTAAAAAAAGGATATGAAGCGATTCTGCAACCGTTTTACGATTTGTGGAGAAGTGTAGGAACAGATTTTGAACAGTTTTTACAGTATACCGACAAAATTGTATTGCATAAAAACGAGGAACAGGAGTGAATCAACGCATATGAATTCTTATCAGTCTTTGCAAATGGATCCGTCTGTTTTGAAGAAGAAAATTGCGCAATGTAATACAGCACGAGAAAAGACATTTTATTGGGCGGCAATAGCCATACGTTCTGTGTTGATTGTGGCTTTTGCTGTTTTATTTATTAGTTTGCTTTCTGGTTTGTTTGGACAGGAAAATACACCCTTGGCAGTGGCTTTGTTTTGTATTATGTTGGGGATTCGCTTTGTAAATTTTGAATATTGTATAAGGGATTCTATGATAACGCTCGCAATATCCTTGTGTATCTTAGTGGTTGTGCCGAGTTTAGTAGGAATTGCTCCTCCGATTGCGATTGTATTCATCCACTTTGCGGGATTCTTTGCGTTACTTTTTATGACAACACAAAGACCTGAACTCGGAAACGGAGGTTTATATAGTTTCGCTTATGTATACTTAACAGGAAATCCCGTTTATGGAGACTCCCTGAGAAAAAGAGTTCTCTTAGCGGTGGTGGGATATGCTGTTTGCGGATTGATTTTATGGGCAAAGCATAGGCATTCCCATAAAACAGTTCGATTTCATCATTTGATTTTAAAGTTTAAAGTTAAAAATCCGGTGAATTTATGGCAATTACGAATGGCATTAGGCATCAGTTTGGTACTGACTGTCGGACAAATACTTGAAATACCGCGATTTATGTGGATGGGATTTGCTTGCGCATCTCTTTTATTGGAATATCCGTATTCATCAAAAACATTGCCACGATTTAGTCAGCGTATCATTGGAGCTTTGGCAGGATCAGGACTGTTCTTTATTATTTATCAGATAACGCCGGGATCTTTTCATTCTCTAATGGGAACATTGGGCGGTCTGTGTCTGGGATTTTGTACGGATTATAGATATAAGGCAGCAATGAATTGTTTTGGAGCCCTTATGTTGGCAACAAATATTTATGGTCTTCAAGAAGCAGTTTTTCTGAGGATTGCAGATACGATATTAGGGGTGTGTTTTGGAGCAATATTTGCCGCAATCTTTCATAAAGTTATTTTAATGAAATCTTCTAATGAGAAAATCGTATGATAGTTTGGCTTTAAAAGTCATGCAGGAATTTCTTTTTTGACTGCATTGCAGAAAAATGAGTTACATAATAAGAATGTGCGTATATAACAAAATCGCCGTCTTAGATTCAATTCTAAGATGGCGATTTTCTTTGTGTCAGAGAAACCATTTAACGGCAAAGCCGTCTGAGAAAAAGTAGGTGTTCATCCGATATTCATTTGGTGGAGCATAGGGGGTTCGAACCCCTGACCTCCACACTGCCAGTGTGGCGCGCTCCCAGCTGCGCTAATGCCCCTTAACTGATTTATATTCTACTATATATAAAATGATAAATCAATATTAGATTCATATAATAAATCCTTATATATTTTTGCGTTTTAGCTGAAGCTGAGTAGATTCTCTTATAATAAATTCAGTGTTAAGCATTATTGATTTGGAATCAAGAGATGTGTTTGAAATAAGGTCATGCACCATATCACACGCACAGAAACCAAGCTGATATCCAGGCTGGCTGACGGTGGTTATAGACGGCCTTGTCATAACCGATATGGGGATATTGTCAAACCCTACAACGCTGACATCGTCGGGAACTTTGAGACCCGATTGGGTAATTGCTTTTATTGCCGCTGCTGCAAGAATATCTGAAACCGCAAAAAAGGCGTTTGGAAGTATTCTTGATTCAAGCATCTTTCTTACGGACGCATACGCCATATCAAAATCAACTTTGGGAAGCTGAACGCACCAGTCGGGGCGGACTGTAAGCCCTGAATTGTTCATGGCATCCATATAACCTCTGCGTCTCTCAACAGCATAACGATACGAAAGCGGGCCGTTAATAAATGCGATTTTGTTTCTGCCTGATGCAATTAAATATTCTGTTGCAAGCTTTGCAGATTCGTAATTGTTAATAGAAACATAGGGGAGGTTAGATTCCTCATTGTATTCACTGCACTGAACTACGGGAACTTCGTTTGCTATTGCCTGAAGACTTTGAAGGGGCAGTGAAGAAAGCAGAATTACGCCCGAAGCGTTGACATTTTTTAACAGCCTTATGAAATCGGGTATTCTGTCTTTTTTCAGTGATGACTGAGTAACCATCAGGTCGCAGTTGTGTGATTTTGCGCTGATGTTGGCGCCGTCCATAATCTGCTGATAAAAGCTGTTGCGTATATCCTGCACATTCATTATTATTATATCTCTTGAATAATGGTCTTTATTTTCTGAATAGCGAGGATTTACCCCCAGGGCTTTCATAGCGTCCTCCACGGCTTTTACGGTTTGCTCTTTAACAAGCTCTCTGTGATTTATAACCCTTGAGACCGTGGCGCTCGAAACACCCGCAAAATTTGCTATATCTTGAACGGTAATTTTTTTAGACAATTTTAATCATTCCCCTAATTTTATTGTGTTTAAATCATTATAAATCACAAATGAAAACAATGCAATAATATTTCATAAATTATGAAAACTTTTCATAAATTTTTCATAATGAATTGTCTAATTTGCATACTGAAATCGAGAATTAATAGTAATTTGTGTACAAATTAAATCAAATATAATTGTTTCATTGAGGCATTTTTGCTATTATGTAGGCGAAATGAAAAACATTTCATATTGCAAATTCAATCTAAAAAGGGGGGATTGCCAATGTTTAGAGTCGGAATAATCGGGTGCGGAAAAATTGCACAGACAAGGCACATTCCTGAATACATTGCAAACCCGTATTCAGAGATAGCAGGTTACTACGATTTTAATATGGCAAGAGCTCAGGAGCTTGCTGATAAATTCGGCGGCAAAGCTTACTCAAGTGTTGAAGAAATGCTCGGTGACGGCGATGTTGACGCAGTTTCGGTATGTACTTCAAACGACACGCACGCCTCTATAACAATAGCGGCGCTTGAGGCGGGAAAACATGTGCTTTGCGAAAAGCCGATGGCAACAAATCTTGAGGATTGTGAAAAAATGGTTAAAGCCGCTGAGAAGAGCGGTAAGTACCTAATGATAGGTATGAACCAAAGACTTGCGAAAGCTCATGTAAAAGCAAAGGAGCTTATACAAAAGGGCGAAATCGGAAGAATAGTCAGCTTCAAAAGCACATTCGGTCACGGAGGTCCCGAAACCTGGAGCATAGACCCCGGTATGAACAGCTGGTTTTTTGACAGAAAGAAAGCCGCAATGGGCGCTATGGCTGATCTCGGGGTACATAAAACAGACCTTATACAGTTTTTAACAGGTCAAAATGTAACAGAAGTTTGCGCAAAGGTTGTTACCCTTGATAAAAGGTATGCAAACGGAGAGCTTATAGGTGTTGATGACAATGCTTTTTGCATTTACAAAATGAACGATGGCGTTGTCGGAACGATGTGCGCAAGCTGGACATATTACGGAGCAGAGGATAACACAACTGTTATTTACGGAACAAAGGGGATTATGAGGATATATGATAATCCCGAATATTCAATAACGGTTATCAAAGAAAACGGCGAAAAAGTTTTGTACGATATAGACAGGATTCAGACAAATGACAATCAGACCAAATCGGGAATAATTGATATGTTTGCCGAATCTCTTGAAAACGATGCAGAGCCTGAAATTTCGGCAAAAAGCGTTTTACCTGCAATGAGGGCAGTATTCGCCGCTATTGAGTCTTCTGATACCGGTAAAATTGTAACAATAGACGGTAACGGGAGGTAAATGAGATTATGAAAATGGGCTTTGTCAGCTCAATACTTGAAAATTACAGCTTTGAAGAGGTTATTAATTTTGCCTCAGAGCACGGTTTCAGTTGTGTTGAGCTTGCCTCGTGGAAAAAAGAAAAGGCCGAAAGAAGATATGCTGGCGTAAGCCATCTTGACGCAGAAGGTCTTACAGATGAAAAGGCGCAGTACATACTTGATTACTGCAAGAACAGAAATGTTGAAATTTCATCTCTTGCATATTATCCGAATACGATGGACAGCGACCTTGAAAAAAGAAAGGCAAATATAGACCACTTGATGAGCGTTATAGACGCCTCAGCAAAACTCGGTATTAATATGGTAACAACCTTTATAGGAAGAAACCAGTATAAGACCGTTGATGAGAATTTAGCTGAGCTTGAATCGGTTTGGAGACCGATAATTGAGCACGCAGAAAGCAAAAAAGTTAAAATTGCCATTGAAAACTGCCCGATGCTTTTCGGCAGCGACCAGTGGCCTGGCGGACAAAATCTTATGACAACGCCGATAATATGGCACAAGGTTTTTGATATTCTGAAAAGTGATTATATCGGAATAAATTATGACCCGTCACATTTTGTTTGGCAGATGATGGATTACATTTCTCCGCTGTATGAATTTAAGGATAAAATCTTCCATGTTCATTTCAAGGACATTAAGCTTTATCCCGAAAAGCTGAAAAGAGCAGGCACAATGGCTTATCCGCTTGATTATATGGCGCCTAAGCTTCCGGGTCTCGGCGATGTTGACTGGGGCAAATATGTGAGCGCTCTTACAGATATAGGCTATAATTCTTTTGTTTGTATTGAGGTTGAGGACAGAGCTTTTGAAGACGGCAGGGAAAGAATTGAAGAAAGTATAATTCTTTCAAAACGCTATATGGATCAATTTGTTATTTAAGTCTATTTCCGGATTAACCGGACGAAATAGAAAATAAATTTTGGAGGGAAATTTATTATGAAAGCAAAAAAAATAATTGCCGTTTTGTTGGCAGTGCTTATGGTAGCAGCTTGCTTTGCAGCTTGCTCAAAAACTGATGACGGCGGTTCAGCAGCCGGCGAAGGCGCACACATCTATATTTTAACGGCAGCTGAAGACCATGGATGGACCGGTTCTGTTGCTACATTCGCTAAGGAAAAGGCTGAAGAGATTAACAATGCGGGCGTTTATTCCGCAGAAGTTATCACAGCTTCAAGCGCATCAGACCAAATCACAAAGATTGAGGATATTATCGCTAAAGGCGAAGACAACATTGCAGTAGTTGTTCAGCCTATGGACGATACTGTTCAGTCAGCTATTCAGTCACTTGTTGACGCAGGTATCCCCTATGTTGCATTTGACCGTATTATCGACGCTGTTTCCTCATCCGCAGTAGCAAATGTTAAGGGCGACAATGAAGGCATCGGTGCAGGCGCAGCTGCTTATTTCGTTGAAAACGGCCTTACTCCCGGCGAAAGCGTTTATGTTTACGAGGGCGACACCTCTTCTGTAACTACTCTTCGTAACGAAGGTTTCACAAAGTATCTTACAGGCGAACTTGCTTTCAACGGCCAGACAATCGCTGAAGATAAAAAATGGAGCGAAGAAGACCTTAAATCTATCACATATTCAGGCGCTATGAACTGGAGCAGAAGTGATACAAAGACTTCATTCGAAACACTTATGGGCGACGCTAACAACGCAGAAATCAAATGGTTCTATGCTCAGGATGACGAGCTTACAATGGGTATCCTTGAGGCTCTTCAGGGCGGCGGTATCGCTGACTCCACAAAGCAGGCTTTCTTTGAAAACAAACCGTTCATTACAGGCTGCGGCGGTCTCGAAGAACTTTATGCAGTACTTCGCGGCGAAACATATACCGATATTTCATCACAGTGCGGCGGTATCATGTCAGTAACATATTCACCTTCAATGATTCAGACAGCTATCCAGGATATGGTTGATTATCTTGACGGCAAAGAAGTAACTCAGGATCATGTAATCGCTTGTGAAAATGTTACTCCTGATAATGTAACAGAATACAAATCTTTCAGCTAAAACAAACTATTTTTCAATACAAACAAAAATAATAAATGTGCAAGGTCGGCAACGGCCTTGCACATTGGCAATCAAAAGAGGGAATCAAAATGAAGCTTCTGGAAATGAAAGATATTCATAAATCTTTTAACGGCGTTTCGGTTTTGAACGGTGTTAATTTAAATGTGAATACGGGTGAAGTACATGCTCTTTTGGGTGAAAACGGCGCCGGCAAGTCCACTTTGATGAATTTATTGACGGGGGTGTTTCCGTGGGACGGCGGCGAGGTTGTTTTCAACGGGGAAAAGATTAGCAAAACCTCGGTTAAAGAAAGCGAAAGCATGGGAATAGCTTTTGTTCATCAGGAGCTTAATCTTTTTAACGACTTAAAGGTTTATGAGAATATTTTTCTCAATAAAGAGTATAAAAACAAACTCGGTATTCTTGATAAAAAGAGAATGAAAAAAGAAAGCAGAGAGCTGTTTGAAAGACTCGGCGTTGATATTGACCCGAATGAGCTTGTTGGAAATCTTAAAACAAGTAAAAAGCAGCTTCTTGAAATTGCAAAGGCGCTTTTCTTTGACGCCAAGCTGCTTATTCTTGATGAGCCCACAACATCGCTTACAAATGATGATGTTGAGCATCTGTTTTCAATTATACGCTCTCTTAAAGAAAACGGAACATCGTTTATTTTTATAAGCCATAAAATGCCGGAAATTTTTGAAATCGCAGACAGATATACTGTTTTCAGAAACGGTAATTACATCTGCGAGGGCAATATAAAGGATACCTCACCCGAAGAGGTAACCAAAAAAATGGTGGGTGAAAAATACTCGGCAGAGGATGTTTATAAACCCAGAAAATTCGGGGAAACAGTACTTAAAATAGAAAACTTAACCGGAAACGGTTTTAAAAATATCAGCCTTGAAGCTAAAAAGGGTCAGATAATAGGACTCACGGGACTTCAGGGGGCAGGCTCAAGCGAGCTTATGCAGTGTATTTTCGGAGCAGGCGAAAGCTATAACGGCAGTATCTATATTAACGGTAAGCCGATGCACAAAAATTCAATTCATAATGCAATGAAATCAAAAATTGCTATGCTTCCGGCAAACAGAAAAGAAAATTCAGTTTTGCCAGATATGAGCCTTCTTGAAAACACATATATAAGCGAGCACACGCTTTCGTCAAAAAAACCGCTTATTAACAGGAAAAAGGAAATTGAAAAATACGCCTCCTTTAAAGAAGAGCTGCATATCAAGGCGCAGTCAGAACACGATGCGGTAACATCGCTCAGCGGCGGAAATCAGCAAAAAGTATTTATTGCCCGCTGGCTCAATACTCAGGCGGATATACTTCTTTTCGACAATCCCACTCAGGGTATTGATGTAGGCGCGAAAGCAGAAATATACAGATTAATTCTTAAACTTGCAGAAGAGGGTAAAACAATAATTATAAATACTCTTGAAATTCCCGAACTGCAAAAGGTTGCTGATTACTGTGTGGTATTTTATAACGGCAGCGTTGTAAAGATTTTGCCACACAGCGAAATAGACGAAGAAAAAGTGATGATGTATTCAACAGGTACATTTAAGGAGGCAAATTAATATGGGAGCTGTAAAGAATAAAAAAGAGGGCAAGTCCTCAATAGGTTCTCTTATATCACAATACAGTTATGTTATAGTTTTTGCGGTCATCTTTATAATTTACGCAATAACAAGTCAGGGCGGATTAACCTGGAGCGGCGTTATGAACATCTTCCGCCACTCAACAGTTATCGGAATTATAGGCATAGGCATGGGTCTTGTATGTCTTACGGGCGAAATCGACCTTTCAGTTGGCTCAATGCTTGCAATGGTCAGCGGTTTTTCAGTAATGGTATTCAATATGACGAATAACATTATTCTAACTCTGCTGTTCGCAATCGTTTTCGGTGCTGTTCTCGGGTTGTTAAACGGTGTTCTTGTAGGCGCAGTAAAAATGCCCGCATTCATCGTAACTCTTGCAACAATGCTTATTTTCAGGTCGTTTACTCAGTATCTCTGCCAGCATGTTGATAAAGAATTAATCGGCGGCGGCAGCTCTGTTTATAAAATGTCAACCGAATTGAGTACATACCAAAGCTTTTATCAGTTCGGAAACGGCAAAATTGCAACAGTTCCGATTGTAGGTTTAATCCTTGTTGCAATAACTGTTTTGTTTGTTTTCATTTCAACAAGCACAAAATACGGAAAACAGGTTTACGCAATAGGCAGTAACGAAAAAGCCGCTTCTCTTGCAGGTATAAATGTTCCTCTTGTTAAAGTAAGCGTTTTCGTTATAACAGGTATAATGGTTGGTATAGGTTCATTCCTTTGGATAGCGATGAACGGTTCATCAGACCCTGCAACAACAGGTACAAGTTACGAAATGTACGCAATCGCAGCTGTTGTTCTCGGCGGTATCGCAATGAGCGGCGGTAAAGGTAAAATTCTCGGCGTATTCTTCGGTGCGCTCAGCTATACCGTTATTGATAAAATCATCGTTGCTCTTAAAATGGACTCTCTTATCAACGATACAATCAAGGGTATCATTCTTATCATTGTTATCCTTATTCAGGTTGCAGGACCTCAGATTAAAGAGAAACTTCAGCAAAGAAAGATTCAGAAAGAATATAAAGCTGAAAATTAATATTGAAATAAATAAACCCCTTTATAGAAACCTCCTCGGATTTTCCGAGGAGATTTTCTTTTTTCTCTTTTCCTCTGGGCATATTGACGGAATAATTTTTATATGCTATTTTTGACTTAAAGAATGATTGCTGATAAGCAAAGCGGGGTATTAATTTATGGTAAAAAGAATAATAAGCATACTGTGCTTGCTGAGTATGCTTACGACTACATCAGTATACGCAGGCGAAAAGGAATACGAAAATTTAGGCAGCAGTTTCAGCCCGTATGATGAAAAGGCGTTTTTGAATGAACTGTCAAGCGAGGGCGAGAAAAAAGTTTGCATTTCGGATAACGGAAATCTGCTTTTTAACTATATTGTTTATCCTGATGAACTTTTTTCAGGGGGAACTGACAGGTATATTCAGGAACTTGAAAGTACCGTGGAATTTTTGTCAACCGCTCTCGAGACAATGACGGGCGGGGAGACTGAGCTTGTGTCTCGCTCTCAGTATGACGAAAAAGGCGGAAAAGCATTTATTCTCGAAACAGATGAAACACTTGATGTTGGCAACGGTGGATACAGCCTAAATGTTTCACAGCAGTCAATAGAGATTAAAGCAAAAGATTTTTCATCGCTCAGCGGAGGAATTTATGCTTTTTTAGAAGATAAACTCGGTTGTATGTTTGTTTCTCCAGAGTATGATTATATCCCAAAATCAAATACCGTTTGGGTTGATGAGTGCCAAATTAAGCACACTCCGTCTATTGAGTGGAGATATGTTTATTCTTATGAGGCGGATATAAGAAAGAATGAGGACGGCTCGGAAAATTACGGGGGTTGGAACAGTAAGCTTAGACTTAACGGTGCAGGTTCAAATGACTGGTACGCATGGGTACATACTTCTTTCACCTATGTTTCACCTGATGAATACTTTGACGAACATCCCGAATATTTCAGCCTTTACAGGGGTAAACGAACATATAAGCAAGGTCCCGTTTCAGGTCAGCTTTGCTGGACTAACGAGGATGTGTATAATATAATTTCTCAAAAAGTTCTTCAGCAGATGCGTGAAAATCCCGATATTCATGTTTGGGATGTAAGCCAAATGGATACTTGGGAAAGCAGGGGCGTAGGATGTGCCTGTGATAAATGTAAAGAAATAGATGAGCGTGAAGGCTCTCAGATGGGCTCACTTCTCACTTTTATTAACAGGCTTGCAGATGATGTAGCTAAGGAATTTCCCGACAATTATATATCTACCTTGGCTTATAACTATACACAGGATCCTCCCAAAAACATAAAACCAAGGGATAATGTAATTATAAAACTGTGCTTAATGCCGGGAGATTGCGCTTCAAGTTACGCAAACCCAAACAGTTCTGATTCTGAAAAAGCTAAAAAGCTTGTTTCCGATTGGGGAAAAGTTGCAAAGCATATAGTAATATGGGATTACAATATAGATTTTCATAATTATCTTATGCCTTATCCCATTCTTGACAGGCTCAAAGAAAATAATGATTTTTATATTGAAAATAATGTATACGGTATTTTCCATCAGATGAGCGCCGACAAAGGCGGAGACTTTTCAGAACTTAACAGCTATATTTTTGCAAGACTGATGTGGGATAAGAATACTGATGTGCAGGAAGTATTTAATAAATA
This sequence comes from uncultured Oscillospiraceae bacterium, assembly GCA_900540305.1. Taxonomy (GTDB): domain Bacteria; phylum Bacillota; class Clostridia; order Oscillospirales; family Acutalibacteraceae; genus Eubacterium_R. The sequence continues at coordinate 15,855 of UQFL01000015.1, read as the reverse complement.
TCTTACAGTGTATTACGGAAATGCCGCGCCTTACATAGCACAGTATTACGGCGAACTTGATGAAAATGTTGTTTCGTCCGGCAATGGTTTGTATATCTACGCAAAACCGTGGCAATACAGTACCTCCTATTTGTCAACTAAAAATATTGATAAATATCTTGAGATATTCGAGAACGCCAAACAGGCGGCAGATGACGAAACAATAATAAAAAGAGTTGAAAAAGCTCAAACAGGTGCTCTCTTTTCAAAGGCTTATCAATTTTCAACAGATATGAAAGGTAGAAAAAATGCACTTGATGAGTTTATGCGTATCTGTAAAGAAAATAACATAACCTCCCTTATTGAAGGCGAGCAAAACGGCGACGAACTGCAAAATTTCTACAATACTAAAACTCGTGAAATCAAATCCACTCCGTTCATAATAGCGGGTATATGTTTGGTTTTGATTGCTTTAGTTTCATTTGTTGTCGCTGTAATCTTACACAGAAAAAAGTACGGCACATTGTTACTGTGGAAAAAATAATAAGGGGCATTAATTAAAAGACCTGCTTGGTATAAGCCAAGCAGGTCTTTGTTTCGGCAATCATTAAAATAATATTTATGGATGCCGTTTTATCTAATCTTTATAATAATGTACCTTTCATATTTCCTATATATTTTCATAAATCATAGATAAAAACGCATAAATGAGCCAGTTTAATTGAATCATAATGTTTCAAATACTAAACTTAAATTACGGTAATAATTTATGTTAAGGGGAACTTTATTATGAAACATTCTGACATCATTAGAAAAATGACATTGAAGCAAAAAGCTGATTATGTTACGGGTGAAGATTTTTGGCATTTAAGGGAATATAAAGAGTTAGGACTGCCGGGAATAATGATTACTGACGGTCCCAACGGGCTCAGAAAAAAGGATACAAATAAGAAGTCTAAAGGTGTAGGTCTCGGCAATTCTGTTGCCGCCACATGCTTTCCGCCTGCGGTTACCGCTGCCTGTACTTGGGATATGGAACTTATTGAAAAGGAAGGCAAAGCAATAGGTGAAGAATGCCTCGCAGAAAAAGTGTCTGTTATTTTGGGACCTGGTACAAATATTAAGCGTTCTCCTGTGTGCGGCAGAAATTTTGAATATTTTTCGGAAGACCCTGTGCTTGCAGGCAAATGCAGTGCGGCGCTTATCAAAGGTATTCAGTCAAAAGGTGTTGGCACCTCTCTTAAGCATTTCGCCTGTAATTCTCAGGAAGCATACAGAATGATTATAGACGAAATAATAGACGAAAGAGCAATAAGAGAATTGTATTTTCCTGCTTTTGAAATAGCTGTTAAAGAGGCAAAGCCTTGGACTGTTATGAACTCATATAATAAAATTAACGGCATTTATTCCTCTCAAAACCTTTGGCTTCAGGAAGATGTTTTACGAAAAGAATGGGGCTTTGACGGATTGATTGTAACTGACTGGGGCTCATCTGTTGACAGAATTAAAGGTATAAAAGCAGGTACTGACCTTGAAATGCCGTCTTCCTGCGATATTAACAGTAAGAAAATTATTGAAGCCATTGAAAGCGGAGAGCTTGATGAAAAGGATTTAGACAAGTGTGTTGACAGGATAATTGAACTTGTTGAAAAATCAAAACCTGTTCTAAAAAAATCATATACATACAGTATTGATGAACATCACAAAATAGCAAAAGAGGTTGCGGAAGGTGCCTGCGTTCTTCTTAAAAATAATGACAATCTTCTTCCGATAAGAAAGAATAAAAAAATTGCCCTTATCGGTGAAATGGCAAAATCTCCGAGATTTCAGGGAGCAGGCACATCGGTAATCAATCCGACAAAGCTTGACAATGCCTGCGAAGAGTTTGAAAAACAGAGCCTTGATTTTGTATACGCAAAGGGTTACTGTAAGAATAGAGATTATGTTGATGAAAGTCTTTTAAACGAGGCTGTAAATGCAGCAAAAGAATGTGATGTTGCCGTTGTTTTTGCAGGACTCACGGAAGAATTTGAAGCCGAGGGATATGACAGAAAAAATATTGATATGCCTGCTTGCCATAATAAATTGATTGAAGAAGTGGTAAAAGCAAATCCAAACACCGTTGTAGTACTGTCAGCAGGCTCGGTTGTGCTTATGCCTTGGGCAGATAAGGTTAAATCAATTTTGCATTCAGGTTTAGGCGGTCAGGCAGGAGCAAGCGCAGTTGTAAATATATTAACAGGCGATGTTAATCCGTCAGGCAAAACCTGCGAAACCTATCCTATGAAATATGAGGACAACCCTGTTTACGGCAATTATCCGGGCGGTCCTGTAACAAGTGAACACAGGGAAAGTATATATATCGGTTACAGATATTATGATAAAGCAAATCTTGATGTGCGATTTCCTTTCGGTTTCGGATTATCATACACAACCTTTGAGTACAGCGATATAAAACTGTCTGCTAATAATATAAACGAGGATGATTGTCTTACTGTTTCCTGCAAAATTAAAAATACAGGCAATTATGACGGGGCGGAAGTTGTGCAGCTTTATGTGAAAGAAAAGGAGTCAACCATATTCAGACCTGAAAAAGAACTCAAGTCATTTAAAAAGGTGTTCCTTAAAAAAGGAGAAGAAAAGGAAATTGAATTTACGCTTGAGAAAAGAGCGTTCGCTTTTTACAATATAAACATACATGACTGGTGTGTTGAAAGCGGTGAATTTGATATTTTTGTAGGCTCTTCAAGCAGAGATATAAGGCTTACTGATACCGTTACTGTTCTTTCGGCAAATATATCTCCAATCCCTGATTACAGAAAAGTGGCACCTGCTTATTATGAAAATGTACGGAATATAACTCGAAATGAATTTAAAGCAATTTACGGTGAATTGCCTGAAAACAAGATAGACCCCAACAGAAAGATTGATATTTATTGCTGCCTTAATGATGCGCAGTACACGAAATGGGGCAAAAAAATCGGCAGTATAATAAAGAAGATTATGGTCAAGATGGGGTCGGGTGAAAACGGAGACGGAGCAATGCTGGCGGCTATGGCTACACAAGTGCCGATAAGAAATTTCATACAGATGAGTATGGGCGTTTTCTCGCCGAAAATGGCTGACGGACTTTTGATGATTCTTAATGATGATGAATCTACTTTCATAGGGTTTTCAAAAATATTCTGGTCAATCGGCGGTGCGCTTGTAAAACTACCGAAACTTTTTAAGTCAATATAATCTATGACAGTCAAGAGGGGGGAGCATTTATGAATTTATGCGAACTGATAAGCATTAAAACAGATGAAGAGAGCAACAGTAAGCATACCCGATATAATGAGGAACTTAAACTTTTTTCCTGTATTCAGCAGGGTGATATTAATAAATTGATTGATGAGATGAAAAAGCTTAACACCTCTGTAACCACAGGTAAATTGTCAAACGACAGCATAACACAGTACAGATATCTTGCAGTCAGCACGATTACTCTTGCAACCCGTTATGCAATTCAGGGCGGACTTAATGAAAAAGAGGCATATAATTTTTCCGATGAATTTATTATGACTGTTGATACTTTGCAGACTAAGGAAGAGATAATGAATCATATGGGAATTAAAATTCTTCAGCTCACGCAGTCTGTGCAAAAAAGCAAGAAAAAGCCGTCACAATCTCCTCATGTTAAAAAGTGCATTTCATATATAAATGAAAATATTAAAAGCAAAATAACAGTTTCAACTGTTGCTGAGTATTGCGGTCTTTCGTCTGATTATTTATCAAAAATATTTAAGGAAGAAATGGGTGAAAATTTAAGTTCATTTATCACAAGAAAAAAACTTGAAAAATCAAAGGAACTAATCATAGACAAAAAATCAAATTCTCAGATTTGTGAAATGCTTTCTTTTTCTTCTCAGTCGCACTTTATAACTTCTTTTAAAAAGTATTTTGGAATGACACCAAGTGAATTTTATAGTATGGCTAAATGATTTTATTAAGCCTTTAATTTTCATTTTCGTAATTTATACAAAAACAGCCTCGGAGTAATCCAAGGCTGTTTTGTTGTATGTATGGAGTTTTAGAACAATCCCATTAAATGCTGAAGAAGCAGACTTACAGCCGTAATACCGATCCAGCAGGAGAAGCCGAGGAGTATCGGCTTTGCTCCGCTTTTAACAAGTTTTACAATGTTGGTGTTCATACCAATTGCCGCCATTGCAACTACTATGAGAAATTTGCTGAGGGTTTTAAGCGGCTCAAAAACATCGGCAGAAACACCCATGCTTACCGCAACGGTAGTGATGATTGAAGCGGCAATGAAGAAGAGAATGAAGAACGGGAAAATCTTTTTGAAATTGACCTTGCCTGCACCGCTGTTTTTTTCTCTCTTTGTACGGATGAAAGCAAGTACAAGGGTTATAGGGATAATTGCAAGCGTTCTTGTCATTTTAACGGTAACAGCCTTGTCAAGCGTTGCAGAACCGAGACCAAACATTCCGTCCCAAGTTGATGCCGTTGCCGTTACAGACGACATATCATTTACAGCCGTTCCTGCGAAAATTCCGAAAGCCTCGCCCGACGCAGTATCAAATCCGATGAGCTGACCGAAAGTGGGGAAAAGCAAAGCCGCAAGTACATTGAAAAGGAATATAACGGAGATTGACTGCGCAACCTCTTCCTCGTCTGCATCTATAACGGGGGCAGTTGCCGCAATAGCAGAGCCACCGCAGATTGAAGAGCCTACACCGATAAGTGTTGCAACCTTTGAGGGCATTTTCATTGCTTTGTTAAGAAGAAATGCAATCAAAAGTGATGTTGCGATTGTGCATATAATTATGGGGAGCGACTGCTTGCCCGTTTCAAGAACAACATTGAGGTCCATGCCGAAACCAAGCAGAATAACCGCCCATTGAAGAACTTTTTTTGAAGTGAATTTTATACCTGCGTCAAGTTTTGTTTTGTTTTTGATGATTAATGTGAGCACCATACCTGCAAGTATTGCAATAACCGCTCCGCCGATAATTGGAAAAGCTGTTCCGATAAACCAAGAGGGGATTGCAATTGCAAGACAAAGCAGTATTCCGGGTGCGTAATTCTTGATAGCTTTCATATCTAATACCTCTTTCCATTTATTTCCTTGTGTATTATACAACAACTATATCAAAAAGAAAAATTATTTATATTGATATAATCATAAATATTTGTTATGATAAAAACAAAGAAAAATAAAGAGGTTTGTTATGCTTGATTTCAGAATAGAAACTTTTCTGTGCGTGTGCAGAAATATGAATTTTACAACGGCGGCAGAGGAACTGCATATAACCCAGCCAGCCGTGTCTCAGCACATTCAGTATCTTGAAAATTATTACGGTACTGCGCTTTTTGAGCGAAGCGGAAAGAAAATATCCCTCACCCCTGCGGGTGAAACTCTGCTTCACGCAATGACGGTTATAAGAAACGATGAGACGGCTGTTAAAAGCCGAATGAAAAATGCTTTGGCGGATAAAAAAATTCTAAATCTCGGCGTTACGATGACTATTGGCGAGTTTGTTATTGAAAAACCGCTTTCAAGCTATCTTGAAAATCATCCCGATACGGATGTTAATATTAGATTTGCAAATACAGCCCGTCTTTGTTCGGAGCTTTTAAACGGCAGGCTTGATTTTGCGCTTGTAGAGGGAAACTTCAACTTCGATTTGTTTGATACCCTCGTTATGAAAAAGGAAAAATATATTCCTGTCTGTTCTGCCAACCACCGCTTTGAAAGGAAAATAAAAGGTCTTTCAGATTTGCTTTCAGAACGGCTTATAGTAAGGGAAAGCGGTTCAGGCACAAGGGATATACTTGAAAAAAGCCTTGAAATAAGAAATATTCATATTTCGGATTTTGCCCGCTGTATTCAGGCGGATAATACGCACCTTATCGTCAGCCTGTTGAAAAGGGACTGCGGAATTTCCTTTCTTTATAAATCAGCGGTAGAAGAAGAAATAAAATTGTCTACGCTCAGGGAAATAAAACTTTCTGATTTTGATATGGAGCACGATTTCACTTTTGTGTGGAATAAAGGCAGCGTGTTTTCAAATGAATATAAGGCAATCTGCGAGGAACTTAAAAGCTATTCTTAGAAAAGTAACAATTAAGATTAATAAAAAGGATGCAAAAGTAAAACAAGGTTCTGACTTTAATATCAAGTCAAAACCTTGTTTTTTTATGGAGGAAAATTTGGTTGTATTAATTTTTATCTTTCAACTTTTTTTAAGTATCTTGTCAGCGATTCGTTCCATTTAACATATTCGGGGTTGTTTCTGTTGTCTGGCAAGTCGTAGTTTTTATCAATATACTCTCCGAGAGCCTTCGTAACTTTTACCGCTCCCGAATAATTAAGGTGGTCGCCAGCGTCTCTTGTGTCTTTGTTCCAGTCAATGTCAACCTTTGAATCGCCCGTGTTCATATCTATATAGTTTATGCCTAGTTCTTCGGCAAATTTTGCCATTCCGTTATGCCTTTTGCTGTCCCAGTTGACTGTGCTTGGGGTGCTGACAAGCAGAAATTCAGCCGAATTTTGTTTGCAAAAGTTAACCATATTTTCAATATATGTTTTGTTGAGCGGTTTTATCTGCTCTGCTTTATCAGACGGCTTCATATAATTAGAAGCGTCAGCTTTAGAAATATTTGTGCTGTAATGGTAGCCCTTAAAATCGTCCGTCCAGGTATATTCAACCTTTCCGAAGAAATCATTTCTGCTCATATTTTTCCACCTGTCGTGGTATTTGAAAACAGAAAAATGGTCCTCAACAGCGGTGATTATTGATTTTTCATATTTCATTTCACGATATACTGCGTTTGTTTCCATTATAACAAGTTTAGGCTTCTGCCTTTCAAACGCCTGTTTTAGCATATTTTCAGAATACGAAAGGTACTGCGCACTTGTTGCACACACATAAGTTGTATAGCCGTAATCACGCCAAAGCTGCATCGGTGTAAAAGCCGAATAAGCCTCGCTGTCTCCGAGAACAAGCACATCAATCGTATCGCTTTTTTCGCCCAAAATACCGTTTGCGGAAGCGTTGTCCATTCCGAATTCCTTTTGGTTGTTTTTAGGCATGAATATGTATGAAGAAATCAACAGCAATATCGTGATAATCAGAATAAAGGCAACGCTGCCCGTTATGTTTTTTATAGCCTTCTTCATAAATATCCTCCTAAAAATCAGCGTAAATCGGGTCAACAGGAATATAGTTTGCTCCGTATGCGCCGAAAATGATTATATAGAAAATAAGCGCAATATAAATTGCCCATCTTACGGGAAGTTTCTTTTCGGCAATCATTGCCCTTACGCTCTTGCCTTTTTCGTTGAGCACGCTGATAACGAATATGAGCGCAACGGTAACGAAAACAACGATATAATCGTATAAATCAAGACCGAGGCTGAGCAGAGTACCGTCAGTAAAGGTTTTGAATGAAAAGTCTGTTACTATAAGTCTTGTCATATCAAAGCCTGCTCTAAGTCCGTTTGCCCTGAAGAAAAGTTCGCCTATACATACGAGAACGGAAGTTCTGAAAATCTGCATTCCTTTATAAGCAGGGGAAAGCGAATTGATTTTGAGTTTACTGTTCGTTTTCTTAACAAGGGGTTTAATAAGATTTCCGCCCGTTATAAGCGCAAAGTGATACATTCCGAAGAATATATATCTCCAGCCTGAGCCGTGCCACATTCCGTTGCAAAACCACACGCAGAACAGCGCCACAGTGCTGACAAGCATCGGACCATAGAAATTGCCGAGCTTTTTGCGTGATTTCTTTGTCAGCTTTTTTGAGAAAGGAGACATTGAAATCGGGTAGTAGATATAATCTTTAAACCATGTGCCGAGGGTGATGTGCCATCTCTGCCAAAATTCCGAAATCGTTTTTGAGAAAAACGGTCTTGTGAAATTCTCGGGCATTTTTACTCCGAAAATCTCGGCGCTTCCGATAACAACATCCATTGTGCCTGAAAATTCCATATAAAGCTGGCAGGTGTAAGCTATCGCCGCTATTGCCGCAACCGTGCCGTTATAGTTTGCGTGGTTGCTGAAAACTGTGTCAACAAGGGAGTTGAGCCTGTCCGCAATAACGATTTTTTTGAGAAGACCGAAAAGTATTCTCTGTGCGCCGAATTTAAGGTTTTCAAATTTGATGGCTTCTCCGCTGTAAAGCTGATAAGCTGTGTCAGAATAGCGGCAGATGGGGCCCTCCATAATCTGAGGGAAAAAGCTCATGTAAACCGCAACTCTTGCAAGGTTTCTGTCTGCGGGAATTTTTCTTCTGTAAACATCGCAGATATATGAGATTGCCTGAAGCGAATAAAATGAAATTCCAATCGGGGCGGCGAACTTGGGGATATGTATTGTTTGAGAAATTCCTATAATTGAAAGTACGCCGTTTATGTTTCCGACAAAGAATTTTGAATATTTGAGAACAGCTAAAAGCGCCACATGAATAACTATTACGAGCGCAATTACAGCCTTTTCTCTTTTGATGAATACCGCTGAGGCTTTTCTGCTTTCAGCGGCGCTCATTCCTGCGGTATGTTCATCGCATTTCGCCTTGCTCTGCGCCAGCCACAAGCCGGTCAGATATATGCACACGGTTGTGAAAAGCAGGTAAACGAGCAGTTTTCCGCTTACGAGCCAAAAAAACGCATATGACGAAACCAGCAGGGGCAGCCATCTGAATTTTTTTGGAGCAATGCTGTAAAGAACAGCGGATAACGGCAGAAAAATACAGCAGTATGCAATGGTGCAGTAAGATGTGATACCCATGTTAATTTCCATAGCCTTTCCGACTGCAATCGTTTTATTTATCCGCCCCGTTGCAGCCGTCCAAGGCGAAAATTATTCAGGGGGCTTGAATTTTGCTTTTGCGGTGGGTTATCAAGCCTCTTTAAGTCTGTTAATCATAAGCATAAGCGCCTGTGCTGAGTTGAAATTTTCAGGTATGATTTCAACAGATGGAATCACGATGTCGAATTCATCCTCAATTTCTGCAACAAGCGATATAATTGCGAGTGAATCAAGATAATGACCGTCAATAAGGTCTGTGCAGGTGTTGTAGTCTACTTCCGGCTGAATGTCCTCTAAAATTTCGATAAGTCTTTCCATAATAAAATTCCTTTCTTAAATAAATTAATTAGCTTTGTTTAATTTGTATGTTGCAACTGCTTCTCTTGCGCAGTTAATATTGCCGTTTTCGTCAATAATTAAAACCTGCGGCAAATCTCTGCTGAGAAACAGTGAAATACCTTCTGTTGCGCAATATGCGCCCGTCTTTTTAAAAACAATTGCGTCGCCTATTTTTAAATCCGTCATCGGTGTGTTTTTCATAAGAATATCGTTTACGGTGCAAAGCGAGCCGCAGATGTTCCAGTTTTTTGTTTCGCCGTCATCTCGAAGCGGAAACAGGCTGTGAAACGGGTGTTTCATTGCCATTGACTGACCGAAATATGTAATGTGATTCATTCCGCCGTCAACAATGGCGTAATTCTGGTTTTGATTGCTTTTCATATCAACAACTTTTGTTATGTAGTTTCCGCAGTCTGCAACAAGGCTTCTGCCAACTTCAAGAGTGATTTTTGCCTTGTATTTCATTGAAGAAAGCAGGCTTGAAAATTCTGCAAGGTATTCCTCTTCGTTGAAATTGTCTGTGTCAAAATACGCAACGGGAAGTCCAGGGCCGTATTCAAACTCATCAGATTTAAAACAGTATTCGTTTTCAAGCTCTGCAAGAAAAGCGTCTGCATAATCAATCTCTCTTTTAATTCTTTTAAGAGATGTTTTCTGAGTGCCTGAGAAATACTGTATTCCGATGATTTCAACGGTGTTTTTGTCGTATGATGTGATTATCTTCTTTACATCGTCCTCATCAAGCCCAAACTGATTGCCGCTTGTGAGCCTGAGAAGAAGTTTGATTTTTTTGTTGTATTTCTCGGCAAATTCAATCAGCATATCGTACTGCTCAGCCGATTCAACCGTAAAGCAGTTTACGCCACTGTGGTCTTTAACAATTTCCTCAATAAAATCTCTTGTTTTGTATACGCCTGAAACAACTATTTTGCTGAGCTCAACGCCTTTTTCAAGGCAGAGCATCATTTCACCGGGGGAGCATACCTCAAGCTTTTCAATATACGGGCAGAGGTCGCTCACTATAAAGGTGTTTGCTTTTATCGCATAGCAGAGTGAAACATCTTTCGGCAGTCTGCTTTTAAGATAATCAACTCTGTTTTTAAGTGCGTCTATTTCAAATACATAAAGAGGTGTTGCATAGCTCTTTAGTATTTTTTCTGTTGTGATGTTGTTCATCTTGTTTCTCCCTCCATAAGTGCCTTTCTGTCTGTTTTGCCGTTTTTGGTAAGCGGCATTGAGTCAATCTTTCTCAGTGCGTTTGGAATCATATATAAAGGCAGCTTGTCTTTGAGTTTTTTATGAAGCTCGCGTCTGTCTATATTTCCTATGTAAAAAGCAAAAAGGCGTTTCTTTTCTGTGTCGAAAATGCAGCAGGTTTTTTCAACCTCGTCAATTTTCATTATCTCTTTTTCTATTTCTTCAAGCTCAACACGGTGTCCCATATATTTGATTTGAAAATCTTTTCGTCCGCAAAAAACAAGGTCGCCGTTTTCGTCATATTTTGCAAGGTCGCCCGTTTTGTAAATCATATCAATATATGCGGGGCACAGCGGATTTTGAACAAATGCTTTTTTCGTCTGCTCGGCGTTGTTGTAGTAGCCGAGTGCAAGAGCGGTGCCGCCCACGCAAATCTCGCCCACAGCGCCGTGTTCTTTTACCTCTTTGTTTTCAGCGTCAAGCAGGAAAACTTTTTCATTGTCAAACGCTTTTCCTATCGGTACAGCGCTGTCATATTCTCTGCTGTTATCAATAATGTGATAAGTGCAGTTGCAGGTGATTTCCGTCGGCCCGTAAAGGTTTACAAACATTGTATTTGGCAAGTGCCTTTGCCAGTCTTTAAGGTGCTTTAACGGCATAACCTCGCCGCTGAAAAGTATTTTATTTACCGTTTCGGGTGTTTTGTAATCAAGAATATGAAATGTATTTATTAGGCTTAAAGCCGATACTGCCCATATGAGAGTTGTCATATTATGCTCGACAATGAAATCCATAAGTTCCGTCGGCTTTGAGAAATATTCTCTCGGAATAATAACAAGCGTTGCGCCCGTTTTCATCGCCGAGTAAATGTCTTTAACGGAAACATCAAAATCAAACGGCGCCTGATTGCCTATAATGTCGTTTCCATTTATATTAAATGTATCGCAGAAGGTGTTTATAAAATCTATAACGCTTCTGTGGCTTACCGCAACACCTTTCGGCACGCCCGAGGAGCCCGATGTAAAATTAACATAAAGCGGCATGGTGTCCGTTATTTCTGCTCTTATTTCACTCAGCCTTTTCTCGTTTACGGGAGCGGTTTGCATTTCCTCTGCTTTAAAAATCTGAAGAGACGGGAAAACCGTTTTTGCAAGGTCATAATTTTTTTCATTTGTAATAACCGTTTCGGCGCCGAGTATAAACTGGATAACTGCAAGTCTTTCAGCTGGGAGATGGGGGTCTGCAAGAGTGTAAAAACAACCTGCATATGCTGATGCAAAAAAACTGCAAAGAGCGTCTATGCCTTTTTCGGCGAATATTATAATAGGTTTATTTATCTCTGTCTTTTCGCTTAGAAAAGAACCTGCCCTTTTACTTCTTTCTTCAAGCTGTGAATATGTAACAGATGATTTTTCATCAATAACAGCCGTCTTATCGCTGTGATTTAAAACTGTTTTCTCAAGATATTCAAGTACGGTTTTCATGGTTATCTCTCCTTTCGCACATACTTTATCAAACGCACCTTTATTCTCTCTGTATTCATCCTTAATATTCATAAATGTTGCATTTTTTTATGTTTTTCGGTAAAAAACGGCTTAAAACCTTGCTATTCTCAAAGATTTTATGTTTTTGGATAAAAAATAAACCTTAAGAAAACTTAAGGTTATATTTTTGACATATTTAGGTTTGTACAATATAATGAAATAAAAGTTAAGAGGTGATAAATATGAAATACAATATCCTTATTGCTGAAGATGATGTAAATATCATAGAGCTTATGACTCTTTATTTTGACAGCGATGAATATAATGTGTTTTACGCTACGGACGGCGAGGCGGCTTTGGAGATTGTTAAAACAGAAAAAATATCCATTGCGCTTGTTGATATTATGATGCCTAAAATGAACGGATATGAGTTTATAAAGGCTGTGCGTAAAATAAATAATTTTCCCATTATAATTATCTCGGCAAAAAATCTTGACGAGGACGAGGTGCTCGGTCTCAATCTCGGGGCGGACGCATATATTAAAAAACCTTTTAATCCTCTTGTTGTAGTGGCAAATGTAAAAGCCATTCTCAGAAGAACATATCAGCTTGACAGCGCAAATGACGGTGACGAGGCTAAAAAATATGTTGTCGGGGATCTTGTATTTAATACGGAAACCTTTGTGCTTACAAAAAATTCGAAGCCCGTGCCGCTCACAATGGCAGAACTTAAAATAATATCAAAGCTTATGAGTGCACCTAAAAGAGTTTTCACAAAAGCACAGCTTTATGAAAGCATAAACGGCGATTTGTTTGAGAGTGATGAAAATACCATGATGGTACATATTTCAAATATCCGCTCAAAGATTGAGGAAAATCCGGACAAGCCGCAGTATATTAAAACAGTGAGGGGGTTGGGGTATAAAATTGAGTATAAAGAAGAATAAAATCAAATCAAGTTTTGTGCTTTTATGCGTAAGATATTTTGTTTTGTACTCTGTCATCCTTGCGCTGATTTATTTTTGCTTCAGTTATTATACGGGCAATAAGCTCAACAATGCTTTTGTTTCAATAGAAAATATTATTGAGTATGATGAACAGCTTGCCACTGATGACTTTGCTGGCATACCGTCAAAGATAAGCAAAAATTGTTCGCTTATCGTTTTTGATGAAGATGGGAAACGCCTGTATTCAAGCAGTAAGGAAATCGGGGACGATATAACTTTTGATTTAACCCGTTTTATAAATGATTATATGGATGACAGCTGGTATTCCGTTTCGGAAAGCATAAATGCTGACGATGAAAAAATCTATATAATTATGCTGAAAAATTATGACGATATGGGTAATGAAGTTGTTTCATCGTCCTGCATATTAGACAAGGATTATAATATTATTAGAGGTAACCTTTTTTCAGATAGGAGTCAGCTTTCGGAAGACGAGTTCAATATGGTCAAAGGTTCTTATAGTAATAATAAAGTAACGGAAAAATACGAATACGAAACGATTGACGGAGAAAAAAGAATACTTGTTTCTGAGTGCCCTATATTGAGCGATGAAGAATATTATCGCCTTATAGAAAAAAGCGATATGTTATGGGCATTTGCTGTGCCGATTGTTTTTGTGGTAATTTTACTTCAGGCATTTTTGTTTGCTAAAAAAATCAAACAGTCTATTTCTCATATAAACCGTGCAATAGATTCTTATCAGCACAATGAAAAATTTGAGGTTGACAAATCAAAAATCCCCTGCGAATTTCATTCCATTGTTGATAATTTCAACAGCCTTTTGGGTTGGCTAAATAATCTTCAAAAGGAAAAGGATAATATTTATAAAGAAAACAGGCAGATGATAGCGGATATTTCGCACGACCTCAAAACTCCGCTCACGGTAATTCAGGGCTATTCAAAAGCGCTGAACGAGGGCAGAGTGCCTGAGGATAAAAAAGAAAAATATCTTGAAACTATTTATGACAAATCAGTTTTGTCAACAGAGTTGATTGACTCGCTTTTCGACTGCGTTAAAATGGAGCATCCTGATTATAAGCTGAATCTTACAGAGGTTGATTTAAGCGAATATATAAAGGAAATCCTTGCCGAAAAGTATAACGAAATAGAAGAGAGCGGTTTTGATGTTGAGGTCGATATTCCAGAGCATAAAATACCGTTTAATATCGACAAAAAGCTGTTTAGAAGAATGATTGAAAATCTTTTAGGCAACAGCTTGCAGTACAATCCTAAAGGAACAACTGTTTTTGTTGCTCTTAAAGAGGAAAAGAACGATATCGTTCTCACGGTTGCCGATAACGGAGTAGGTATCCCCTCAGAAATTCGTGAAAACATATTCAAGCCTTTTGTTACAAGCAATAACGCCCGCTCATCGGGAAAGGGTACAGGTCTCGGGCTTACTATTGCAAAGAAAATTACAGAGCTTCATAAGGGCACGATTTCTCTTTGCGAAAAGCCGACAAACCCGTCGTATAAAACGGAATTTGAAATAAGATTTCCCTTAATTTCAAAAAAGTAAATATATAAATAAAAGAACCGAACATATTGAATATGCTCGGTTCATTTTTTTGTGTTATTTTGATTTAGCTGTTTTGAGGGGCAGTGCCTGATGGGGCTGAATTGTTTTCATATGCTGTTTTCTGTGCTTTATAATATTTGTCTACATAAGCGATGTAAACTATTCCACCGATTATATATGCAAGTGCCACTAAATAGGATAGCACTAAAAATCCTTTTCGTCAATATGTAGTTGCAAATGCAACCAAAATTCATTATAATATTTTTGAATGTTAGGAGGTTTTTAATATGCCATATATTACTGACAACCCTTTCAAGTCGATTTCAATTCTTTACAGAAAATCGCATATTTGGCTCAATAACGGTTGCGTTCAATATTCACTTACGGCGGCGCAGGCAGTTGTAATATTGATTGTCTGTGATTTCAAAGTGCTCACTCAGGATGAAATTACAAAACGCCTCGGCCTTGATAAAAGCGTAATCGCAAAAACTGTAACAAAGCTTGAAGAGCGTGGCTTTCTCGTCAGAGAAACAAACGCCAAGGATAAAAGAACTTATAATATAACTCCTACCGAAAAAGCGTGGGAGGTTTACCCCTTTGTTAAAGAGCAGATTGACGAGGGATTTATGAAAATGACAAGCCAGATGACGGATACGGAAAGGGAAGAGTTCAAAAGGCTCTTACTCCTCGCCGCACAGGCAACCTTGGAAATGGAAGAATAATTTTTTGAAAAGCAAAACGGGCAGTCAATAAGACTGCCCGTTTAATATTTTTATTTTATTTCCTGTTCTAAGTTGTTGAAAACATCGGACGAGAAAAACTCAAGAATTGTAATATCCAAACCATCACAAAGCTTTTTGATTGTTGCTATTGTTGTGCTGTTATTTCGTCCGCTGACTATGTTGTTAATTGTGGATTGAGTAACACCGCTTATAGTTCCCAACTTATTTATAGTTATATTTCGTTCTACGCATAGTTGCAATATGCGTTCTTTTACAGCTTCACCAATATTCATAAAATTTCTCCGATTTAAATTCTATGAATTTAGCTTAACCGTTTTGAGTTAAAAAGATTACCTCAATTGAGTTGATTTTATTTTTTAATCATTATATAATTAACTCAATATAGTTAATTATGGAGGCGCTTATGAAAGTTGCTGTAATTGGGTCAAGAGGTTTGACAGTGAAAAATTTAGGGCATTATCTGCCCAAAGATATTACGGAAATAGTATCGGGAGGGGCAAGGGGAATTGATACCTGCGCCAAAGAATATGCTGTTGCTAACAATATAAAGCTAACGGAGTTTCTGCCCGAATATGAAAAGTACGGCAGAAGCGCTCCGTTGAAGCGGAATTTGCAGATTATTGACTATGCTGATGAAGTGCTTGCTTTTTGGGACGGAAAATCACGAGGAACAAAATATGTGATAGACAACTGCAAAAAGAAAAACAAAAATGTTAGAATTTTTATTTCAAAATAAATTTTTAATATTAAAAAGCCCGTTTAAGCTAACTG
>UQFL01000014.1 GCA_900540305.1 uncultured Oscillospiraceae bacterium | reverse complement strand
AGATCAGCCTCGGTCTCGTGGGCTCGGAGATGTGTATAAGAGACAGGAAATATACAGATACAAAAGCTGGTGGGTTCCTTCGAAAGAGGGTTACAGCATAGGCTGGCCTTTTAAAAAACAGCTCAGCTATGACATTATTAACAAAGGCTTTGATTTGCTTCACAGCCACGCACCGCTTGCCACTAGTTATTATTTTAGACTTGTAAACAGAGTTAAGCGTATTCCAACAGTTTTGACATACCATACAAAATACGAATATGACATTGACAGAAGAGTGCCCACAAAAGCGGCTAAAGATTTTGCAAAGCACTTTATTCTTAACAACATCAACAGTGCAGATGAAGTTTGGGTAACAAGCGAGGGCACGGCAGACAGTCTGCGTAAATTAGGATACACGGGCGAATATGTTGTTATGCCAAACGGCTGTGATATGCCTAAAAAAGATGTTGAAGAATCTGTTATTAATTCATTAAAAGCTCAGCACAATATTCCGAGCAATGTTCCCGTATTTATTTACACAGGGCGTATGATTTGGTACAAGAATATAAAGCTTATTCTTGAGGCTTGCAAAATGCTTAAGGAATGTGGAAAAGATTACCGTCTTATAATGATTGGTTTCGGCGCTGACGAAAATAAGATTAAACGCTATTATAAAAACCTTGGCATTGCGGACAAAATCGTTTGGACAAAAAAGATTCTTGACCGTCAAAAAATTCAAAATTATTACGCAGTTGCGGATATACTGCTTTTCCCGTCAACCTTTGACACAAACGGACTTGTAGTCAGAGAGGCGGCTTCATGCGCAACGCCGTCTTTACTCATTAGAAACTCCTGCGCCGCAGAGGGTATTGAAGACGGTGTAAACGGGTTCTTGTGCGAGGAAAGCACTCAAAGCATTTATGAAACCCTGCTAAGAATAATGGACAAAAGGGAAATGATTAAAGAGGTTGGCTTAAACGCAAGAAACGATATTTATATAAGCTGGGACGAAGCCGTTGAAAAAGCATATAACCGTTACAAAATCGTTATTGAAAACTTTTATAAAGACGGCAAAGACAAAGAAATTTATAAATACTGAGAAAAAAGGTCTGTGAAACCGATGATTTCACAGACCTTAATTTTTTATTATTTCATTTTTGATATTTCCTCAATAAAGGAAGATGTTGAATCAAACGCCTTATAAACTGATGCGAAGCGCACATATGCAACCTCGTCTATCTCTCTGAGTTTTTCCATTATAAGCTCGCCTATTCTAACGCTTGTAACCTCTCTGTCGGTAGCGCTTTGAAGAGTTGCTTCAATCTCGGAAATAGCATTTTCAAGCTCAGTTGATGTAACAGGTCTTTTTTCGCACGCTCTGAGCATACCTTTTAAAACCTTTGTACGATCAAACACCTCACGGCTTTTATCCTTTTTGATAACGATGATGGGCACATCCTCTATAACCTCATAAGTTGTAAAACGCTTACCGCATTCCACACACTCACGGCGGCGGCGGATACGCTCGTTTTCATCTGTAGGTCTTGAATCTATAACCTTACTTTCTTCACAACCGCAAAAAGGACATTTCATAACAAAAAAACCTCCGGAAAATTTTAACAAATCGTATTATACCACAAGATATAGAGAAATGCAAGTGTTTTCACTTTACACCAATATATAGATTTATTTTTCTTTTTTCAGAGAATTTGCCTTGTTGTTGTATAAGAACATCCAAACAGCCATTGAGCAGATAACAATATAACCCACAAACGACAACAAATCGGGCACATCGCCGAATACGAAGAAGCCGACTATTGCCGCAAACACAACCTGAGAATAATCGTATACGGAGATTTCTCTGCTTGGCGCATGAGTATATGCGGCTGTGATTGAAAACTGACCGCCTGCCGCACAAACGCCTGCCATAAGCAGCATTATCCACTGTGTTGCAGTCATATAATGATAATCTAAAATCAAATAAGGCGCCGTAACGATACAGGAAAATACGGAGAAAAACAACACAATAAGTTTACCGTTTTCGCCTTTTATGCCGAGCCAACGAACGCAGGTATACGCAGCGCCTGCACACAGTCCTCCGAAAAATCCTGCAAATGAAGCCAAAAGATTTTCGTTTGCAAATGTAGGCTTAATTATAAATAACGCACCTATAAACGCCACGGTAATAGCTATTGCCTGTTTGGGTTTTACCTTTTCTTTAATGAAAACTGCTGAAAATATTAGTGCGAAAAACGGGCTCATTTTATTTAGCATTGATGCGTCTGAAAGTTCCAGTTTATCAATCGCATAAAAATTGCCAAAAACACCCGCAAGTCCTGCAACAGAACGGATGATAAGATACTTCATACTTCCCTTTTGCGGCTTGAAACTCTCCTTTGCTTTCACGAGAGCAATAAACGCAAAAATCATTGCCACAAAATTTCTGAAAAATACCTTTTGCATTGTCGGCAAATCACCCGAAAGCCTTACAAAAGTATTCATACCCGTAAAACACAGGGCTGACAAAAGTATATATATAACACCGAGTTTTTTATTGCTTAATTTATTTGCCATATTTCACCTTTAAAAACCGAAAACAAGGGGCGAATTTAAAACTCGCCCCTTTCTTTGAATCTATTAAATTATTCTCCGAGAAGTTTTTCAACAGCTGCAAGACAAGTACATATGCAAAGAAGTTCAGCTGCGATATTAAGCTCATCAACAGGAGGATAAGTGGGAGCAATACGAATATTGCGGTTGTTGGGGTCTTTGCCGTAAGGATAAGTTGCGCCGACAGTAGTAAGAGTTACGCCTGCCTCCTTGCAAAGTTCGCCAACTCTTTTAGCGCATCCGTCCATTACATCAAGGCTGATAAAGTAACCGCCCTTGGGGTTAACCCACTTTGCAATACCTTTTCCGCCGAGCTCATTTTCAAGATGGCGGATAACAATATCAAACTTAGGCTTGATTATTGCAGCGTGCTTTTTCATATGCTCAAGAATGCCGTTTGCGTCATGGAAAAATTCAACATGACGGTGCTGGTTCATCTTATCGTAGCTGATTGTCTGAGCATTAAGACGCTTTTTGATTGCGGCAATATTATTATCGCTTGCGATTATTGCGGAAACACCTGCTCCGGGGAATGTGATTTTAGAAGTTGAGCAAACCTCAATAACCATATCCTCATTTGAATATTCAGGAAGAACATCAAATATATTGAGAAGCACATCGCCGTCCTCAACAAGGTCATGAACACAATAAGCGTTGTCCCAGATGATTCTGAAATCCTTAGCCGCAGGCTTAAGAGCTGCAATTCTGCGAACAACATCATCAGTGTAAGTAATACCCTGAGGATTTGAGTATTTAGGAACACAGAACATACCCTTTACTGCGGGGTCTTTTACAAGTTCCTCAATAGCATCCATATCGGGGCCGTTTTCAGTCATCTCAACATTTATCATTTCAATTCCGAATGACTCAAGAATTGTGAAGTGGCGGTCATAACCTGGAACAGGGCAAAGGAATTTAACCTTATCAAGCTTGCACCACGGAGTATCGCCTGCGCCGAAAAACATACACTGTGCAATATAATCATACATAAGAGTAAGGCTTGCGTTAGGACCTACGATAACATTTTCAGGTTTAACACCCATAAGGTCTGCAAAAAGCTTTTTACAGCTCGGAATACCGTCAAGCATACCGTAGTTTCTCAAGTCAACGCCGTCAGAAATGAAATCTTTAACATCGTTTATACCTGCTGAAAGGTCGAGCTGGTCAGAGCCCGGTTTACCCCTGCTCATATCAAGCTTAAGACCCATTGCTTTGAAATCGTTGTAGCGGCTTTGAAGAGCGGCTTTTTCAGCTAAAAGCTCTTCCCTGCTCATCTGCCCGTAAAGTTTTGACATAATAAAACAACCTTTCATTTGAAATTACTGTGTTATTTTACCACTTTCAGGCTTTCTTTTCAATGTAAAAACTCATAAGAAAACACCTGTCGGGGCGCATAAAACTATAAAAAATGTAAAATAAACGCCTCAGCACGCCGCCGATTCTATAAACCACTTTGTTTCTTCAAGGAAAAGATAGGTATTTAACCCTCTTATTGAGCAGGTATATCTTATTCCTGCTCCTCCGCTTTTAAGCGATGCGGCAGGTCTTATGTCGCTCACACGGTCTATTTCGTATTTCTCATCGTCAAGCTTTATCATAAACGGCACAATTTTGCCGTCAAGGTCGAATTTTGCAAGCACTTCTACATATTTTTTCATTTTTATGCTCCTTCGTTATTTTTATATTCTTTGAAATATCCCACGGGGTGAATAGTATGGTCATCGTGCGGATTAAACCTGCTAAGCCCCGTATCTGCAAGCAGAGACGCTCTCTGTACGGCATAATTTCCGTATCTGCGCCGTATCTCGTCAACAGCACGCTCGATTTTTTCAAGTTTCTCGTGTTTTTCAACGGTGCCCCTCATATCAAACTGCATAATATCATCCCCGAAATCGGAAACCGAAACACCTATGCTTCGTATGGGGTTAAGCCAGTTATAGTTTTCAATGAAAAGAGCCATTGCCGCCGCCGTTATTTCCGAGGAAATGTCTGTATGGGTTTTCAAGGTCTTTTGCCTTGTGAAACTTTTTAAATTACAGTCACGCACGGAAATCGTAACCGTTTTTCCTTTAACGCCCTGCTCTCTTAGCCGCCTTGCAACACTTTCGGAAAGGACGGTGAAAACGGTTTTAACATCTTCGTTATTCACCATATCCCGTGGTGTTGTAGTTGAATTTCCCACACTTTTTACCGCCTGTTCATCATCCATTCTGCTGACGGGCGCAGTGTCATTTCCGTTTGCAAAATTATATAGTATATCTCCGTTTTTGCCGAACACACACCGCAGAAACGACTGCTCGCTTTGTGCAAGCTCACCTATTGTATAAATGCCGTATGAATTCAATTTCCTTGTGGTGGCAGGGCCCACGAAAAGCAAATCTGAGCACGGTCTTTCCCACACTATTTTCTTATAATTTTCTTTGGTAATGACCGTTACGGCGTCGGGCTTTTTGTAATCAGAGCCGAATTTGGCAAACACCTTATTCCACGAAACGCCTATACTGACTGTTATGCCGAGTTCAAATTTTATCCGCTCCCGTATTTCGTTTGCAATTTCCTCTCCGCTTCTTCGGCTGCCTGTTACATCAACCCAGTTTTCATCAAGCCCGAAAGGCTCAATATATTCCGAATAATCACTGTAAATCTGCCTTGCCATTTTTGAAAAACGCACATATAGAGGAAAATTAGGCGGAACGATAACAAGGTCGGGGCATTTCTGCTGAGCCTTCCACAAGGGCTCTCCAGTTGAAACGCCGTACTTTGCGGCAATTTCGTTTTTGGTTAAAATTATCCCGTGGCGTTCTTCCCTGCTTCCGCCTACAGCTACGGGTTTATCCCTTATCTCGGGATTGTGCAGACATTCAACCGAAGCGTAAAATTTATTGCAGTCTATATGAAGTATCGTTCTTTCCACCGCTCGCACCTCTGTATCGAACATTTGTTCCATTATACATCAAAAATTTCAAAAAGTCAATTTTTAAGGCAAAAAATAATTAAGAAAATTATGACAGTCCCACTGCCGCTTGACTATCATAAATAAATAAATTATACTTAATACAAACAACTTGAAAGGTACTATATTATGGCGATTTGCGATATAGCAGGGCTTAAAGTAAATATTAAAAATATATGTGGAAGAACTGAAAAACAGTCCGTTGCCTATTACAGCGAAAATCAAAGCGAGGATCAGCATATAGACATCACGATTGATGTTACAAAAGAGCGTGTTGAAGCCGCTATGGCAGAACATCCCGAACTCAACAGCGACGACTGGGAATATATGCTCACGGGGCAGGATTTTTACACCGAACTTATTGATTTTAACGGAATACTGCTTCACTCCTCCTGCGTTGCAGTTGACGGTATGGCTTACGCATTTTCGGCAGACAGCGGAACGGGAAAATCTACGCACACACAATTGTGGCTGAAGCATTTCGGCGACAGAGCGCATATTCTTAATGACGATAAACCCGCAATAAGAATTATAGACGGAAAAGTTTATGCCTGCGGAACACCGTGGAGCGGAAAATACGATTATTCAACTCCTGAAATTCTTCCTCTTGCTGGAATATGTTTTCTTGAAAGAAGCGAAACAAACCACATAAAAAAGGCGGACACTTCAAAAGCGATATACAATATATTCTCACAGACGGTCAGAAAGCTTGGGGCGGCTAAAATGGAAAAACTGTTCGGAGTGCTTGACAAGATATTTGCCGCGACAGAGATTTACGAACTCGGATGCAATATCAGCGACGAAGCTGTTTTAACATCATATAACGCAATGAAGCCGAAAGACGATACAAAAGCCACAGAGGTATAAGTATATGGGCGGTATAATATTTGAAGCTGTTTTAATTATAATATTTATTGTAATTTCAGCAGTATTATTGAGCGGACACGGAGCATTTCTTATTTCAGGCTACAACACCTCATCTAAAAAGGACAGAGAAAAATATGATGAGAAAAAGCTTTGCCATGCAACGGGTGTGCTCACTCTGCTCATCACAGTAATGCTCTTTGTACTCACCGTACTTTCAGCGCTTACGGAAAACGGCAAGTTAGCTGAAAATGATATGATACCCTTTGCAATCGTTTTTGTAGGGGTGATTATCATAGGTGTGATTTTTATGATTTATTACACAAACACCCACTGCTTCAAAAAGTGAATAAAACAACAAAAAAGCTCTGCGCCTTGTTCGGCGCAGAGCTTTAATTTTTATTTAAAGTACATATAGTACTGGCATTTTATCATTCCGTTATAGAGTTTACGGCGTTTGTCAGCTTTTTTTCCGAAGCATTTTTCAAACTCCTCATCGGGAGAAATTATACCGTAACTCCAGCCGTTTTTCGGAGTGAATTTCTGACCCATAATTCTGTAAATTCTTTCAGCCTCTTTAATGTCGAGCATACGCTCACCGTAAGGCGGATTTGTTACAAGAGTACCTTTATCTGTTTTAGGCGCAAATTTTGAAATATCGCAAACAGAGAGCCTCATAAAGTTATCGACGCCTGCTCTTTTGGCATTTGCGAGAGTGAGGTCTACTGCACGGCGGTCTATATCACTGCCGAAAGCGACAAAATCCGTATCTGTTTTAACAAGTGAACGGCTGCGCTCTTTTTCTTCTTTCCAAACACCGCTGTCAAAAAGCCCCCATCTTTGAGCCTCAAAATTCCTGTTTATTCCCGGGGCAATGTTGTGCGCCAATAAAGCGCCCTCAATAAGAAGAGTACCGCTGCCGCAAAACGGGTCATACATAGTGTGATAATGGCGCAGTTTTGAAAGCGAGCACATCGCCGCCGCAAGCGTTTCTTTTATAGGTGCGTCATTCGCTTCGGGTCTGTATCCCCTTTTATGGAGTCCCATTCCCGAAGTGTCGAGCATCACCGTAACATCATCCTTTATTATAGAAAACTGAATTTGATGAACAGGGCCGCTCTCCTCAAACCAGTTGAGGTTATAATCTTCTTTAAGACTTTCAACAACCGCCTTTTTGATTATCTTCTGACAGTCGGGGACAGAATGAAGCTGAGAATTAAGGCTGTAACCTTTTACGGGGAAAGTGTCCTGCGAACCGATAAAATCGCTCCAGTTAATGAGCTTTACCCTGTCAAAAAGTTCTGAAAAAGTTACGGCTTTAAACCTGTCCATAACTATGAGAATTCTCTCTGAAAACCTGCTGTTTATATTTGCTCTTGCAAGGATATTTTCATTACCCTCAAAAAACACTCTTCCGTTTTCAGCCTCAACATTTTCGGCGCCCAAAAATTTGAGTTCCTGCGCAACAAGCCCCTCTGTTCCGAGAAGGCAAGGCGCCGTCATATACAAATACATATTTTTATCCTTCCGCCCTTTGAATTAAACATGGGCATTAAAACGATTTTAGATTTCCTTTGAAGCATGGCGTGTAACATGACAGCCGATATTCACTGCCACGGGAAGACCTGCAATGTGAGTGGGATAAGTTTCAATATTAACTGCAAGCGCGGTTGTATCGCCGCCGAAACCCTGCGGACCGATATTGAGTTTGTTAATCTGAGAAAGCATATCTTTTTCCATATCGGCATAAAACTCTACCGAATTTCTAACCGAAACGCTGCGGCAAAGCGCTTTTTTTGCAAGAATTGCGCTGTACTCAAAATCGCCGCCGATACCAACGCCTACAACAACGGGAGGGCAGGGATTTGAGCCTGCTTTTTTAACGGTATCAACAACGAAACCAATTATATCTTCCCTTTTTGCGCTTGGAGTAAACATTTTGAGTGCGCTCATATTTTCACTGCCGAAGCCTTTGGGTGCAGCAGTGATTTTTATTTTATCGCCTGCAACTATCCTTGTGTGAATAACTGCAGGGGTGTTATCGTTAGTATTAACTCTGTCATAAAATGGGTCTCTTACAACAGATTTACGAAGCAAACCATCTGTATATCCCTGAGATACGCCTTTATTTACTGCGTCCTCAAAACAGTCTCCGCTGATATGAACATCCTGACCGATTTCTGCAAATATAACAGCCATTCCCGTATCCTGACAAACGGGAATATCAAGTTCACAAGCGGCGTCAATATTTGCTTCAAGGTCTGACAGCACAGACTTAGCGGTTTCATTTTTTTCACAGCCTTTTGAGCAGGTGATGCAATTAACCAAATCATCAGGCAGAATTTTATTTGCATTTATAACAAGCTCTCTGACAGTTTTAGTTATAAGCTCTGAACTAATCTCTCTCATTTCAAACTCCTCTGTTAAACCTACTGATTTAACACATTTTGTACTTATATTTTCAAAAAAACAAGCCGAGAAAATCTCGGCTTATATTATATATTAATTACTGCCTGCAATATCATAGAAAACAATTTCGTCTGATTTCACATAGCCTTTTTCACGGGCTTTCTGCTCGATATACTCGTCCTTATCCTCAGAATCAAGGATTTCCTCAAGAGCCTGATTTTCCTCTTCCTGCTCTGCAAGCTGAGCGGAATAATCAGCCTCCTGCTTTTTAAGGCGGCTTATATCAGCATACTGAGAAACAATACCCGCACTGCAGAATATAACAAGAACAACAAGCGGCACTGCCACAGCAGCTATTTTAAATTTTCTGTTTTTCATCAAACTCTTTAAAGCTTTCATTTTCACTACCCGCTTTTGACTTCTTTCGTAAAGGTTTTTTGCTTAACATAAAGACATTATAATACACTTTCTTTAAACTTTGCAATACTTTTTTAAAAAATTTAAATTCTTTTTTAAGCAATGAGCGAATTAAAGCCGCTGTTTTAACCGACGGAGTTTTTGTGAGCCTAAACACCGTAAATATATAAATCAGCAAACCTGTAAAATATGCTGTAAAGTATATTGCCCTTACAGTGCCGTTATTAAATGCCAAAAGCACAGTAAAAAACACAAGTGAAAAAACGGCGAAAAACAGCAAATCAAAAATGAAAACCGCAATTTTATTCGGGAAAAGGCAGCGGAAAAAGCGGGAAATGTCGTAAATAACACCCATTAAAAAGCCTGAGAGCAAAAACTGCAATACAATTTCAGGCACTGAAAATACGCTTGAAAATATTTTTTTCAGCTGAAGTTTTACTGCTGTAAACTATAGCTGTAACCTCTCCGCTGACTTCAAGCACTCCGCTGTTCAAATTGAGTTCCTGAACATTAAGTCCTGTTCCGCTAACGCTCAGGCAGCCGTAATCAGTATAAGCCGTTACGCTTTCCTCATCAAACGAACCAACATCCGTTACGCCCGTTATTTTAAGACCGCTTCTGTTTTCAAGATGAAGGCTGTGCGCCTTTTTTATTCTGTCGTCCATTATATCAATCACCGTTAAAATATATGAACGGCGAAAGTAAAAAATAACCTTAACGGCATTAAATGATTTTATACATTTTTGAGGCGTCCTCTTTGAGAGCGTGCTCGCTTACTTCAAGCACCTCGTATTTTTTTGGGCTCTGACCCATATTTACCGTAATTACATCGCCCGTTTTAACGTCATAAGAGGCTCTTTGAACTTTTCCGTTTACCTCTATTCTGCCTGCGTCGCAAGCCTCATTTGCAACGGTGCGCCTTTTTATTATTCTTGAAACCTTTAAATATTTATCAAGTCTCATAATATCACCCTGTTTAATTTATAGAAAGAGCAAGCCGCCCGAGGGCAACCCTGCGGGCGGCTTTAAAATTAAAGCAATTTATACAAAACTTATTTAACAGCGTTCTTGAGAGCTGCGCCTGCTTTGAAAGACGGAACCTTTGATTCGGGGATTGAGATAGCTTCGCCTGTGCGGGGGTTCTTACCTGTGCGAGCTGCACGAGTCTTAACCTCGAATGTACCGAAACCAACGAGAGCAACCTTATCTCCGTCAGCAAGAGCTTCTGTGATAGAATCCATTACAGCCTTTACTGCTTCTTCTGCGTCTTTCTTTGAAAGTTCTGCTTTTGTAGCAACTGCTGCTACGAGTTCTGTTTTGTTCATTTAATTTTCCTCCGTTTTTGCCTTTTTGGCTTGAATTATCTTTGCTTCGTCCCAAAGCTTATCAAGCTCTTCAATAGTTGAGGCTTTCATATCTATGCCGCGTTCCTCAGCAAGTTTTTCTACAAGAATATACCGTTCCATAAACTTGTCAGTTGCGCCTGTAAGCGCCTCTTCGCTGTCAACATCAATAAATCTTGCCACATTGACGCACGAAAAAAGAACATCGCCGAATTCATCCTCAATATCGGCTTTAACGCCTGAAGACAAAGCAATTTTTAACTCATTAATCTCTTCTGCAAGCTTATCAAGGGCGCCTTCTTTATCACGCCAGTCAAAGCCTGCCTTCGCTGCCTTTTGCTGAATTTTCTGCGCACGCATAAGCGCCGGAAATTCACGCGGTACTTTAAGCATAGACTCGCTTTGCTTTTTCATACCTTTTGTTTTTAACTTGATTTCGTCCCATCTGTCAAGCGCTTCTTTGCTGTTGGCAGCGGTTTTATCGCCGAACACATGGGGATGACGAACTACGAGTTTACGGCAAATATCGTTCGCCACATCGTTGAAATCGAACACCCCTTTTTCTCTCTCCATTTCGCAGTGGAGAGCGACCTGAAGCAAAACATCCCCGAGTTCTTCCTTAAGGCCTTTGCAATCATTTTTATTGATTGCCTCGATAACCTCATAGGTTTCTTCAATAAAGTTTTTCTTTATCGACTCGTGAGTTTGTTTTCTGTCCCAAGGGCAGCCGTCGGGAGCTCTGAGAGCGGTTACAAGACGAATAAGATCGTTAATATCATATTTGTCTTTAATTTTAAAATCAACCGCCACAAAAACACCCCTAATTCGATTAACTTGTTTACATAATAATACTATATAACATCATCAAAAGCAAGTATTCAAGCCAATTTTTTACAATGTTGTAAAGTTTTTAATTCCGAAAATTCTACTGTTTTTGACAAAATTGCAAGTATTGTAAAGCAAGATATATTAATAATACTTAATACGACAAATATTGAAATCGGACTTTTAAAATTGAAAAGAGAATTATATGTAAACACCGTGATAAAATATGAAGCCGCAGCACAGAATAACGGCTTACCAATTATCTTAAACAGAGAATATTTTACACCTGAATTTTTGGCGAGAACATACATATTCGCAACAAGAATAATCACATACGCAACAGAATCAGAAACGGCGGCGCCGTAAATGTTTATTCTGTAATCCGACACAAGAATAAAATTGAGCGCAACCCTGATTACTGCGGCAACAATAAAGGACGGAATACTTTTTGAAGCGCACCCTATTGATTGAACACAGAAAACAGACGCTCCCGAAAGACAGAATAAAATCATCGTAAAGCCGTAGAATCTAACAATATCCGTACAGCCGAGAACAATATCATAATTAGTATTTCCGTATAGAATCTCAAGCATATAGCGTGCGTTGAGAGAAAGAAAAAAGCCGCCTGCGAAAGCAACAATGGAAGTATATTTGAAAATGCTGTTTATAAGTGACGAAATATGCGCTTTGTCCCCCGAAGCGTAAGCAGATGTAATGGCAGGCACGGCAGCCACGCCGAGCGCCATTGTAAATCCCGGGACAAGATTTTTTAAATCGTGGGCAGATGAGAACAAGCCAAAAATATATGTGGGTATATCTGCATCCGAAGTATTGTTTATCTTTATACATTCTGCGTATGCCTGTTTGAGCATATTGACATCGCACGAAGAAAGACAATACTGCACAGACGAGTGGTCTACAAATTCAGAAATGCTTTGAATGAGAGTTGCGGCAATTATAGGAATACTGAAAGAAATGATTTCACGCATATTTTCATAAGTGTTACAGCCCTTTACAGGAGGATAAAGCTTTTTATATTTAACAGAAACATATGCGCTTGTATAAGCCAAACTTAAAAATGCGCCAACTGTTACTCCGCCGATAGCGGCGGCAGATGTCATGGGATAAATCATTGACAGCGCTTCTTCCTCAGAAGTGCAGAGTATACCCATAACAGCCGAAGTATCGAGGTATTCATTATACAGATAACTCATTGAAAGCTTAGCAAAAAGGAGCCCGAAAACCATTTTGAAAACAGCCTCAAGTACCTGACTTACCGAGGTGGGCACCATATTCATATGTCCCTCTGCAAACGCACGCTTTGAAGCCGCCATTGAAGAAAACAAGACGGTTGGAGCTAAAACAAGAATTGCAGGCGCACTTTTGTCTGACGAAATCAAAGCCGTATATGGCTTTGCCGCCACAAACATAAACACCATTCCCAAAACGCCGATAATAAAAAACAGCCTGCCTGATGCTTTTTTGAGAGCATAGATTTTAGCCTTGTTGCCCTGCTCTGAATATTTGCTTATAAGGTGGGTAAGCGCAACGGGAAATGCGCCCATAATAACGGCGTGAACAGGCATATAAAGATTATACGCAATATTAAAATATCCCCTGCCTGTTGCGCCGATATAAGATGTCAGCGGTATTTTATATATTGCGCTTATGACTTTTACTACAACTGAGGCAATCATTAGAAGCATTGCCGAATTTATGTATTTTTGCTTTAAATTATTCAAGACAATCACCAAAAAAGGCAGTGCCGATAAATTTGCACTGCCTGAATAATAGATATTTTAAACTGTCTTGCTTTTAAAAGTCTTTAAATTTATTCTTCGTTTTGAGTTTGCGAAGCGTTTTCGGGTGCGGGGGCATCCTTAACTCTATCCGTCTCTTCAAATTCAACCTCTATATGTTCTTTATCTTCAGAAACATGGGTTGAATTTTTATTGTCAACAGCATTTTGAAACGCACGGAAAAAGTCGCGCGCCTGAACAAGAATTGCGTCCCTTGCTTCCTTTGACGCTGTTTTAACCTCTTCCTTAAACTCTTCTGCTCCTTTTACAAATTCTTGAGCGTCTTTACTTTTAGCATCGTCAAGCTCTGCTTTAAGAACATCTATACGCTCTCTGTAAGCCGTAATATCGGCAACGCAAACAGCATACTCGTTTTCGTCTACCTCCTCGCCGAGATAGGCGCTGAACTGAAGTTTGCCAAAATTCTGGTATGCTTTTGCAAGCTTTGATTTTGCGTCCATATATTCAATTTTCTTTCTCGAAAGCTCAAGATAAAGAGAACCTTTTTTATTAAGTGTTTCCGCAACATTTTTAGTTTTTGAAAAAACATCTTCAAAATTAGACATTTTCGGAGCACCGCTTTCTGCTTTTGTCATAATTAACATCTCCCTGTGCTTTATGATGTTATTATATTACAAATAGAATATCATTTCAATACAAAAAGTAATATTTACAACAAATTAATATTTTCGTAAAAATTCCCTATTTTTTTCTTGCGAGAAATCATCTCGTCAAACCTGCCTATATATTCATATGGATATTTATAGTTATAAATGCGTTCAATTTTTCCGCTTTCGGGATTTTTAAGCCTTGTTACCGCTCCTGCGCCTGCGGCGAAAACGGTATGTGTTTCATCCATCATAAACACATTGTAAAGGCATTCTTTGCCCTCAACACACCAGCCCACATTTTCAAGATTGCCGAGAGACTTGCCCTGACGGTACATATAGTAAGGAACATAACCCGATTCAGTGAGCCTGTTTCTGCTGAATGCAACCATATCAAACGCCGTTTTCTTATCGCTTGAATCAAGCATTTCTCCCTCTGTTACAAGATATGAGCCGCTTTTCATGCAAAGCGTATGAACGGTTATACTCTCTGCATTCAGAGATAAAGCCGTTTCAATGCTGTTTTTAAAAGAATTTAAATTGTCCTTTTCAAGCCCCGCAATAAAATCCATATTGATATTGTCAAAACCGCAGTTTCGGGCAATATCAAACGCTTTAAGCGTACATTCGCTTGTGTGCCGCCTGCCGATAGCGTTCAAAACCTCATCATTAAAACTTTGGGGGTTTATGCTTATTCTTCCCACACCTGCTGATTTAAGAGTGTTCATTTTTTCAACTGTAACGGTATCTGGTCTGCCTGCTTCAACCGTATATTCACGCAGTGTAGAAAGGTCAAAATTCTTTTCAATAGCATTAAACAAAAGTGAAAGATTTTGAGGAGAAAGTGTAGTAGGTGTACCGCCGCCGAAATAAATTGTTTCAAGGCGGAGCGAAAGCGCCTTTGCGTATCTGCCTATCTCAGCAATTTCTTTCACAAGCAAAGCCACATAATCGTCAACAAGCTTTTGAGTTTTCTCAATGCTGTGTGAAACAAAAGAGCAGTATTTACATCTTGTAGGGCAGAAAGGAATTGATATGTAAAGAGAAAAACTGTCTTTTCGGGAGAGTGATATTATCTTGCTCTCATTTTCCGCAACTGTGCTTACAAGAGAAATCTTATCTTCTGACACAAGATATTTTTCTTTAAGAATGTTTTTCGCCGTATCCTCGCCGAATTTATCACAAAGGCTGTGAAAAAAGCGTGCAGGTCTTACGCCGTATAAAATACCCCATGGATATTCAATTTGCATAATCTCGGAAATCACACGGTAAAAAAGAACGGACAGAACATTCTGCCTGTCCGAGTTTTCATCAATTTCCGAGACAGCGCATTTATATCTGTCATATACAAACGCCTCAACTATCGCTTCTTTTTCAGTAATCTCCGTATAAACGGTTATTCTGTCTTTCTCCTGCGGCATTTCATTTACCATTTTTATTTTTTCCGAGGGAAAGAAAATCTCCGCAAGGTTTTCCATATCATAGCCGTAACCGTGATTTTTATTAACAATTATCATAATAACTTATCTCATATAAGGATTGTGTTGTTTTTCAAATGCAATGGTGGTTTCTCTTTCGTGACCGGGATACACTTTAAGAGAACCGTCAAGAGTTGCAAGGCGTTTTAAGCTCTGCATAATTTCAGATGCCGAACCTCCTGGAAAATCAGTTCTTCCGCAGGAGCAGAAAAACAGAGTGTCGCCCGTAAAAATCTTATCGTCAACAATATAGCATACTCCGCCTTTTGTATGTCCCGGAGTTAAAAGCACTTTGATTTTTGAATCGCCGAGAGTTATTTCAGAGCCTTCCCCCACTGTTATATCAGCGGTTGTATTCTCCTGCATAACTCCGCAGAAAGCGGCAAGACTGTCACGGGATGAAGAGAGCATTGAAGCGTCTTCTTCACTTATAACAACCTTTGCGCCGTACTTTTCGCTGATTTTCTTAACTCCGCCGATATGGTCGAAATGACCATGGGTAAGGAGTATATATTCAAGGTCTGCGTCTCCGATAAAGGACTGCATTTTTTCAGAAGCGTCCGTGCAATCAATAAGAGCAGATTTACCGCTTGTTTCGTCTGTTAGCAAGTAGCAGTTGTTGGCAAGATCGCCGAGAATTATAGATTTTACGCTTGTCATTATTTTAATTCCTCGCTGTTAAGTATAATGGTTACGGGTCCGTCATTTATTAATGGCACCTGCATATCCGCACCGAATGAGCCTGTCTGCACATGGGATATACCAAGTTCGCCGAGTTTCTTTACAAAGTATTCGTAAAGTCTGTTCGCCTCGTCAGGCGGCGCAGAAGCAATAAAGCTTGGGCGTCTGCCGTGTGAGCAGTCTGCGCAAAGTGTAAACTGTGATATAACAAGCATCTGCGCACCCGTATCAAGTGATGACAGATTCATTTTGCCGTTTTCATCTTCAAAAATACGAAGATTAACAGTTTTTGCGGCAAGCTTATCAGCGTCCGCCTCAGTATCACCCTGCATAACGCCGAGCAAAATCATAAAGCCTTTGTCACAGCTTCCTATAATTTCTCCGTCTACCTCAACGCTTGCTTTTGTAACACGCTGTATTACTGCTTTCATAAAATTCAACAGCCTTTCCGACTGCAAAATCTTAAACATAACGAGCGCCCTGCGCAGTCTGACAGGGCGTCGTACAGGCAGTTATATTACACGCCTGTTCTCTCTATATGGTATACACCGTCTATTTTTCTTATTACCTTAACAATATTATCAAGGTGTTCCTTGCTGTTTACCGCAACCGTCATTGTTGTTAGGCAGTTGCCGTCATTGATAGGTCTTGCGTTGATTGAATGAATTTTAACATGCATATTCATAAGTGTTTTTGTTATATCAAGAACAACGCCGTCCCTGTCAATTGCGTAAACATCAAGGGTTGATTTTGATTCGATTTTAACGCTGTCATCCCAATGCGCTTTTATCCAGCGTTCGGGTTCTGCGCAGTGCTCCAAGTCCTCGGGGACATTTGAGCAGTTTCTTTTATGGATTGAAAGTCCGTGACCTCTTGTGATAAAGCCTACAATTTCCTCGCCGGGAAGCGGTGAACAGCACCTTGCCATTTTAATAAGGCAGTTATCTATTCCCTCAACAATTACGCCGTAGCCCGAAGATGAAGTTTTACGAGGCTTATCTATTATATTAGGCGGAGCCTTTTCAGGCTCTTTTTCTTTCCAGTTTCTGTTGTATTCGTCTTTAATACCGGGCATAAGACGGTTGATTTGAATACCGCCGTAACCGACAGCAGCGTAAAATTCATCAATCTCCGAAAAATGCTGTCTTTCAGAGATTTTTTTGATAAATTCATCATACTGCTCACCGTCAAGCCTTATGAAGTTTCTGCGAAGCTCACGCTCAACGGTTGTTTTACCCTCTTCAATATTTTCCTCACGCTTTTCTTTCTTAAACCACGCTCGGATTTTACTTCTTGCCTCACCTGTTTTAACTATGGACAACCAGTCTCTGCTTGGTCCCTTGCCCTGCTGATTGGATGTGAGTACTTCTATTCTTTCGCCCGTTTTGATTTTATAATCGAGCGGCACTATTCTGCCATCCACCTTTGCGCCTACCATTTTATTGCCGACGGCGGAATGGATAGCATAAGCAAAGTCTATTACGGTTGAGCCTACGGGCAGGCTTTTAATATCGCCTTTTGGAGTGAAAACATAGACCTCTTCAATAGAAAGGTCACCTTTTATACTTGCAACAAGGTCTTCAGCTGTATCTGTTTCCTCTCCTGTTTCAATCATTCTGTGAATCCAGGAAAGTTTATCGTCAAGGCTGTCTTTTCCGCCTCTGCCGAGTTTGTATTTCCAGTGAGCGGCGATACCGTATTCAGCCGTGCGGTGCATTTCCCATGTTCTTATCTGAATTTCAAACGGTATACCGTCATTGGAAAGCACGGTTGTATGAAGCGACTGATACATATTCGGCTTCGGGGTTGAAATATAATCCTTAAATCTACCTGGTATGGGTTTAAACATATCGTGGACTATTCCGAGAGCGTTATAACAGTCTATCATAGAATCAACTATAATACGCACCGCGTAAATATCGTAAATTTCCTCAAAGGACTTGCCTTTAATATATACTTTTCTGAAAATACCGTGAACGGATTTTACCCTTGAGGTTATCGTGGCATTTTTCATTACAGGCGTAATTCTGTCTGTAATCTGCTGTTTTATATCGTTTAAAAACTTCTCGCCCTCTTCCTTTTTCATTGAAAGAGAGTTTTCTATTTCTTTATATGCAATGGGGTCAAGATAGCGTACGGACAAATCCTCAAGTTCGTCTTTAATAGCCCTGATACCGAGACGGTGAGCAATAGGAGCATAAATCTCAAGAGTTTCAAGGCTCTTTTCACGCTGTTTGTAATCGGGCATAAACTGCAGGGTACGCATATTATGCAATCTGTCCGCAAGTTTAATAATGATAACTCTTACATCCTTGTTCATTGCAATGAACATTTTACGGATATTTTCCGCCTGCACCTCCTCACGGGTAGAAAGCGGAATTTTACCGAGCTTTGTTACACCGTCAACAAGCAGTGCAACTTCATCGCCGAAATGCTCTGCGATATAATCGAGGTTATATTCTGTATCCTCAACAACATCGTGCAGAAGTGCGGCAATAATACATTCATTATCCATTCCGAGCTTGAAAAGAATCTGCGCAACCGCAACAGGGTGCATGATATAAGGCTCGCCCGACCTGCGCTTTTGGTTTTTATGCGCGTCATGTGCAAGCTCGTATGCTTTTTTAATTTTGGCTGCGTCATACTGACTGTTTTGCTCTACCTTTTCATAAAAAGCGGCAAATCCGTCGTCAAAATTACTCAAGATTAAGTCTTCCTTTCAAGTACTGAATAATTTTTGTTTCTTCAAGTTTCACTTTATTTTCAATCTGAGAAAGCACTATTGCGCCGTCATCATATGTTATAAGACCGCTTTGAAGAAATGCTTTGATTGAAAACATCATTTGACCGTAGGTTACCCCGTTAAGGTCAAAATATAAGTCATCCGACTGTGTAAAGCGGTTTTTTCGTTTTTTTATCTGCTTATACACCTCGGCACATACTCCCCTGTTTGGATAAACATTGGGGCTGTTGTTTTTGTCGAGGTTGAAAAGTTCATACTCTTCCTTTTCGAAAAAATACTTATTTTCGTCAACGCCGTGCTTTCTTATATCAACCGCCTGAACGGAAAGATATTCCCTGCCGTTATAAGGGTTGACAGAGATTTTAACTGCGGCGTCAATTACATCGCCAACGGCAAACGGGAATTTCTCAGGCGGAGTGGAGAATTTGACAATTCTTATTTTCCTGCCTTTTTTCTCGCACTCTATTCTGATATGCTTGCCGTTACCCATGGGATTGACAGAAGAAACAGTAAGTCCCATAAGGGCGAAAACTGCTCTTTTATTCCCCTCGCCGTAAGGCTCAAGCACAGACAGGCTGTGCGCAAGTTCCAAATTGAGATAAAACGGTGAGATTTTAATATCTATATCAACGCACTGAGACGGCATAATCGGATAGTTTTCAGCGGCATATTGATTAATAAGCTTTCTGAATTCTTCTATTTTATCAGCTTCAAGGCTTAAGCCTGCCGCTTTGGGATGACCGCCGAAATGAGTGAGAAGTTCTGAACAATAGGCAATTGCGCTGTTAATATTAAAGCCGTCAACGCTTCTTGCCGAACCTCTGCCGATACCGTTTTCGTCAACTCCTATTATTATAACAGGTTTTGAAAAATGCTCAAGCACTCTTGCGGCAACTATTCCGACAACGCCCTGGTGATAACCCTCGCCGTCAATAACGATTACCCTATCGGCTGACAAAGAAGGCTTTTCGGAAATACGGCGCATTACATCTTCAAAAATATCGTTTTCAAATTTCTGTCTGCGTGTATTGTTAGCATTAAGTTCCTGTGCCTTTTCTGCCGCTTCGTCTTCATCTTCGCAAACTAAAAGTTCAAACGCTTTAAATGCGCTGTCTATTCTGCCCGTTGCGTTTATTCTAGGGCATATAGTAAATGCGGCGTCAACTGAAGAAATAATTTTTTCACCGCATCCTGCTGCTTCTTTGAGAGCATTTATACCTATTCTTGCGCCGCTGTTTATAAGTCTGAGACCTGCTCTTACAATACATCTGTTCTCATCGGTAAGTGGCATTACATCGGCTATTGTGCCGAGTGCGGCAAGGTCCGCAAAGCGTTCGAGCATATCATCGCTGTCGCCGTAAAGGGCGCACGCAAGTTTGAAAGCAACGCCTACTCCCGCAAAATCAGTAAACGGAAGTTCACCGTCCTGCCTGTGTGGATTTACAACTGCCTCTGCCCTTGGAAGAACATCGGGAACGGAATGGTGGTCTGTAACAACAAGTTCCATACCGAGAGAATAGATATATTCCGCCTCTTCAACAGCTGAAATACCGTTATCAACTGTCACAATAAGCTTTGTGCCGTTTTCGCTCAGTTTTTTAACAGCGTCTTTATTAAGACCGTAGCCCTCTGTTTCTCTTGAGGGAATATAACAGTCAACATCCGCGCCCATATCTCTGAACAGAGAATAAAGGAGCGCGGTTGATGTTACCCCATCGCAGTCATAATCGCCGTAGACCGTTATTTTTTCGCCGTAATCTATTGCTGTTTCAATTCTGTTTACTGCTTTATCCATATCGAGAATTTCAAACGGGTCTGACAGCTTGGCGCTTTTTGAAAGGAAATCAGAGACTTCAAGTTCGTCATCTATTCCCCTTGCAACCAAAAGATAAGACACAAACGGGTCAATATTAAATTTTTCACTGAGTGCGGAGGCTTTATCTTTATCTGCCTCTGCAATATTCCATTTTTTATAAGACATTATGAATTTTTATCTACCTGGTGAAATTTTTTGAGATTGCCTCTTTTAGCGGCTCTTTTTTCAAGTTCTTTTTCGATGTCCTCGGGGGTGATTCCCTGATAAGCCATCATAACAAGTATATGGTAAATGAGATCCGTTATTTCGTAAACGGTCTCCTCATTATCGTTGTTTTTAGCGGCGATAACTGTCTCTGTGCACTCCTCGCCTACTTTTTTAAGTATCTTGTCTATACCCTGCTCAAAAAGATAAGCAGTGTAAGAGCCCTCTGCCTTTTCGTTTTTTCTGTCTATTATAACATCATATTCGTTTTTGATTAAATCCATTTTATTCACCCTGAAATTCTTTTATTTTATTGAAAAAACAGCTGTGATTGCCCGTATGGCACGCCGCACCCGTCTGAACAACTTTGATTAGAAGCGTATCATCGTCACAATCGCCGTAAATGGAAACTATTTTTTGAAGATGGCCGCTTGTTGCGCCCTTATTCCAAAGTTTCTGCCTGCTTCTTGACCAAAACCAAGTATAACCTGTTTCAAGAGTTTTTTGAAGAGATTCCCTGTTCATATAGGCAAGCATAAGCACTTCGCCTGTTGAATCTTCCTGTACAACGGCGGGAATCAAATCAGACTTTACAAAATATTTATCAAGATTCATCTTTGCATACCTCAATAGCTTCTTTAAGATTCAGCGTGCCGCTGTAAAGGCTTTTGCCGCAAATTGCGCCGTAAAGCCCCTCTTTTTTCAGATTTTTAATATCATTTATATCAGTAACGCCGCCCGAAGCAATTATATCACAAGAAACTGCATCGTTGATTTCACAAAGCTGTGAAATATTCGGTCCGCTCAAAGTGCCGTCCTTTGAAATATCGGTGAAAATGATGGTTTTTACGCCCTTATCTTCCATACGGCGGGCAAGTTCAGTAAAGTATACATCGGACTTTTCTGTCCAGCCCTCTGTTGCAACATAGCCGTTTGAAGCGTCTATTCCGACAGCGATTTTCTCGCCGAATTCCTTAACCGCCTCTTCAACAAGAGATGGATTTTTGAGTGCGACAGAACCGAGTATTACCCTGGAAATATCGTTATTGATATAAAAATCAATATCGTTCATAGTTCTTATTCCGCCGCCGAGTTCTACTTTAAGCCCTGTTTCCTTGGCTACGGCAAGGAATATATCTGAATTTACTCTTTCTTTCTTTAGAGAGCCGTCAAGGTCTACCATATGTATCCACTTTGCACCGTCAAGCGCAAAGCTGTGAGCAGTTTGGAGAGCGTCCTCTGCAACCTTTGAAGCTGTTGAAAATTCGCCTTTATAGAGGCGCACGGGTTTTCCGCCCATTATATCTATTGCGGGAAAAATAATCATAAACTAATGCCTTTCCGCCCGCCGAAACAAGCGGACAAGTAGGTTAATAAATACTTAAATCAATGTGCCCTTTGTTGAAAGCACGCCGCCCTGAGTTTTGGCACAAGCGGCTTTCATAGCGTGGGCAAACGCCTTGAATATAGCCTCAATCTCGTGGTGAGAATTTTTGCCGTAAAGCACATTTATGTGAAGAGTAATTCCTGCGTTTACTGCAAATGCACGGAAAAATTCTTCCGTACAGCAGGTTTCATATTCACCGCAGAATTCCTCGTTAAAATCAGCATTAAATACAAGATACGGTCTGTTTGAAATATCAAGAGAGCAAAAGGCAAGGCTTTCATCCATAGGAATATAAAAAGAACCGTAACGGTTGATAGAACCCATATCGCCAAGCGCTTTTTTAAACGCACTTCCGAGGGCGATTCCCGTATCCTCAACAGTGTGGTGCGTATCAACTTCAAGGTCGCCCTTAACTTTTACATTAAGACCGAAACCGCCGTGAACGCCGAACGCCGTGAGCATATGATCAAAAAAGCCGATACCCGTATTAACCTTTACCTCGCCGCCGTCAAGGCAGAGAGATATTTCAATATCGGTTTCCTTTGTTTTTCTTTTAACTTCAGCACTTCTCATATCAATATTCCTTTCAAAACGGCTTTAAGCCGCATTTGCTGTTTCATAATCCTGCGCATTATCAAATTCGGTTATAACTTCGAGCGTTTCTCCGTTTCCGACAAAAGTTATATTTCCGTATTCGTCTGTTCTGTAAACATCTGCGCCTGAACTTTCCCACCGTTCAACAACTTCGCCGTTCGGGTGGCCGTAAGAATTTTCGCCGCATTCGATAATGGCAAAATCCGCGTCAACCCTGTTTACAAAATTTTCCGAGGACGATGTTGAAGAACCGTGATGCCCCACCTTTATTACATCTGCGCTGACATCGCCTGAAAGCTCATTTTCAACAAGTGTTTCAGCATCACCCATAAACATAAAAGAGTTTTCGCCGTACTCTATTCTGAGGACGGCGGAAAAATTATTTTCTTCACTGTAAGAAGATGATACGGGAGCGATAAAATAAACGCTCAAATCTTCACTGTCAATAATACTAACTCCGCTTTTCGCTCTGAGAACTTTGCAGTTTTCGTCATATACCGTTTGAAGAAAATTTCCGTAATAATCAGATTCAGACGAAGCATCCGGCATATAGACATTTTGCACTTCAAAAGCGTCAAGCACGGCGCAAAGGCCGCCGATATGGTCTGAATGAGGATGGGTTGCAACAAGATATGTTATTTCATCATACCCTATTGCACTTATATTTTCAACAACCCTGTCACCCATAACGCTTTCTCCGCCGTCAATCAAAATCGTTTCGCCATTAGGAAGCTGAACAAACTCGCAGTCTCCCTGACCGACATCGAGAAAATGCACCGAAATCTCGCCATCATCAGCTTTTTGGAGAGTTTTCTCAGTATTCTCTTCTATATTTTCAGGCAGTGAAACGGGAAGTGAACAAGAAGTAAGTAAAAGCGTTACCGCTGATATTATGGCAACAGATGAAAGTATCCGTTTTAACGGGCGCATCAAAATCTTACCTTAATACTGTTAGCGTGAGCGGTAAGCCCCTCTGTTTCGGCAAGCGTTACAATTTCGTCCTTTGCCTTTCTGAGTTCTTCTTCTGTATAGTAAATAAAAGATGATTTTTTAATAAAGCTGTCAACAGAAAGCGGGCTGAAAAATCTTGCAGTACCGCTTGTGGGAAGAACATGGTTGGGGCCTGCATAATAATCTCCGAGTGGTTCGGGAGACCAGTTTCCGAGGAAAACAGAGCCTGCGTTATCAATCATGCCTACATATTTGAGCGGTTCTTCAACGCAAAGTTCAAGATGCTCGGGAGCAAGCTCGTTTGCAAAATTGATGGCCTGCTTCAAATTTTCGCAGACAATAATTTCGCCGTAGTCATCAAGAGAGCGCTCAATTATTTCCTGACGCTCAAGATATTTAATCTGTCTTTCAATCTCTTTAGCAGTTGCCCTTGCAATGGTTTCAGAAGTTGTGAGCAATATTGCAGACGCCATTTTATCGTGCTCTGCCTGGCTCATAAGGTCAGCCGCAAGGAATGCAGGCTTCGCCGTTTTATCAGCTACGATAAGAATTTCAGACGGTCCTGCAACCATATCAATATCAACAACGCCGTAAAGAAGCTTTTTAGCTGTTGCAACAAAGATATTGCCGGGCCCAACGATTTTATCAACCTTAGGTATTTTTTCTGTTCCGTAAGCGAGAGCTGCTACTGCCTGCGCACCGCCGCAAAGGAACACCTTATCAACGCCTGCAACTGCCGCCGCGGCCATAATATATGGATTTGGGTTTCCGTCCTTTCCGGGCGGAGTTACCATAATAATTTCCTTAACTCCTGCTATTTTTGCAGGAACTGCGTTCATAAGAACTGAACTTGGATAAGCCGCAGTGCCGCCGGGAACATAAATTCCGACACGAGCAAGACCTCTTATTCTCTGCCCCATTATAACGCCGTTTTCATTAGTAGTCATCCAGCTCTGCTGAGCCTGACGAAGATGAAAATCGTAAATATTATTTTTTGCGTTTGTTATTGCGGTTTTGAACTCCTCGTCAACTTCATCATAATAAGCTGAAAGTTCTTCCTTAGTTATGACGGTTTTCTTGGGAACGCTCCCGTCAAAGCGTACTGTATATTCTCTTACGGCTTCGTCGCCGCCCTCTTTAACGCCCTGAATGATTGAGGACACGATTTCAACAATTTTGCTGTCAGTCTCCCCGCTTCTCTTTTTAAGACTTTCAATAAGGGCATATTCGGTTTTTCCGTTAGCCTTTGTTATTTTCATATATTAAACCTCTTTTACACTTTACTCGCAAGTTCCAAATCAGAAAGAAAGCTTTCAATTTCTGCCTTGCGAAGCTTCATTGAAGCCATATTTACAATAACCCTTGCGGAAATCGGCAAAATCTCCTCAACAACTTCAAGCCCGTTTTCCTTTAAGGTTGAACCTGTTTCAACAATATCCACAATGCCGTCCGCAAGTCCGAGAAGAGGAGCAAGCTCAACACTGCCCTCAATTTTGATAATATCTACATCCATACCCTTGGATTTAAAAAACTCTTTGGCAACCTTTGGATATTTTGAAGCCACGGTTTTTCTTTTATATCCTGAAAAGAAATCAGTTCCCTTAGGGCAGGCAAGCGCAAAACGGCACTTGCCGATATTTAGGTCTATAACCTCATAAAAAGCACTGCCGTGTTCAACGATAGTGTCTTTGCCGACAATTCCTATGTCGCACACGCCGTGCTCAACATAAGTAATAACATCGGG
Source organism: uncultured Oscillospiraceae bacterium (assembly GCA_900540305.1). Classification (GTDB taxonomy): domain Bacteria; phylum Bacillota; class Clostridia; order Oscillospirales; family Acutalibacteraceae; genus Eubacterium_R. The sequence goes on along the minus strand of UQFL01000014.1, from coordinate 11,370 downwards.
GGCTTTTGAAAGCACCGCCTCATATTTATCAACAGGGAGAATAAGCCTTCTGCCCTTATTTTCAAGCTCAGTTGTATCGAGCCCCATTTTCTGGAAAAGTTTAATTGATGACTTTTCAAGTCTGCCCTTTGTAAGAGCAATTCTCATAGGTCTCTCAACATTGATAACCTCGCGCATAACATCGCAAAGCGCATTTACATCAACTGCAAATCCGATAGCAGGAGCGTCCATTCCGAATTCGGAAATGAGATTGTCATAACGGCCGCCTGAAAGAATAGTAACTCCCGAGCCCTCAGCATAACCTCTGAAGATAACACCCGTATAATAATTTGAACGGTTGGCAAATCCAAGGTCAATCATAACATTATCGCCGAAACCGAGCTCGCAAAGCTTTTCAAAAACTGTTTTGAGATAATCAAGAGCGGCGTCAGATTTTTCATCGGAATAAAGCTTTTTAGCGTCCTCAAGCACCTCTATGCCGCCGAAAAGACGGGGCAAGCGATGGAGCGCTCTTGTTTGCGGAGTATCACCGAAAGCATCAAGCATATCGCCGAGAGCCGCATAGTTTTTGCTCTCCATAAGCGCACATATATCCGCCCTTTGATTAGAAGTGAGATTCATTGAATCAAGAACGGAATTGATAAATCCTGCGTGACCGATTTCAAAAGAAAAAGATGCAAGATTTGAACGGCGAAGCGCTTCTATTGCCATTGTAAGCACTTCAAGGTCAGCCTCTCTTGAACCGTCGCCGATAAGCTCAATACCGCTTTGCGGAATTTCATCAGCATTGCCTGCATAAGACTTGCTGCGTACAAAAATATTCTGATTATAATAAAGCCTTACGGGAAAATCCTCTTTTGAAAGGCGTGTTGCAACAAGCCTTGCGATAGGCATTGTATTATCGGGACGGAGCACGGTTGTTCTGCCGTAATTATCCGTCAGCTTATACATAATATCCGACTCCATGCCCGAATTGCCGTTTTCAAAAACATCAATATATTCGATTGCAGGGGTTATTACCTTGCGGTATGAATTTTCCTTATAGAGCGCAGAAAGGGTTGATTCTATCTTTTTTCTGTCATCGCTTTCCTCAAAAAGGAAATCTCGTGCGCCCTGCGGCGTTATTTTTGAGTATCTTTTCATATCTATTCTCCGTTTTGTTATACTTTAGCGTGCTAATGTGCTAATATGCTACCATATTAAACTGTTTTTGTCAACTAAGAATTAAAAACCAAACAAAGAAATCTGATTACTGTCAGGCAAATTGCCGAGCGCGCCGCACTGTTTGAGAGAATCAACAACGCTCTGTCCGATATGAGCCCTTGCCATAAGGTCGTCACACGAAATGAAATCGCCTGCGCCGTCATTTACTGCAGCGGCAATCTGCTTTGCAGCGTTTTCACCTATTCCGTCTATTGCCGAGAAAGGAAGTCTGATTTTTCCGTCTTCAATTTTATAAACACGCCAGTCGGATTTATACAAATCCACGGGGAGAAATTCAATTCCTCTGCTGAGCATTTCAATAACTATCTGAAGAATAACATATGTATCGCTTTCTTTGGCGGTTATTGTGCCATTTTCTTTATGCTGTTTAATCTCTGTCATTCTTCTCTTTACAGCTTCCTTGCCGGCAACTGCCGCAACGGCGTCAAGGTCTCCGCCTCGAACGGTGAAGAATGCGCTGTAATACTCTACAGGATAATAAATTTTATACCAGCCAAGTCGCAAAGCCGCAATAACATAAGCGGCGGCGTGAGCCTTGGGGAACATGTATTTAATCTTATAGCAGGAATCTATATACCACTGCTCCACGCCTATTTCTTTCATTTTATCCTCATAAGGCGGAAGCTCTTTCGGCGCTTTACCTTTACGGGTATATTCCATAATCTTAAAGCAGTCTTTCTTGGTAAGCGGTGATTCCTTACCCGTTCTTTTCTCGTAATCCTCTGCTTTATGGATAAGATATGTCATAATACCGTCACGGCATCCGATAACCTCGGAAATTGAGCATATACCGTTATGGATAAGCTCCTGTGCGTTTCCGAGCCATACATCCGTACCGTGTGACAGACCTGAAATCTGAAGCAGGTCTGAGAATGTTTTGGGCTGCGCCTCAACAAGCATACCGATAACGAAAGGCGTTCCCATTTCGGGGATTGAAAGCGTACTCGTTGGGCAGTCTATATCCTCAGGAGTAACGCCTATCGGCTCTGTTGAAGTTATCATCTGATAAAGCTTGGGGTCGCAGATATCAACCTTCATAACGGGGATACCCGTTGCGTCCTCAAGGAATTTATAAAGCGTGGGAACATCGTGTCCGAGTTCGTCAAGTTTAAGAAGCGTATCGTGAAGTGCGTTTTTAAAGTCGAAATGGGTTGTTAGCGTACCCTTTGATGCGTCATCGGAGGGATACTGAACGGGAGTGAAGTCCTCAACCTCATATTCACTCGGGACAACTACCATTCCGCCGGGGTGCTGACCCGTTGTTCTCTTAATACCCGTACAGCCGACTGTAAGCCTGTCCTCTTCCGCACGGGAAACTTTAAGTCCTCTCTCTTCAAGATACTTTTTAACATAACCGTAAGCCGTTTTATCAGCAACGGTTGCCATAGTACCCGCCTTGAACACATGGGTCTTACCGAAAAGTTCTTCCGTAAACCTGTGTGACTGTGACTGGAAGTCACCGCTGAAATTAAGGTCGATATCAGGCTCTTTATCGCCGTCAAAGCCGAGGAATGTTTCAAACGGGATTTCGTGGCCGTCTCTGTCCATAGGAGTTCCGCAATCGGGGCAGTTTTTAGGCGGCAGGTCAAAACCTGAGCCAACAGAACCGTCCGTTATAAACTCGCTGTGCTTACAATTCGGGCACACATAGTGCGGCGCAAGCGGGTTAACCTCTGAAATGCCGCCGAGGTGCGCTACAAGTGAAGAGCCTACAGAACCTCTTGAGCCAACAAGATAGCCGTGTTCCTCTGAGTTTTGAACAAGTCTTTTTGCTATTACATACAAAACGGCATAGCCGTGCTTTATGATTGAATCAAGCTCTTTTTGAAGACGGGGGCCAACCTCATCGGGTACGGGGTCGCCGTATTTTTCCTTTGCGTTTTTCCAGCAGGTCTCCGTGAGTTCTTCCTCAGCGCCGTCAATATGCGGCTGGAAAGTTCCTGGAGGAATGGGCACAACATCATCGTCAATCATATCGGCAATGGCGTTAGGGTTATAAATAACAAATTCTTTTGCCCTGTCCCCTGCCCAAGCAAAGTCCTCAAGCATTTCATTTGTTGTTTTGAAATAAAGCGGCGCCTGATTATCTGCGTCATCAAAACCTTTTGACGCCATAATGATAGCGCGGAATTTTGCGTCCTTTTCATCGAGGAAATGAACATCTCCCGTAGCGACAGTCATTTTACCGAGCCTGTCCGCAGACGCAATAATTCTTTTATTTATATTTATAAGGTCTTCCTCGGTGTTAACACGCCAGTAGACATTCTTTTTTTCTTCGCCTTTTTTATTTACAAAATATTCTTCACTGCCTGTGCGAAGCATAAACTCATTGTTTCCGTTTGGCTGAATTTCAAGATAATCATAAAAGGAAGCGATTTTATCGAGTTCATCATCATCGGCACCGTTTAAAATTGCCTGATAAACTTCGCCCTGCTCACAGGCAGAGCCGATAATAATACCGTTTCTGTGCTCCATAAGAGCTGATTTCGGAATAAGCGGTCTTGACTTGTAATATTTAATATTACTTGCCGAAATATGCTTATAAAGCACCTTTCTGCCCTCAAGATTTTTAATGAGAAATATGATGTGATAACGCTTAAAGTCCTTTAACTTCATATTCATAAAGTCGGGGTACTTTTCGTCATTAACAAGATAACCCTCCATACCGCAGATAAGCTTTATGCCTGCTCTTTTAGCTGCTCCGTTAGCCTCAGGCAACGCCTGAACAACACCGTGGTCGGTAACAGCTATTGCCTTATGCCCCCATTTTGCTGCTCTTTGAACGAGCGAAGTGGGAGAAGAAATACCATCCATAGTAGAAAGCGATGTATGAAGATGAAGCTCTACTCTTTTTTCTGGAGCAGTATCTTCTTTTTCAGCTTTCAGAACGGTTGCCATTCCTACGGGACGGAGCACATATTCGTTTGCAAAATTATCAAACTGATATGTTCCGCTGATTAAGAGCGTTTTAGCCTTTTCCATCTTTTCAATAACGGAATCAATAACGGCGTTTGAATCAAACATTTTAACCGTTATTGAAGAAGTGTAGTCCGTTATATCAAAGGAGAAGATTTTGTTTCCTCCCCTTTTTGTTTCCTTAGCCTCGTATTTGAGCAAATCGCCCCATACCGTTACAAAACCGTCGTCACTTTTAACTTCACTTATCGGCTTCGGCTTTTCCTTAACATTTTTTCCGAATATATTTCTCTTTGTATCTATGTAAATCGGCAGTCCGTCAAGCAGTGTATGTGTAATATTTTTATTTTCTTCTGCTTCATTATGCTCTTTTTCTTCCGCCTTTTGAGCGGCAAGCTGAGCATAAGCTTTTCTTACCTCTTTTTCAATATCATATTTTTCAGTGCTGACAAAAGAAACCTTGCAGTCTATTCCGAACAAATCAAAAATCACGGCTTCAATATCATCGCCGACCTTTTGATTCTGTAAAATTTCAACGCCGCCTTTTTTGAGTGAAACAGTTAAATTGCCCTTTTCAAGTTCTACATCTGCGCCGTCAAAAAATCCGTTTGCCGCAGGATTCTTCTTTTTTACAAATTTAACAATGCTGGGAAAATATGAATTTTCGTAAAGCTCACCAGTATACCTCGGCTTGATTGTTACCTTTTTTAAATTCATTCTGCCCGCAATGGTTGTCTGTGCGCTTTCAAAAACAGAATAATCAACAAGCTCATCAAGTGAGAGCACGATAAAAAGCTCTCTGCTGTCTTTTCTTACTACAAAGCGTTCAATTCTTCCTGCCGCAAGCGTGGTAAGCTGAAAATTATCAACATAATCTGAAAAATAGTCCTGAAATAAGTTCATTATAATTTATCTATCTCTTTCATCAATTCGTCTAGCAGTTCACTTTCGGGAACTTTGCGGAGAATTTCTCCTTTTTTGAAAATAAGACCGTTTCCGTCACCGCCGGCAATGCCTATATCGGCTTCCTTAGCTTCGCCCGGTCCGTTTACTATACAGCCCATAACTGCAACCTTTATCGGCTTTTTGCAGTCTTTAAGGCGTTCTTCAACCTGCTTTGCAAGCCCTATCAAATCAATTCTTGTTCTGCCGCAGGTGGGGCAGGAAATAAGATAAGGGCAGTCCTTTTTAAGTCCTATTGCCTTTAAAATATCAAATGCCGCAAATACCTCTTTTACAGGTGTGTCGGAAAGGCTTACTCTGATAGTATCGCCTATGCCTCTTGTGAGCAGAGAGCCGATACCGATTGAGGACTTGATTATTCCCATACGCTCAGTGCCAGCCTCAGTTACACCGAGGTGAAGCGGATATTCGCACTGCTGAGCGGCAAGTTCGTAAGCGGCAATCATTGTGTTTACATCTGATGATTTTATCGAAATAACAATATTGTCAAAATCAAATTTCTCAAGAAGTGAAGCGTGGTAAAGCGCAGACTCAACCATTGCCTGCGGTGTCGGAGAGCCGTATTTTTCAAGAATATGCTTTTCAAGGCTTCCGCTGTTTACGCCGATTCTGATGGGTATTTCTTTTCGCCTGCAAATATCGGCAACTGCTTTAACCCTTGACTCATCGCCGATATTTCCCGGGTTAATTCTGATTTTGTCTATTCCTCTTTCAGCCGCACCGATTGCAAGTCTGTAATCAAAATGAATATCCGCAACAAGCGGAACATCAACAGCCTTTTTAATAGGCTCTATCAAAGCGAGTGCATCCTCGTTGGGGATTGCAAAGCGGATAACCTGACAGCCTGCCGCCGCAAGCTCCTTAGCCTGCTCCACAGAACCGTCAATATCAGTTGACGGAACATTGAGCATTGACTGAACAAGAATAGGCGAATCGCCGCCAATATATGTGTTTTTAAGTTTTATTTTTTTGCATTTTCTTCGGTTAATCATAAAATCACCTACTTAAAATAATTTCGTTATATCTGAAAAAGTAACAAATACCATAAGTCCGAGAAGGATTATAAGCCCTGCGGCATTTATAACATACTCCCACTTTGAGGGCAGTTTTTTTCTGAATATACCCTCGCCGAGAAGCAGGAAAAATCTCCAGCCGTCAAGGGCAGGAATCGGGAATAGATTGAAAAGCCCGATATTTATTGTAAGAAGCGCCATTATCCGCAAAACTGATGTGAGACTTGTTTTTACGGCGGATGAAACAACCGAAACGGCGCCGACAGGTCCGCTCAAATCGGTTACGCCGTATCTGCCAACAAGCAAATCGTGAACGGACAGGAACACCATTCTTGCAAACGAAACAAAAACTTCAGCACTGTTTTTCAGCACTCCGCCGACAGTTTTATCTACTCCGAGGAGCCAGAAATCCATTGAAATATACTGATTTCCCTCATACTCCTCTGTTGCGAATGTGACATCGAGTTTGACATCTTTGCCGTCTCTTTCAACTATCATCTCAACAGTATCATCAACTGAGCGTGAAAGACCTGTGCTGATGTCTGTTGAAGTGAAAATGCGCATACCGTCAATGCTCTTGATTTTGTCACCCGTTTGAAGTCCGCTGTTATAACTTGGAGCGTTATCTTCAAATTTGGCAACCGTTGTTGTGCCTATGAGGTCCTGACTTGATACAATACAAACTACTATCAAAAAGCCAAGCAAAAGATTCATAAGCGCACCTGCTACTATTACAAGCATTCGTGCAGGAACACTTTTTTTAGAAAAAGAGCCTTCGTTATCGGAATCCTCTTCCTCGCCCTCCATAGTGCAGTAACCGCCGAACAAAATCCAGCGCAGAGAATATTTTGTTTCGCCTTTAGTGAATGAAAATATTTTAGGCCCCATTCCTATTGAAAATTCATTGACCTTTATTTTCATTAGGCGAGCCGCCAAAAAGTGGCCGCCCTCGTGCACTAAGATTATTAATTCAAAAAATAAAATTGCAATTATTATCGGATAAACCGTTTGCCATATTGAACTAATACTCACTCAATCGCCTCTTAATTATTTATAGTTTGCAATGACATAATCCCTTGCCGCTCTATCTGTTTCAAGAACATCTTCAAGGGTGAACGCCTTTTTATCAGGCGCTTTAAGCATAGCCTCTTCATTAAGATATGCAATATCTGTAAATTTAATTTCGCCTTTAAGAAAAAGTTTTACACTCTCTTCATTCGCGCCGTTTGCCGCAGCAGGATGAAGTCCGCCCATTTCAATAGCCTTTTTGCAGACATTGATACATTTGAAAGTCTCATAATCAGGCTCAAAGAATGTAAGTTTTCCGTACTCAGCAAGGGACAGCGGCTCAACAGGGCTCGGCTCACGCTCAGGATAAGTGAGCGCATACTGAATCGGTATTCTCATATCGGGCACACCGAGCTGAGCAATCATAGAATTATCCTGATAAACTATTGCAGAATGAACAACAGATTCACGATGGATAACTATTTCAATATCCTCGTTGGGCATATCGAAAAGCCATTTTGCCTCAATAAATTCAAGTCCCTTATTCATCATTGTGGCAGAATCTATGGTAATTTTAGCGCCCATATTCCAGTTGGGATGTTTAAGAGCATCCGCCGCAGTAACATTTTCAAGCTCAGAAAGCTTTTTACCAAAAAACGGGCCGCCAGAAGCTGTGAGAATTATTTTCTTGATTGCCTCTTTTCGGGGACTGCCCTGCATTGCCTGGAATATTGCAGAATGCTCGCTGTCAACAGGAAGAATGGAAACACCGTTTTCCTTCGCAAGGTTTGTTACAAGGTGACCGCCTGCAACGAGTGTTTCCTTATTTGCGAGTGCAATCGTCTTTTTAGCCTTTATTGCTTCAAGTGTTGGCTGCAGCCCTATCATACCAACAACAGAGTTTAAAACGGTATCTGCACCGTCATAAACAGCACACTCGATAAGACCGTCCATACCGCTTACAACTTTAGCCGAAGTATCTGCAATTCTTGAACGCAAATTTTTTGCGGCTTCCTCGTTCATCATACAAACAAGCTCAGGTTTAAATTCACGCACCTGATTTTCGATAATATCAACGCTTGAATTAGCAGTAAGACATTTTACATTGTAACCGTGCATACGGCATACATCGAGCGACTGTGTGCCGATAGAACCTGTTGAACCTAGAATAGAAATATTTTTCATAAATTTCACCTCTTAGGTAAATGCGATAAGTGCAATGGCATATGTAACGGGGAGAGTGAACAAAACAGAATCAAATCTATCCATAACTCCGCCGTGACCGGGGAATATCTTTCCGAAATCCTTTACACCGAAATTTCTTTTGAGAACAGACGCGCTCAAATCGCCCATCATTCCGAAGAATGATACGGGAACGGAACAAACAAGCAATACTGTTGCGCCTACAGAATCAATCTGAGCGTTTGCAAAATGATTATAAAGCACAAAAGCAACGGCATTTAAAATGAGTGAAAAAGCAATACCGCACGCAGCGCCCTCTATTGTTTTTTTAGGGCTGATATTCGGGCTCATCTTATGCTTTCCGAACGCCATTCCTCCGAGCTGAGCACCTACATCTGTACCGAGAGCACAGATAAGTGCGAAGAAAATGAGATAGATGCCGAACTGCTCATTAACAAACATATCACGAAGTCTTACGAAAACTGAAAATCCGTAAGGTACAATAACGCTTGCAAAAACCGCAACGGCAACATGCTCAAATTTAGTATGCGAATAACCCTTGAGCATTGCAAGAAGAAAAACGATTACTATTGCGATTATGTAAACCGTATTCGGAACTTTTCCGATTATTGAGCCCCATATTTCCGAGGAAACAACAGGCTCAAGCACTGACGGACTTGCAAAAAACGGGAAAACAGCAGCTATCGCCGCTCCGACAACTGTTATAAATTTATTTGTAATATTAGCGCATTTCATAATTTCCCACGCTGCAACGCCGCTCAAAAATGCGATAACGGCAACAAAAAGCGGGGTATTTATCTGCCACACAACAAGCGCTAAAAGCAGAAGAAGGCAAAAAGCCGTTATAAGTCTTTGTTTCATAATTATCCTCCGAACCTGCGGTTGCGTTTTTCAAAAGCTGTGAGCGCCTGATACAGGTCTTTTTCCGTAAAATCGGGCCACAGTACATCGCTGTACCAAAACTCGCTGTATGCCGCCTGCCAAAGCAGGAAATTTGAAAGTCTTTCCTCTCCGCTCGGGCGGATAATGAGGTCACAATCGGGCGAAGTATAAACCGCAGAGCTTATATCGTCCTCTGTAATCTCTTTTTTACCTGAAGCTATAAGACGATTTACCGCAGAAACGATTTCCTGTCTTCCGCCGTAATTAACGGCAAGATTTATCAAAGTACCCGTTCTGCTTTCTGTTTCGTGCTCCGCCTCGTCCATAAGTTTGAGCAGAGAATCACTCATACCCTCTCTTTCGCCTACAAAATGAATTTTCATATTTCCGCTTGCTTCCATATCGGCTTTTGCATCAAGCAGATAATCTCTGAAAAGGCGCATAAGCGCGTCTACTTCCTCCTGCGGGCGTTTCCAGTTTTCAGTTGAAAAAGCATAAAAAGTTACTTCTTTTATTCCGAGAGCGGCGCATTCCTTTGAGATTTTCTTGAACACTTCGGCTCCGGCTTTATGACCCATAGTTCTTGGCAAGCCTCGTTTCTTTGCCCATCTTCCGTTTCCGTCCATAATTATTCCTATATGGTTGGGCAACACAGAAAACTCGGGTCTTTGAACATCTTTTTTTCCGAAAACAGCCATATTCATTCTCCTTTAAAAATGACAGAACGGCGGAGAAAAATCCCCGCCTCCTAAAATGTTAAATTGAAAGTATTTCCTGCTCTTTTTTCTTTTCCATTTCGTCTGTCTGCTTAACATAACCGTCTGTTATGTCCTGAAGCTTCTTTTCGCCGTCTTTGAGGTCATCCTCAGTTATCTCGCTGTTTTTCTTGAGCTTTTTGATTTCGTCCATAGCATCACGGCGAACATTTCTGATTGCAACTTTAGCTTCCTCGCCTCTTTTTGCAATGTCCTTAACAAGCTCTTTACGGCGTTCCTCTGTAAGAGGCGGGAATGAAAGGCGGATAACTTTTCCGTCATTAGAGGGGTTAATACCGATATCTGATGTGTTGATAGCCTTTTCAATATCTTTTAAAGTTGAAGCATCCCAAGGCTGAATCATAAGTGTTCTAGGCTCAGGTACGCTGACAGCTGCCATCTGGTTAATCGGTGTGGGAGTTCCGTAGTAATCTACAAGCACTCTGTCAAGTATTGCGGGGTTAGCTCTGCCCGCTCTGATTGCCTTATAGTCTCTTTCAAGACAATCAAGGCATTTTTCCATTTTCTCTTTAGTTCTGTTAAATACGGTTTCCATATCAATTTACCTTTCCGCCCGCTTATTTATTCCCGAAATCCGAGGCGGGCTGAGAGTCTTTACGGGAATATATATGAATTAAATAATCAGTTGTGAACAGTTGTGCCGATATTTTCGCCCTTGAGCACTCTGATAATATTATCAGGGTCGTCAAGATTAAATACGATTATAGACATATCGTTGTCTTTGCAAAGTGAAAACGCAGTTGAATCCATAACTTTCAAATCTCTGTTTATAACTTCTTTGAATGTTACAAAATCATATTTTACAGCATCTTCATATTTATTCGGGTCTTTATCAAATACGCCGTCAACATTTGTTGCTTTAAGAAGTGCATCTGCGTTCATTTCAACGCTGCGAAGAGCGGCAGCAGTATCGGTTGAGAAGAACGGTGAACCTGTTCCGCAGCCGAAAATAACAATTCTGCCCTTTTCAAGGTGGCGGGTTGCTCTGCCTCTGATATAAGGCTCAGCAATCTGGCGCATTTCAATAGCAGTCTGAACACGGACATTTGCACCAAGCTGTTCAAGCGCGTCACAAAGAGCAAGCGCATTCATTGCTGTTGCAAGCATACCGATATGGTCTGCTCTTGCTCTGTCCATACCCTCGCTTGAGCGGCCTCTCCAAAAGTTTCCTCCGCCTACTACGATTGCGATTTCAACACCCATATCCGCAGCCGCCTTAACAGACTTGCAGATTTTAACAACGGTGTCATTATCTATGCCTGTCCCCTTAGCTCCGGCAAGCACTTCACCGGAAAGCTTGAGCAACACTCTTTTATAACAAGTACTCATATAGTAACTGTCTCTTATACACATCTCCGAGCCCACGAGACCGAGGCTGATCTCGT
>UQFL01000013.1 GCA_900540305.1 uncultured Oscillospiraceae bacterium | reverse complement strand
GGAGAAATTCGGACTGGCTGATACCATAGGGCGCAAGCCGCGCTGTGAAGTCGGCGTATTCATCTTCGGACAGCCGGGTTTTCACAACGCGGCTGCGGTGGGGCGTGTTGTATCGCTTCGGCATGGGCTGTAAACCTCCTTTCACTTATCACAAAAAATAGGCTGGTCTGTTAGGTATTTCCGGGGCAGTTCTCGCAAAAAAACGGCCTGCCGAACGGAAATCTTTTTGCGGCGCAAGCCGCCATAGCAGGGTTTGGGGAAGGCACTCCCCAACAAGTTTCCCGCGAGGGACAAAACCGCAGAATTGCGGATTTTGGCACCGTGGTAGAAACTTGCTCTAAGAAACTGCCGGACTGCCGTTCACTTCCTACTGCCACTTTTTCAGAAAATCGCAACCAACTTTTTCATAAAAGCTGCTGGATTGCCCTCACTTGCTACTGCCACTTTTTCGGGAAATCTATAACCAGCTTTTTTCATAAAAGGCGGCAGGCTGGCATTCTCCCCCCTTACTCCCTACAACACCGCAAAAAGCAAAAATGACGGACTTTCCGGCAAGAACTTTTCCGGCGGCTCGGTCTTTCCCGACAATAAGGCGTTTCGGAAGCTGCGTTTTGCCCGCTGTATGAAAAAATGGCAGCCTTTTTTAGCTTCACTGTCTAATACGGAACATTTTGAAATTTGCCAAAAATGGGCGCAAAAAAAAGCAGCAAATCTTTTTCGGATTTACTGCTTTGTGTGCCGCGGCGGTGCGGCGGTTATTCAGTTCTAAAATAGCTAATCAGTTATTCAAATTAAGAATTTATCCCAGTCTAAACAAGCGGCTGATAACAAGGGGCTGAATTGTGACCATAATTACAAATGAGTAAATTATAAGGAACAATACCTCTATTCTATCATTTATTTTATAAGCTTGAAACTTCCCACATATTTCTTTTGAAATTAGTTTATTAAGTAACTGATAAATAAAAAATCCTAAACACGCCCCAACTGTATTCGTTATTAAATCATTTATATCTGTTGCCCCTCTGCCGAACATTTGGACAATTTCAATAGATAGTGAAAAAAGAAAACCAGTCAATGCAACAGTGCTAATGTGGCTATATTTCTTATACAGTAGTGGTAGGAAAAATCCCAGTGGGGCAAACAGAATGACATTTAGTATGGTGTCTATTGGTCCGCTTATCATATCACGAAATGGAATAAGTACTATTGTTGGCTCAAATACTTTCAGTTTTCCAATACCTGTCATCGTTAGAACGCCAATAAGATAATAGCAAAATACAAATACCGTTGCAATATGAAGTGGCATTTGGTTTTTGTTGGTTTTTGTTGGTTTTTTTAGGCAAATAAAATATAGCAAAAGTCCAGGAACTATAAAAACATATCCGCTTATTGAACGGATTAAAATATCTGTGATTGACATATTGATTTCTCCTATCGTGCTGATGTAGTTTTTATTTTTATTATACAGTACCGCACATCAAAAATATAGGTAAAGTTTATTAAGTTTTTCTTTAATTTTAGAAATAATAACATAGGTGTCGTTTATTCTGCTTTTATACTATCAGCCAAGCCGGAACTTGAACAGGCTTTCAATCAGCTTTGTTCTGATATAGTCCTCCATATCAGAGTTATAATAACCGTTCATTTTGGAGAAGTAGCGGATATATCCAGCGTATCGGTCAAGGACGGCTTGTATCGCTATGGGGTCGCCCTCATGTGCCTTTATGATAGTGTCATAGGGGAGAAGTCGGTTACTCATGGGACAACACCTCCATTTCCTCTTTCAGCCGCTTCAAGGCAAGCTGAATATGCCGCCCGATTGTGCTACGTGTCCAGCCGCTTTGTTCCCCGATTTCTTTCTGCGTCAAGTGCTGGAAGTAATACAAAAAGATTTCCTCCTGCGTTTGTTCCGGCAGCTCGGCAAGAGCAACCGCAAGGGAGCAGCTATCTAAAAGTATCGTCTGCCCCCGGACGGAGAATGGATAAGTTTCGCCATAGTCTGGCACTTGAAAATACTCGTCTGTGGTGCTTAGTGGAACAAACTTTTCTTCGGTCAAGTATTCAAGGGAGATTTCTCGTTTCCACTTGGCAAACAGCATACGGGCAGCGTCTATGGAAGCATGGCGAATGACTATCCGGCAATAGGCGTTATGGGTGTACTGGATATGTTCTTTGTATTCTTTCTCGGTCATGGAAAATCCCCCTTTCTCTGATGATAGTGAGGGGCGGCAGCACTCCCTGCTGTCGCCCCTTGACTACCCACCAGCAAGGACAGGCGGGGCTGTCAACGGCGGGCGCAGCCCGTTCATCTTGACCGTTGACTGCTCCGGCTGGCTTTGCTATTTACTAACTGATTTGTGGAATAGTACAACATAACAAGTGTTGCACTAAGCAATATTCCACCCACAATATCAGTAAACCAATGCACACCAGATAAAACCCGCCCAATGACCATAAAACTTGCATAGATACCACAAAAAGCATTTACTATATTCCTTAATCTTTTGCTTGAAATCAAATGGTGAAATTGCATAATAGCCGTAGGCATAATGCACATCATAAGCATTGTTGTAGAGGACGGATAAGAGGCTTCCAAAACACCCTCAATCAAAACAGGTCTGTAATTTACAACAAAAAACTCAAAAAAGAGATATGCCAAAAATACAAGCACATAAAAACCGCCTAATACCAAAATACTGCTATCTACACGAAACAGACTTTTCCTTTTAATAAGTTGCACAAGACCTACCATTGCAAATCCGAACATGATAAACAGTACAGCAATACTCAACCAGTCTGTTATACTATATAGCAGCATATTCACACCAAACAGCGTATGAAAATATTGATTGACTTCCGCAAACCCGACAGATGAACCCTGTGGGCCGATTGGCTGCACATCAACAAACATAATTGCCACTGTGTAGAGAATGAACAAAGCCAACAGTCCGGCAGCTACAATAAAATTGTTTTGGATTTTTTTCTTTTCTTCTTTCATTTTTTTGCTCCTTTGTTTTTTATGTATTTGGCTCTTGCCTAATCACACTTTAACTTTGGAGTGAAAAAAACGAAAGAATTTGCCCGTCACATCATTGATACGCTTCGTGTCATGGGCGTTTTAGCAACAAAGCGCCCTTGATAATCAACAAAACAAATGTAAAAAAGGCTACATAAGGTTGAAGGCTTGCAATAAAGATAACAACGCTAATTATAGTCAATATCATAGATAAGATAGTCTTTGTTTTTATCCAAATAATGCTGGAATAATTTTGCAAAGCTAACGTAGCAATACCACAAGCAACTGTTAATAAAATGATTGCAAAATATGCAACTTTTATGAACAATGGTGTTTCCTGTAACGATAGCAAAGACACTTGACGAATTATCTCGCCCCCTTGCTGTCCAAAAAGAGGGATAAAAAACAACATTACAACAGAGCAATCAATCAAGCCAAATACTAAATCACGCATATGCTGTGTTTTTTGGTGACTATCTTTTTCTGCAATACAAATCAGTTCTCTATTGGATAACAGTTCATCTATTGTTACTCCGAAAAATTCTGCAATAGCTTTTAAGGAGTCAATGCTTGGATAGCCACGCCCTGACTCCCATTTTGAAATGGCAGTTCGTGAAACAAACAGTATTTCAGAAAGTTCTTCTTGTGTTAGATTTTTTTGTTTTCTAAGTTCTTGCAGCTTTTCGTGAAATTCCATAAGCGTTTACCACCTTGATATTTTTTGTTTTTATTATACCATACGGATACAACTTTTTATAGCCGGTCTTTCAAATTACGGAATAGGGGCGGTTGCCTATCAAATTATTGTGTTACTTTACCGCACATGAGCATTGGAGGCAGGGTTGTCCTGGCCGTAACCTTCCAGAAGGTTGATGCCGCCCCACACGCACAGGCCGCCGCCCAGGGCAATCACCAAAGTCTGCAAAACGTCGATAGCGTTAGTAAAAAAGCTCATATTCACATTTCCTTTCGTTCAGTTGAATTGTCGGGTTGAAGGTCGGTCGCTTTCAATTCGTACAGATCGAAAGGCTCGTCCGGCTTCACAATGGCCGGTCTGCGTTTCATGTACCGTTCAATGTCAAAGGTGTTTTTCTTATCGGCGTCGGCAAGGTACTTGTAGCGGGGATGCTTCGTTATATCAAACTTGTCGCTGAAAAACGGCCGCACCCCTCGAAGCTGCAAGATACACTTGCCTCCGTCCATCACCGCGATCTCGTCCTGGGTCATCAGCTCCTTTCCTAATTTCTGATAGTTGAGGCCGTGGGAAACCTGGCTGCCCCGGTTCTCGGATTGATTGAAGATGTCGATGGTCTCCTTGCCCAGCAGCTCCGAGATTTCTTTCAGGGTGGATTTCTCCTTGCCTCCCAAAAACAAGGTGGTGTCGCAGTTGCCCACAATGGTATCTGCGGCGTCCTTGTAGATGGTCTTTAACTGGCTTTGGGACTGCAAAATAATAGAAGCCGAGATTTCCCGGCTCCGGATGGTGGCGATCAGCTTGTCAAAGTTGGGTATCTGCCCGATATTGGCGAACTCGTCCAGCAGGCACCGCACATGGACGGGCAGCCTGCCTCCGTACACATCGTCCGCCTTGTCGCAAAGGAGGTTGAATAGCTGGCTTTGCAGCATGGCGATAACAAAGTTAAAGGTGGTGTCCGTGTCGCTCATGATGAGGAACAGCGCCGTTTTTCGGTCACCCAGGGTGTCCAGCTCCAGTTCATCGTCCGACATGATTTCCCGCAGCTCCGCAATATCGAAGGGAGCAAGGCGGGCGCCGCAGCTAATCAGGATGGATTTCAGGGTCTTGCCGGCAGCCAGCTTGAATTTGCGGTACTGCTTCACAGCGAAGTGGTCCGGGTGCTCCTTCTCCAGCTTGGCAAAGAGCAAGTCAACAGGGCTCTGAAATTCCTCGTCATCCTCTCTGGCCTCCGATGCGTTGATGAGCTCCAGCAGCGTGAGAAAGTTCTTTTCCTCCGGCCCCGCCTCGTACCAGATGTACCCGATCAGGGCGCAGTACAAAAGCCGCTCGGCCTTGACCCAAAAGTCTTCGGAGGATTTTTCTCCGTCGCCTTTGGTGTTGGCGATGATGACATTGACCAATTTGAGGATGTCTTTCTCTGACCGGATATAGGCGAAGGGGTTGTATTTCATGCTCTTTTTGAAGTTGATGGTGTTGAGGACCTTGATGCGGTACGGCTCATAGATGACCTTCCCGCGGGCATCTCGCATTGGCTTTCCGTTCTCGTCCAACTTGGGGGCGCCCCGGCGCAGCATGGTCCCCACCTCGGACAAAAGCTGTCCTTTGGGATCGGTAACCACATAGGAACTGTGCATCTGCATGAGGGAGGGTTTGACGAAGAAACGGGTCTTGCCGCTGCCGCTGCCACCGATGACCAGGATGTTTTTGTTCCGGGCGTACTTGGGATTTTTCGGTCGGCTGGACATGGTGAGTTTTTCCGTCTGGGTCAGAGGGATGTTCCAGTCGGGGACCGGATCGACATAGGGGGCAATATCGGCCGCCGTGCCCCATCGTGCGCTGCCGTACTCGATGCCCTTGCGGTATTTGCGGGCGTTTTTCCCTTTGGCGTACACCGCCAGCCGGACGATGACCGCTCCGGCGATACCCACCAGCAGGTCCGGTGGATATAGGCTGAGCAGCCCAGAAGAAAACGCCTCCGTAAAGCCCTGGCTTAAATGCAGGAGCTTTTCAGAGGCGTCAAGGCCGGGCGCAAGGCGCACCGCCTGGCAGAGCTTGTCAAATAGATAGACAAACAGCAGATACGGGAGGTTGGGGAGCAGCTTTTTCTTCCAGTCAACCGTCATAATTCCACACCCCGGTCTTTGGTCTTGACCTTCTCCCGCTGGCGGTGCTGGGCTTTGGCCTGCTGCTTTGCCTGCTCCAGTTCCTTGCGGATGGAGGGCTTTTTCTCTTTCTCCAGGTTCTTTGCGGAGAACTCCCGGAACGCCGCCGTGATAACGTCGGCATCCCGGCCCTTGAAGAACACCAGGTAGCGGGGTATCTCGCCGCTGGTATCCTTTTTCAGAGCAAAGTCAATGCCGTACTTCTTGGCGGTGGCGGAAAAGGCCCGGATGTTCCGGTCGGTGATCTCGATGTTGGAAACGCCGGTGTTGTGCTTCATCAGCTGCCGGAGGGTCTGCTTTCCGTGGTGCAGCTTGGTCTTATGGCCGGTCACTCCTTTCTGCATCTCGTCCAGCACTTTTTTCATGGCCTGCTGCAGCATCCCGGCGGAGAGTTTGGTGGCCTCCACACAGAGGGCAATGGTGCGCTGGGTGACTTCTTCCTGCATGACCTATCATCTCCTTTCTCCGCTGCCGTACAGGTCATGGTTCACCAGGGACGCATAGTAGCTGTCGATGGTGGCCGGGGCGTTATACAGGGCAGCCAGCAGATATTTCTTGATGTTGCGGACATAGGTGGTGTTCTCCCGCATACGGTCCAACACATACTCAATGTGAGAACTGTTCAGCTTCAGGAACCGGGATTTGACCACCTCCGCCGGATAGTCGTCCCCGGCAATGCGGATCGTTTCCCTGCGGGAACAGACGGTATCCACCATGAGTTCCACCAGTTCATTCAGCATATCCCGATCCAGCCGGTCATCCCGGCATAGATAGTCATACTCGATATTCTCCAAAATCAGTTCCCGATAGCTCTCTCGCTCCCGCATCCAGTCCCGTCCGGTTCGTTTGGTCTCTGCGGGGGTTTGGGGACTTGATTGGATAGGATTTGATCCTTCCGTACTTGATGAATCAGTATTTGATATTTGGTTACTTGATCCTTTAGTATTTAATTGTGCGGGTTTTTCCTGTTCAGGTTTTCCCAAGACAGGAGAATCCAAGACTGGTTTTACCTGAACTGGATTTTCCCGTTCAGGTTTTCCCGGTTTAGGTTCCGGCGGCCTGGGCTGCTCCAAAATCGTGTACTCGATGCTGCCGAGCCGCCCGTTGGCGTTGCGGACTCTTTCACGGATAATGTATCCCGCATCCTCCAGCTCCCGGACCGTAGCACAAATGCTGTCCACTCCATCCCGGCATATCCGCGCAAGACCTTTGGTGGTGTAGTCCCAATCCTCCGGCAAGGATAGCATGAGGGACAGCAGCCCCTTCGCTTTCAGCGACAGTGCCGTGTTCCGCAGATGATGGTTTGCCATCACCGTGTAGTCGCGGGTTTTCTCAATGCGAAATACCGCCATAATCTCACCTCCCTCCGGCGGTCTGGAAAAGTGTTCGTTTTCGGAAAAAATTCAATTCTGTGCCCACTTGCTTCTCCATGTGGGAAAACCTATGGACACTTGATTTGCATTTCCTACATGAAGAAATACCTTCGATTTCTCACCCCTTTCAATACAGTTTTCCGTGTACTTGATGGAAAGTAAAAACGCCATAGGATTCCCTATGGCGTTTGGGACAGGAAAAGGGTGCTGATATTTCACATCAGCACCCTTTATCCTGCCAGTATTTGATTTTTTGACTTCACATCGTGTTCCTTGCCTCTGAAAACATTGATTTTACTGGACTATCTCATGTTTTCTTATTAGGAGGCGGGGAAGGTGTTCTTTTTTCTTGCAAAGAAATAAAATTCTATAATGTAAATTACAATTTTCAATAACTGAAGAATTAAATTAATTTAATTCTTGTTCAAACGCTCTATTAAAACATTAAATTCATATTCATATACTGCTTTATCAAACTGAACTTTATGAGTTTTACCGTCTTTATCAGTAAAATAAAAGAAATAGAAGTATGCCGTCTGGGAACTTTGATTACCGAAACTTGAGCGTGAAGTTTTCATTTCTTCCCTGCAGCTTTTTATTTCATTGTATTCATAATATCTTCCATCAAACGGATTTGATTGAAAATAAAATCCGTTTTTTCCTATGTAGACTTTAACGCAAAAATATATTAAAGCTAACTTTACAAGCAAATATATTGACGATAATGCTATTGCTCCGAAAAATAATGCCACTATGGAAAATTGATTTTTAGAAGTAATAATTTGACTTACCGTTAAAGCGGTAAAGAAAGCCGATATAACAAACAAAATAATAAGCCTTGGCGTGTTATTTGTTTTACCGCTTATCTTGTAATCCCACTCATCATTCATCGTCTTCTACCTCTTAGCCCTTGATTCTTGCAAGCAAATAATCAGCTGCTTCACTCTGATACGAATAAAACATAAATTTGTGAACTTTTCCGTCCTTGGTTTTATAATTGAAATAATAATAACTCGCCCCGCTTGTTGCTCTGCCTGAACTTATCCACGCCTCTGGTATATCAGTGTATTTATAAGTTTTTGAATTACCTGGGCCTTTTGTATGTGTGAACTCGTTTTCGTTAATATAAACTTTAATAAACAGAATGGCATATAAAGAATAGAGGGTAAGCGCAGTAATTATCAAACCGAATAAAGATGTAAAAATAAAAACGCCGTTATTATTCATATAAAGCCATATGCTAACAGCAATAAAAATCGCCGATGCGATTATCTGCATAACAATTCCGCCGGAACTAAAACAAATCTTGTATTTATAATCTTCATTTTTCATATTGCCGCTCTCTTTTATGTAATATTTTTATCCAATATATTGCAAACCCATTATATAATGCACTTATATGAATTACAATTATTTATATAAATATTTTGTAATTTTGTTCGATATTAAATTTAAAATATTACAATAAATAAAGAATGTAAAAAGCACTTTTTCCCTAATTTTGAACCGCTACTAATTCATCGCACATTCTGCTCAATTTATTAAGCTACTCCTGTTGCAGCTTTATTGTAGACAGCTTACCATCATTAATATTTTCATACTTATGTTGGTATGTCACAATATATTTACGGTCATTAGTTTCCACCATATTTATAACTAATTCCGGTGCATCTAATTCGATTGTGTAATTGCCATATTCCGTTTCATTTGAAACTGTAATAGTTCCTTTTTGTAAATCAACACTTTCAACAGTTACAACCGTTGTTATAGTGGCAGTTTGAAATTGATTATAAAAAAATCCAATATGCATCACTAAAAAAGCAATTAGAACCACTACAAAAATTTTATCTTTATTATCAGATTGTTTCTTTATCATTCTTATTATCGTTACAATAAGCCATACGAAAATCGCAGATATGCAAAGATAAGGAATAAAAGTTGATATTTCATGAACACTATAACTTATTAATGAGTAAATTCCATAAAAAGCCATTTCTTCTTGACAAATAAAAAATACCCACAATAATAAGATAACTAATATACCTATTGCTCTTTTTGCAGTTTTATTCATAATAATACCTCCTTTTATGATAATTTCATTATAATTTATATAAATAATGTCTGTCAAGCGTCTGCGATTTTGTTGAATTTTTGGAATATTATATTCAATTGACACTTAGCGTTCGGGCATAAATGCCCTCGGTTAAAGGATTCTTCGAATCCTTTTTTCGATTTTATAAAAAGAAACAGGAACACTTTAAAAGTGTTCCTGTTTCTTTTGGCAGAGGTATAAGGATTCGAACCTTAAATAACGGAGTCAGAGTCCGGTGTGTTACCGTTACACTATACCTCTGTATTGAATTAATGCGTTTATTATTATACCCGATAATTTTGATTTGTCAAGCGGTTTTTCAACATTATTTTAACTTTTCGCAAATAATTAAAATATTGTTAAATTTAGGCAAACCATTTCACTGCTGTTGTTTTTAATGGTGTTATATTGTATAATAATAGAAAGTAATTAAATATAGAAACGGTGTTAATTTGAGAATACTTGCAATAGGAGATGTTGTATCCATTCAGGGATGCGAATATCTGCAAAAGAAACTTCCGGCTTTAAAAAGAGAATTTAAAGCCGATTTGACCATTGTAAATGCTGAAAATTCCGCTGTTGGAAACGGAATAACCCCGAAATCGGCAAAAATGGTTTTTGACGCAGGAGCAGATGTGATAACGCTTGGAAATCACAGTCTTAAAAGACCTGAGATTTGCGACTATCTTGACGAAACTCAATATATTATCCGCCCTGCAAACTACCACCCCTCCGCACCAGGCAAGGGAATGGTGATTATAGACAAAGGCTACACAAAGGCGGCAATAATTAACCTGCAAGGCATTGTATACCTTGACCCGATTGCAAGCCCTTTTGACAAGGCGGACGAACTGATTGAAAAAGCCAAAGAAGAGGGCGCAAAAACCATTATAATTGATTTTCACGCTGAGGCTTCAAGCGAAAAAAGAGCACTCGGATTTTATCTTGACGGCAGAGTTTCCGCCATATTCGGAACACACACACATGTTCAGACTTCTGACAATCAAATTCTACCTAACGGCACGGGTTATATAACCGATTTGGGCATGACGGGTCCTTTGCAATCCGTTTTGGGAGTTGCGCCGGAATGCGCCATAAAGAAGCTAAGGACATCTTTACCTGTTAGATTTATAAATGAGGACGGAGAATGTACGCTTGAGGGATGTTTCTTTGAAACAGACGATAAAAGCGGAAAAACTATAAGCACAGAAATATTCAGGAGATAAAAATGGCAAAAAGAATTATTGCGGTTATAATGGCGGCAATAACGGTTGCATCAGTTTTCACAGCCTGCTCAACCAGCGGCACGGGCGAAACTACAACCGCACCCGCCGTTGTTGAAAAAGAGGCTGTTATTCAGCAGGACGATTCAACATTTAAGCTAAGCTACACCCAATCGGACAGCCTTAATCCGCTTGAGGCGGTTACGCTTAACAACCAAATACTTGCACAGCTTGTTTTTGAAAGTCTTTTTGACCTTGACGATAATTTCAAGGCGAGCCTCAACATTGCTTCAAGCTACGAATATACTGACTCTCAAACACTTGAAGTGGGTATAATTTCAGGGCTTAAATTTTCAGACGGATCGCTTCTGACAGCATCGGATGTAAGGGATTCGTTTAACAAAGCCAAGGAATCTGCTTATTGGGGAGCACAGCTTGCCGACATAAAATCGTGCAGTGTAAAATCCGAGTCGGAAATAGTGTTTAAACTTGAAAGAGCAAATCAGTATGCTCACAACCTTCTCAACTTCCCCATTGTAAGTTCTGAGGACAGCACTTATCCCGTAGGAAACGGAAGATATTATTTTGCAGACGAAAACGGCGAACCTGTTTTAAAAGCAAATGTTACTGACAATTTTAATCCTTATATAACAACTATTCACCTTGAGAACATTGCGGCGGAAGACTCAATAGACAACGCCGTAAACATAGGAAACATAAGCTTTGCTTTCAGGGATTTGAGCAGCAACACATCTCGCAAAATGAGCGCAAACAAAAAGCTTGTGAATATGAATAATCTTGTATTTATGGGCGTAAATAATAAAAGCGGAATTACAACAAATGCAGAGATTAGAAAGGCAATTTCTCTTGCAATAAACAGAAACACGCTTGTAAAAAGCGCATACGGAAATTTTGCTCAGCCTGCAACGGGAGTTTTCAACCCGCAGTTTGAGCTTAGCCAATCTGAGCTTTTTGAAAGAGAAGCCGATATTAACGCCGCTAAACAGGCTGTAACCAAAAGCGGAGTGAGCAATCTTTCGCTTTCAATACTTGTCAATTCATCAAACACGGAGAGGCTAACCTGCGCAAAGCTGATAAAACAGCAGCTTGAGGAAGCGGGATTCAGCGTATCAATCACAGAGGAAAGCGACAACAACAGATATTACGATATGATTCAAAAAGAGCAGTTCAGCCTGTATATCGGTGAAATAAAACTTTCGCCCGATATGTCTCTTTACCCGTTTTTTGATGAAAACGGCACTGCGCATTTCGGTATAGACACCAACACAAGCCAGACTGCCGCTCTCTACAATTCTTATATCGAGGGACAGGAAGAGCTTGGTTCTTTCCTAATCAGCTTTTCCGATGAAATGCCGTTCATTCCCCTGCTTTACAGAAAAGGAATGATTTGCTTTACAAAGGCAATGAACGGAAATGTTGAGGGCACGCTTAACGACTGTTTTATAAATATCGAAAACTGGTATTTTGAATCGGAATAAAAAGCAACTTTCGGCGTAACTTAGGTTTACTGTAAAAAAATTCATGTCGAAACACGCTGAATATATATACTTGATATACTTATTGAAATATATTATAATCAACTTGTTAAATTAGCAAACGGAGGTTTGTTGTATGATAAAATACGAAAATCCTAACGGATATATAGAAATTACAAATAATTTCTTTGAGCAGCTTGTTGGCCAGGTTGCGCAGTCCTGCTTTGGTGTTACCGGAATGGTTAACTCACCTATGCAGAGCTTAAAATCAATAATTAAAAACAAGGGAGACAGGGATAATTCCAGCCAGGGCGTTAGCGTTAAAAGCGTAAACGGCAGCCTTGTTATAGATTTGCACATCTCCGTTTCCTACGGTGTTAATATCAACGCAATTTCAAGCAGTATAACAAATAAAGTCCGCTACTCCGTTGAGACCGTAACCGATTTAAAGGTTTCAAAGGTAAATGTATATGTGGACGCTATAAACTAAAGGAGATTATTCTTAAATGATTACAGGTAAAATGTTTCGTGACGGAGTAATTTCCGCATCAAACAATATTGCAAACAGCCGTCAGGCTGTTGACGCACTCAATATATTCCCCGTTCCCGACGGTGATACGGGCACAAATATGAGCATGACTATCGGTGCAGCCGCAAAGGAAATGGCTGTTCTTCCCGATGACTGCTCACTCAGCGAGGCTTCATCACGCTGTGCTTCTGCGCTTTTAAGAGGCGCAAGAGGAAACAGCGGCGTTATACTTTCTCTTATTTTCAGAGGTTTTTCAAAAGGCTTTAAAAACCTTGACGAAGCAGACGGCGTTGCCGTTGCGAAAGCTTTTGAAGCAGGCGTTGACGCTGCTTATAAGGCTGTTATGAAACCGACGGAGGGTACTATTCTCACCGTTGTACGCAAGGCATCCGAAGCTGCGGCAGAAATGGCAAAAACTTTAAACGACCCGTTTGAGGTTGCTTTTTCAGCATTGATGGCGGCAAAAGACGCTCTTGCAAAGACACCCGAACAGCTCCCCGTTTTAAAGCAGGCAGGCGTTGTTGACGCAGGTGGTCAGGGTCTTGTTCTCATATTTGAAGGTTTCCAGAGCGTATTTTCAAACGGCGTTATTGTTCAGCCGCTTGACGGCAGTGAAGTTGCAACTGTTTCTGCTCCGTCAAAGAGCACTGTTGCAAATGCGTCTGACGACATTGAGTTTGGATACTGTTCTGAATTTCTTATTGAAAAATCAGACAAATCAAAGGAAAAGGATCCGCTTAAATTAAGAGCGTTCCTTGAATCAATCGGCGACTGCGTAGTTGTTGTTGACGACAGCGACATAATCAAAGTTCATGTTCATTCAAACGAGCCGGGCAATGTTATTCAGGCGGCGCTTAAATACGGCCAGTTAATTAATATTAAGATAGACAATATGCGCTATCAGCACAGAAATGCCGACACAGGAGTTAAAGAGGGCGAAA
The DNA here is from genome assembly GCA_900540305.1 of uncultured Oscillospiraceae bacterium. Taxonomy (GTDB): domain Bacteria; phylum Bacillota; class Clostridia; order Oscillospirales; family Acutalibacteraceae; genus Eubacterium_R. Next base: position 23,589 of record UQFL01000013.1, on the reverse strand, counting down.
AGCCTGTAATTCCTCAGGTTGCAGAGCCTAAAAAAGAATATGGCTTTGTTTCCGTATGCGCAGGCGACGGACTTACCGAACTCTTCAAGGATATCGGCGCTGATGTTGTTGTAAGCGGCGGTCAGACAATGAATCCCTCAACGGATGATATTCTCAACGCAGTTATGGCAACACCGGCAAAAACCGTTTTTGTTCTTCCAAACAACAAGAACATCATAATGGCTGCCGAGCAGGCTATTCCGCTTGCTAAGGACAGAGAAGTCAGAGTTTTGCAGACAAAAACTATTCCGCAGGGAATTTCCGCTCTTTTGATGTTTGACGAAACCGAGAGCGCAGACGCAAACCAGATGACTATGATGGAAGCTGCTGAAAATGTTTCAACAGCTCAGGTTACATTTGCCGCAAGAGACAGCGAAATCGAAGGCACTCCCGTTAAACAGGGTGAAATAATGGGTCTTTGCAACGGCAAAATCAAATTTACGGGAATAGACAAAATTGATATTGCCGTAAAATCTGCATCAAAGGTATTTAAAAAGAATCAGAGCAGTTTAATAACTGTTATTTACGGAAACGGAATTACAGAAGAAGAAGCTGAAGCAGTAAAATCCCGCCTTGAAGACAAATACGGCGAAGATGTTGAAATCAGCATAGTAAACGGCGGACAGCCTATTTACTACTTCATAATTTCGGTGGAATAATCAAATGATTAATCTTCAAAGCGATATAAAGTACATTAAAGGTGTTGGAGAAAAAAGAGCCGAGCTTTTTCATAAGCTCGGCATTTTCAGCGTTGGGGACCTTGTTGAATATTATCCACGCAGTTATCAGGACTGGTCTAAACCCATGACGGTTAAAAACAGCCCTAACTCGGAAAATGTTTTCATCAAAGCAACAATGATTACGCCTGTTAAAGAGAGCCTTATCCGAAAGGGCATGACGCTTTATAAGTGCGACTTTTCAGACGGGGAAACCGTAATTCATGTTACGATATTCAACAATAAGTACCTTGCAAACGCTCTTGAATTATACAAGGATTATATTCTTTACGGAAAGATTGAAAAGAAACTCACATCAGCCAATATGAGCTCGCCTAAAATTGAAAAGGCGGAAAAAAATCTCGGTATTCAGCCTATATATCCTGCAACGCACAATCTTAATTCAAGAGCCATTGCAAAAGTGATTGAAACGGCGCTTCCCTCTCTTGAAAAGCTTAGTGAAACACTCCCCGCCGAAATAAGACTTAAATACGGCCTTGTATCACTCGATTTTGCAATCAGAGAAATTCATTTTCCCCAAAGCTTTGAAAATGTTGAAAAAGCAAGGGACAGGCTTATTTTTGAAGAGCTTTTGACACTTCAGCTTGGTCTTTTAAAACTTAAAAGCAAGAAAAAAGAAAATACGGATATACACATACAAAAAGACTGCACAGAGGAATTTTTAAAACTGCTCCCCTTTTCCCCTACTCACGCCCAATTAAGAGCTATAGAAGACTGCATAAGCGATATGGCAGGCGCAACGGCTATGAACAGACTGCTTCAGGGCGATGTTGGAAGCGGTAAGACGGCAGTTGCGGCAGGAGTTATGTTCACCGCTGTTAGAAACGGATTCCAAGCGGCACTTATGGCGCCCACGGAAATTCTTGCCACGCAGCATTATGACACGCTTACAAAAATTCTCGCAAACACGGGAATTTCAATAGGTCTTTTGACGGGCGGCACATCAGCCGCCGAAAAGCGCAGCATAAAAGCAGACCTAATGGACGGCAAGACAGATATTATTGTAGGCACTCATGCACTTATTCAAAACGATGTTGAGTTTAAAAACCTTGGGCTTATCATAACAGATGAACAGCACCGTTTCGGTGTTAATCAGAGGGCAAATCTTGCAATGAAAGGCAAAGAGCCCCACACGCTTGTTATGAGCGCAACTCCGATTCCGAGAACGCTTGCTCTTATGATTTACGGAGAACTTGACATTTCAATTCTTGATGAACTGCCGCCCGGCAGGCAGGAGATACGCACTGATGTTGTTGATTCACGCTACCACAAGCGCATATATGATTTTGTCAAAAAACATATAGACGCAGGCAGACAGGCTTACATTATCTGCTCACTTGTAGAGGGCGGAGAAACAGAACTTTTGCCAGCTACGGAATACGCAGATAAGCTTGCAGAAACGGCATTCAAAGGATACACCGTTGGACTTTTACACGGAAAAATGAAGCCGAAAGAAAAAGACAGCGTTATGCGTGCGTTTTATGACGGAAAAATTCAAATTCTTGTTTCAACAACCGTTGTTGAAGTGGGTGTTGATGTTCCTAATGCAAATGTAATGGTGATAGAAAACGCAGAGCGTTTCGGTCTTTCACAGCTTCATCAGCTAAGAGGGCGAATAGGCAGAGGTAAGGAAAAATCTTACTGTATACTTGTTTCAGACAGCAAAAGCGAAAACTCCGTGGCAAGACTTCAGATTATGAAAAAATACAGCGACGGTTTTAAAATAGCTGACGAGGACTTGAAACAAAGAGGCCCCGGCGACTTTTTCGGAAACAGACAGCACGGACTCCCCGACCTCAAAATAGCAGATATGCTTGGAGATATGAAAACGCTAAAAAAATGCAGGGAATGTGCCGATTACATTTTAAAACAGGACTTTAACCTCGACTCAGATGAATACAAAACGCTTGCAGACAAGATTTCCGATATGTTCAGAAATTCACTTGCAAATTAAAAAAAAAAAGAACCTCTGAAAATCAGGGGTTCTTTTTTTATAATATTATTCTGTTACGGGTGCAGTCGTTGATTCAGGAGCGGCTGTTGTTTCAACCTGTCCGTAAACCTGAATGATAACAGTGTCTCCTTTTGCAAGCTGTGTGCCTGCTTCGGGAGCAATGCCGCCCGTTCTTTTTACGGTGTCGGGAACATAAGTGCCGTCATTATAAACCGTAACGGTTTTAACGGAAAAGCCTGCATCCTCAAGCTGTTTTTTAGCGTCTGCGCTTGTGAGGCCGCCTACATCGGTAACCTCTGCCATTTCAACGCCCTTGCTGACTGTGAGAACAATCGCAGTACCTTCGGGCACTGTTTCGCCCTTGGCAACGCTCTGCTCATACACAATGCCTACTTCATAGTCTTTAGAATATTCATATTTAAATGTAATTTTAAACTGCTTATTCCAAGCCGCACTGTTCTTAACATCCGTTTCGGTAAAACCTGCTGAGCAGAAATCAGGAACAGTTACATCTGCCGCCTGAGATATAGGAGCGGTGGTCTCCTCCTGGAAAAAGAGACCCGAAAAACCGAAAACATATACCGCAACGCCCAATACTACAAGTACGGCTATAATTATCGCAATAATTTTGCCCTTATTTTTCTTCTTTTCCTGCTCTTTTTTAGCGGCATTTTCCGCTCTTTTCAACTCCTCAGGCTTCGGCGGTTCTGCACTCTCAATTATTCCGCCTGCCTCAGCCGCTTTTGCTACTACGGACGGTGCGGCATTAAGCAGTTCTCTGTAATCATATACATTCTGAATTCTGCGCTCAGGATAAATCTGAAGCCCTGCGCCGAGTGCCTTAATAACATAAGGCGGAATTTTTTCCGCAATTCTGTTCGGGATCATAAGGCGGTCATTAGTTTCTCTTGAAATTGCGCTCGGGGGATTTGTTCCTACAAGCGCTCTGTAAATACAAGCAGAAAAGGCATAAATATCAGTAGCTGGGCAGATTTTATGATTATTATCATACTGCTCTATTGCGGTATAGCCCTCGTTTTCATTAAATTCAAGCTCACTGTCCGCCCTATTGCACTCTGAAATGCAAAATCCTGCCAGACGCACCTTTCCGTCCTTACAAAGCACAAGATTATCCGGATTGATACCGCCGTGAATTATAGAATTTTCGTGAAGCTTTTCAAGGGTTGTGAGAACAGGCATAAACATAAGGCGAGCCTTGTCCCACGGAATGATGTTTTCCTCATTTCTCAAAAGAAATTCTCTGAGTGAAACGGTAAACATCTTCTCAGAAACGGCATAAGCGGTTTCGTTTTCCTCAAAAACATCAATAACGGGAATAACTGCCGAAAGAGAATTAAGCCCTTTCAAAGTTTTCCACAGATTGATAAAGGATTTTTTATAACCCTCAAAATTCTTTTTATATCTTTCTCTTATATGAACATCGGGATTTCCCTCAAGTCTGTTTGCTATTCCCTTGGGGAGAAATTCCCTGATGCTTACAACGCTTTCTCTCTCAGTATCATAACCCACATAGGTTACTGCGTCGCTTTCCTGAGAAATGCAGTTGCCAACAACATATCGGTTTGAAAGAATTGATTTTCTCGGCAAGAGGAGAATATCCGCCGGCGAATCATTATCAAAGCCGCAGTTTGCACAGATACTTCCCTGAGTAAGCCTTTCAAAACAATTCATACACAAATTATCAAAGCCCAATTTCAAGCCTCCGAATCGTTTTTATAATAAACGCTTAAATAGTTGTAATTAATTATTATTAGTTTATCAATCAAAATCATATTTGTCAAGAACGGTACAGTGTGTTGGACTAATGTTCAAAGATAATTGATAAAAATTTAAAATTGTTATATAATGAGTTTATATTTACGGCTGTCTGTTTAAAAATCATTCAGTATTATAATTCCCTTTAGCCGATAAAATTGTGGCTTAGGGAAAATGTTTAACGATTTTATTATAAGCAACGAAAGGATAAATATATATGAATTTTACATCTTTGCCAAACGGCATGGTTGACGGATTTGTGCTGATAAAAAAATGTGAGCAGAAAAAAACAAAAAACGGTGCCGCTTATCTTGACCTCATTATAGGAGACAAGGACGGAGAAATTTCCGCAAAGCTTTGGGATTATAACGGAGCAGATATTTTTGAAGAGGAAATGGTAGTAAAAGTAAGAGGAAATATTGAGCAGTACAACGGCAGAGACCAGTTTAGAATCGCTCAAATTCGCCCTGCATCCTCAGGCGACGACTATAATCTTTCCGACCTTGTTCCCGCAACAGAAGTAGGCGGAGCGCAGATTTATGATATGCTTATGAAGCGTGTTTCGGCTTTCAAAGATGATGAGTTAAAAGCTATTGTAACAAAAATACTTGAGGATAAAAAGGACATGCTTGTCACCTGCCCTGCTGCGTTCAGGCTTCACCACGCAATGGTGGGCGGACTTATGCTTCATACAATTTCAATAGTGCGCATGGCAGAGCAGATTTGCACAATTTATCCCAACATAAATAAAGAACTCCTTGTTTCAGGCGCAATACTCCACGATGTTGCGAAAACTTGGGAATTTACATTTGCAAAATCGGGGCTTGTAAAAGGCTATTCAACTGAGGGTGAACTCATAGGCCATCTTGTTAAGGGCGCTATCTACATAGAAGAAGCCGCAAAAGCACTCGGAATCAAAAGTGAAAAAGTCACCCTGCTTGAGCATATGGTACTCAGCCACCACGGCGTGCCTGAATACGGCTCACCCGTACGACCCATGTTTCTTGAAGCTGAGATACTCTCATCCCTTGACACGCTTGACGCAGAAATTTTTGAATTTCACAATGCAACCGCCGCTGTTGAGGCAGGCAAATTTACTGACCGCCAATGGGCGCTTGACAACCGCAAGCTTTATAACCACGGGCTTTCGGGCACTGAACACAAAGTAAATCTTGAAGACTAAAATCCGAGGAGAAATATTATGGCAGAAGAATTGCTTGACGACTGGACCGAAATTTCCGTAACCGTATCAACCAAGGATATTGACCTGGCAGGAAACATTGCTAATATGGTTGTTCCCTACGGAATATATATTGAGGACTATTCCGCACTTGAAGAGGAAACAATGGAAATAGCGCACATTGATTTAATTGAAGAATCCCTGCTTCAAAAAGACCGCACTAAGGCTATTATTCATGTTTATGTCAATCCTCACGAAAACCCTGCTGAGGCAGTTTCATTTATAAAAGAAAGACTTGACGCTGAGGGTATTGAAAACGAAATCAAAATTTCCGACTGTAAAACCGAGGACTGGGTGAACAACTGGAAACAGTATTTTCACCCTATGCCCATAGGAAACAAGCTTCTCATCCGCCCGACTTGGGAGGATGAATATGACGCAGGCGGACGAAAAGTGCTTCACATTGAGCCTGGTCTTGCTTTCGGCACGGGAAGCCACCCAACAACAAAACTTTGCCTTGAAACACTTGAAAAATACATCAAAGATGATTCAACGGTGCTTGATATAGGCTGCGGAAGCGGTATACTTTCAATCGCTTCGCTTCTTTTAGGCGCAAAAAGTGCTTTCGGCGTTGATATTGACAAACTTGCCGTTAAAACTGCGCTTGCAAACGCAAAGGAAAACGGCTTTGAACCGCCCGTATTCAATGCTGTAAACGGAAATCTTTCAGACAAAGTTGAGGGAAAATTCAGCGTTGTTGTTGCAAATATAGTTGCAGACATCATTATGGAATTTAACACTCAGGTAGGTCAATTCCTTGATGACGATGGCGTATATATCACAGGCGGTATAATAGACGCAAGAAAAGACGAAGTTCTTTATTCATTTGCTCAAAACGGCTTTACCGTTATAGAGCAGTTTGAAGAAAAGGGCTGGAATGTTTTCGTCTGCAAAAAAATATGACGGCGTTAATTATAATAGCGGCAGTACTGATTTTAGTCATAATACTACTTTTCATATTATGCGCACTCATATTCAACCAGCTTGTATGGTGTAAAACAATTCCCATTCCTAAATTCATTGAAAAAATGATAGCGGGAAATGTTGATATGACGGGTTCTAAATTTAAATCCGATTCTCTTCGTGCCGTTAGAAATTTCAAAAAACTGCCGCTTGAAAAAATTGAGATTAAAACTGACAACGGCATATTAAAAGCTAATTTGCTCGTTCCCGAAAAAAGCAACGGCAGACTTATAATCGCCTGCCACGGTGCAAGGAGCTCAGGAATAGGCGAATTCTGCTTTATGGGCGATTATTTCTATAAAAATAACTACACCGTTTTGCTTCCCGAGCACAGGGGATGCGGCAAAAGCGACGGTAAATTTATGGGCTACGGCACTCACGAGTCTGAAGACACCCTACTATGGCTTAAATACGCCGAAAAGCGTTTTCCGAATATGTCCGTTTATCTGCTCGGAGTATCAATGGGTGCGGCAACAGTGCTTATGATGAGCGATAAAGTTTCTCGTTCAGAGGTTAAAGGAATTGTTGCGGACTGCGCATATACAAGCGCTTGGGATGAATTTAAGTATCAGATGAAAAAATCATTTCATCTGCCGCCTTTCCCCATTTTGAATATTTGCAATCTTTACTGCAAAATATTCTCAAAATATTCTTTCAGGCAGGCATCTCCCATTAAAAGCGTTAGTCGAACGGATATTCCTGTGCTTTTTATTCACGGAAAGGCAGACGATTATGTGCCTTTTTATATGGAAGATTTGCTGTTTAAAAACTGCTCCTCGCCTATCAAACACAAAATAGCTGTTGACGGCGCAGTTCACGCAAGAAGCTATTATACAAACCCTAAATATTATGAACAGTCTCTTGAAAAATTTTTTTGCGAGACAGAAAAAAGCGTGTAAAGCACAATGCTTTACACGCTTTTATTTGTTTATCAGTTGAGAGCCTTTGTATCAATTTCCTCTTTGATTTTAGCAAGGAAATCATCAAGCTTTGAAGCGCCCTGTTCACCGTCTTTTCTTGAGCGTACTGAAATTGTTTCATTTTCAATATCCTTGTCGCCCGCAATAATCATATACGGAACTTTTTCAAGCTGTGCGGCACGAATCTTGAAGCCGATCTTTTCGCTTCTGTCGTCTATCTCGCAGCGGATACCCTCTGCTTCAAGGCGTTTTTTAACATCATAGAGATAATCGAGATGTCTGTCAGCAATCGGAAGAAGCTTAACCTGAACGGGAGCGAGCCATGTGGGGAACGCGCCTGCATATTTTTCAATAAGGTAAGCAAGAGTTCTCTCATAGCATCCGATTGAAGTTCTGTGGATGATATATGGATTTTTCTTAGCGCCGTCCTTATCAGTATATTCCATACCAAATTTCTCTGCAAGAAGCTGGTCAATCTGAATTGTGATAAGAGTATCTTCTTTGCCGAAAACATTTTTAATCTGAATATCAAGTTTCGGTCCGTAGAAAGCCGCCTCGCCGATACCGATTTCATATTTAACGCCGAGGTCGTCAAGGATGTTGCGCATAGCTTCCTGCGCTTCATTCCACTGTTCCTCAGTGCCGATATATTTATCTCTGTTATCAGGATCCCACTGTGAGAAACGGTAGCTTGCGTCCTCATAAAGGCCGAGAGTTTTGAGCATATAGTTCGCAAGCTCAAGGCAGCCTCTGAACTCATCTTCAAGCTGTTCGGGAGTACACATAAGGTGCCCCTCTGAAATGGTGAACTGACGAACACGGATAAGTCCGTGCATTTCGCCCGAAGCTTCGTTTCTGAAAAGAGTTGAGGTTTCGTCATATCTGAGCGGAAGATCGCGGTATGAACGGGGTTTATTAAGATAAGCCTGATACTGGAACGGGCAGGTCATAGGACGGAGAGCGAATACCTCTTTATCCTTTTCCTCGTCGCCGAGAACGAACATACCTTCTTTATAATGATCCCAGTGTCCTGAAATTTTATAGAGGTCTGATTTAGCCATAAGCGGAGTTTTTGTGAGCTGCCAGCCGCGCTTAGCCTCTTCATCTTCAACCCATCTCTGAAGAATCTGAATAATCTTTGTGCCCTTAGGAAGCATAATCGGAAGTCCCTGACCAATATAATCAACGGTTGTGAAGAGTTCAAGTTCTCTTCCGAGTTTGTTGTGGTCTCTCTTCTTAGCTTCTTCAAGCATTGCGAGGTGTTCCTCGAGCATAGAAGCTTTGGGGAATGCTGTTCCGTAAACACGGCAGAGCATTTTATTTTTAGCATCGCCTCTCCAATAAGCGCCCGTGCAGTTTGTAAGCTTGAAAGCCTTAACTGCCTTTACATCCATCAGGTGAGGTCCTGCGCAAAGCTCGGTGAATTCGCCCTGCTTATAAAAGCTGATAGGCTCGCCTTTTTCTGCGTGTTCCTCGATAAGCTCAACCTTATATGGCTCGCCCTTTTCTTTCATAAGACTGATTGCATCCTCGGGAGAAAGCTCAAATTTTTCAATTTCGAGTCCCTCTTTAACGATTTTCTTCATTTCAGCCTCAATCTTCTGAAGGTCCTCGGGTGAAAACGGACTTTCCGTGTCAAAATCATAATAGAAGCCGTCCTCAATAGCCGGGCCGATTGTGAGTTTAACATCGGGATAAAGTCTTTTAACAGCCTGCGCCATAATATGAGAAGCTGTATGATTGAATGTTTTCTTGCCGTCTGCATCGTCAAAAGTAAGAATTTCAAGGTTGCAGTCTGAATCAACAACAGTTCTGAGGTCTTTTACCTCTGAGTTGATTTTGCATGAGCAAGCGTTTCTGTAAAGCCCCATTGAAATATCTTTTGCAATATCACTAACGGACATTGCGCCTTCATATTCTTTAACGGAGCCGTCTTTTAATGTAATTTTCATAAAAATCCCTCCACTGTAAAATCAAATAAAATAGCAAAACCGATTTGTTTATAAAAAACAAAACACCCTGTGCAAAAGCACAGGGTGAATAAAAATCCACGGTTCCACCTGAATTGCGCAAAGCGCCACTCTTAACCCTTAACGCGGGCAAACGGCTGTGATTGGCAGCACTCCGGGGCGGTGGCTTACGACCTTTTAATACGGCAATTTCAGCATATATGCCGCTCTCTGCAATAAAAGCATTCGCAGTCTTGTTCCCATCACTGTTTTATTAACCTTAATTATAGCATCATTTTTTATCTTGTCAACACCAATAATATATGCAAAAACTGAAAAAATTCAGCAGTTAAAGCCTCACTTTTTAAATATTATTTACAAAGCCCAAGAACATTTCCGATCGGCAAGCCTTGACATATACAACATATGGGTGTATTATATTCTGGTAGGTCTATATAAAGCTTGTATAGTATATATGGTTTTATATGCTTTATAACTTTTTTTGGTTTGTATATAAACTGTACCTTTTCTGATGATATTTAACAAAAATTATGAACAGAAGGAGGTGCTATTGATTAAATGATATCTACTGTAACTGCTGTTATAATAGCGGTTGTGTGCGCAGTTGTTTTTGCCGTAATAGGCTTTGTTCTCGGTTCCATAGTGAAGCAGAAAGCAAACGAAAAGGAAATCGGCTCTGCCACAGAAGAAGCAACTAAAATTATTAACGATGCGCTTCAGCAGGCTGAAACTGCTAAAAAGACCAGCCTTATAGAAGCAAAAGATGAAATTCATAAACTCCGTTCGGAAGCGGACAAGGAAATCCGTGAAAGACGAAGCGAGGTTCAAAAACAGGAAAACCGCCTTAATCAGAGAGAAGAACATCTTGATAAAAGAGCGGATTCTATTGAAAAGAAAGATGAAACTTTAAGCGAAAAACTTAAAGAAGCAGAAAAAAAATTATCTGAAATCGATAGCATCAAGAAAAGCCAGTTTGATATGCTGGAAAAAATATCAGGTCTTACCAAAGAAGAAGCTAAAGAGCACTTGCTTGCGTCTCTTGAAGAAGAACTTGATACCGAAAAAAGCAGAAAAATTCTTGAATACGAGCAGATGGTTAAAGACCAGAGCGATGTTATTGCAAGAGAGGTTATTTCCACAGCTATCCAGCGCTGTGCGGCTGACCACACTGCGGAGACTACCGTTTCCGTTGTTGCCCTTCCCAACGATGATATGAAGGGCAGAATCATCGGCAGAGAAGGCCGAAATATTCGTTCAATAGAAACAATTACGGGCGTTGAACTTATCATAGATGACACACCCGAAGCAATCACAATCAGTTCTTTTGACCCTGTCAGAAGAGAAATTGCAAGGCTCACTCTTGAGCGCCTTATTCAGGACGGCAGAATTCATCCTACAAGAATTGAAGAGATGTTTGAAAAGTCCACGAGAGAGGTTAACGCAATCATTAAGCAGGAAGGCGAAAAAGCCGTTCTTGCCGCTAACTGCGGACAAATTCATCCCGAACTTGTCAAATTACTCGGAAAACTTAAATATCGTACTTCTTACGGTCAGAGCGTGCTTAAGCACAGTCTTGAAGTAAGCTACATAGCAGGACTTATGGCGGCTGAGCTCGGCGCTGACGAAAGACTTGCACGCAGAGCAGGTCTTCTTCACGATATAGGTAAGGCTCTTGACCATGAAATGGAGGGCTCACATATTGCTCTCGGCGTTGAATATGCTCGCAAATACAAAGAAAACGAGCAGGTTATTCACGCAATTCAGGCTCACCACGGCGATGTTGAGTGCAAAACTGTTGTTGCTTGTCTTGTTCAGGCTGCAGACGCAGTTTCAGCGGCTCGCCCCGGAGCAAGAAGAGAGAATATCGAAAACTATATCAAGCGACTTCAGCAGCTTGAGGAAATTTCAACAAGCTTCCCCGGCGTTGAAAGAGCATATGCAATTCAGGCAGGCAGAGAAGTTAGAGTTATGGTTTCACCCGAAGCTGTTACTGACGATAAAATGCCTTATATCGCCCATGAAATCGCAAAGAAAATTGAAAGCGATATGGAATATCCCGGACAGATTAAAGTTAACATTATCAGGGAATCCAGAGCCAGCGATGTTGCAAAATAATAATGAATTATGTATAATGGCGTTGAAACATTCAGCGCCATTATTTTTTATGAAAGGAAAATAACATATGATTAAACACATTGTTTGCTTTAAGCTGACTGATAACAGCGAGGAAAAGAAAAAAGAAGCCGCAGAGCGTTTATTGTCTATGAAAGGCAATGTAGATCTCATAAGAGATATTGAGGTAGGAACTGATTTTCTCGGCTCAGAGCGCTCTTTTGATGTTATTTTACAGGTTGTTCTTGACGATGAAAAAGCGCTTGACCTCTATCAGAAAGACGATTATCACTGCAACTATGTTAAAACATATATGCACAGCGTAGCAGAGCGTTCAGTTGCAATAGATTATTACATTTAATTGCGTACGGATAAGTACAATATTTTTTAACAAATTGTTAAATTTAACTAAAGATGCCATTTAAAAATTGGCATCTTTTATTTTTATAATATTAAATAATAATTGCAACACTTTTCCATATATGCTATAATTCTTAATATATAATATTATTATTTAAATATACACGGAGGATTAAAAACTTGGATAACGAAAAGGAAATAAGCATTGATCTCGGCAAGCTTTTCACAATGCTCAAAAAGCGTATAGTTCATATTTTACTTGCTACGCTTATTCTTGCGGTTACTGCCGGATGTCTTACAGAATTTTTAATAGAACCAAAATACACAACATCATGCACAATGTATGTATATAGCAATACAGACAGAGTAAGTACAAACTCATCAATCGGTTCAAGCGAACTTACAGCTTCTCAGCAGCTTGTAAACACATACATTGTTGTTCTTGAAAGCGATTATGTGCTTGAGAATGTTATTAAAGACTTAAATCTTGAAATGTCCGTTTCTCAGTTAAAGGATATGATTAGCTGTTCTCAAATAAACGAAACTGAAATTTTCAGTGTTTCCGTTACAAGCACAGATGCGGCTTTGGCTGCCGATATTGCAAACACCATTGCTAAAATTGCTCCTGACGCTATCGTGCAGACAATTAAGGCGGGCGGCGTAAGCGTAATTGACTATGCTAAAGTACCGTCAAGCCCCTCCTCTCCGAATCTTATCAAAAATATTATCATCGGTGCACTTGTAGGTTTCGTTCTTTCATTTGCAATATTCTTCGTAACAGAGTTGTTTGATACAACGATAAGAACAGACAAAGATTTGGAAAGAGAATTTGACATCCCGATTCTCGGAGATATTCCCCGTCTGGTTCCTGTTGTCGATAAGGCTCAGTCAACTGATTCTGCAGGAATACTCAGAAGCAACAGAACATCTAAAGGAGGTAAGGACTAATGATTTCGTTAAAAAAGAAAACTCCGAAAACAATTTCAAAGCCGTTTTCAAGAGACGATTCAAAAAAAATGCTTACCCCCGAATCTCCTTTCTTGATTAAAGAGGCGTACTCATCAATAAGAACAAATCTCCTTTTCACGCAAAAAGGTGAAAAGTGCCCGATTTTCGTTGTAACAAGTCCGCTTGCAAATAACGGAAAAACAATTAACAGCATAAATCTTGCAATTTCCTTTGCACAGATGGGCAAAAGAACACTTTTAATAGACAGCGATATGAGAAACCCCACCATTCACAGAATGTTTTCCATTCCCGTAAAAAACGGGCTTTCGGAAATCCTTGCAGGTCTTACAGATAATATCACTGTTTCAAAAACTGAAATTGAAAACCTTTCCGTTCTTACGGGCGGAAAAATCCCGCCGAACCCGGCGGAACTTCTTGCATCTTCAAGAATGGACAAACTTCTTGAATTTGTAAAAGAGCATTACGACTGCGTTTTCATTGACACTCCACCTGTAAATATCGTTACGGACGCAACAGTATTTGCAGAGAAAACAACAGGCTATATCATGGTAGTAAAGTCTAATGAAAACAACACCAACGATGTAAAGTCAGCAATTAATAGCCTTGATTCAATAGGCGGAAAAATCTTGGGATTCATTCTCAATGACGCCGGCCCTGATTCAGGCAAATTCTCCTCTTATTATAAAAAATACGGCTATAAGTACAAATATTCTTATGGCTACGGTTATGGATATAACAACAAATAATAATTAAATTAAGGTCGCGATTCGAATGGAAAAAAGAAAATCCATACAGCTTTTGATAGAATTTTGGGTTGATTTAATTTCCCTGTTTTTTGCAAATTGCTTTGCTTATATAATCAGTCTTGCAGCAGGAAAAATGCCTGAAATGGACTCCCGCTCAATACTGGTTTATGCTGCTTGCGCAATACTGTCTTACTGCGTAATTTTCTTTGGCTTTTCCGTTTCGCTTGATTTAACTAAAAGAGACAGGCTCCTTGAAATCATCTCGGTTTTAAGGAACTGTCTTTTGGCATATATGACAATGATTGTTTTGCTCGTAATGACACGAAACGCATTTATGTCATGCCGTGTTTTTCTTGTTGTAACAATTCTTTTATTTACCCTTTTCTCGGGTATCAACAGGTATTTCACAAAACACTTTATGATGTATCGCTTCTCGCACTCAGATATGGTTAGTCTTGCCGGTATAGTGACCGTAAGTAGCCGTGCCGAGGAGCTTACTAAACAGTTAGATGATGACTGGCTGAGAAGAATCAAGGGAATAGTGCTTCTTGACGCTTCAAACTGCAACGGAAACTATCGTGTCCAGAAAAGCGCCGCTGCAGCAGGTAGTACACAGGCAACAAAAACTCATAAAAGATACAAGGATGTAAAAGAGATAGGTTCAATTCCCGTAGTAGGAAACTTTGACAACTTTATGGATTGGATACGCTCCGAATCTCTTGATGAGGTTTTCATCAATATTCCGTTTGAATACGAAAATGATATGGAAGGCCTTATAGAAGAAATAGAGAGCATGGGAATTATAGTTCATATAAACCTGCCAAATCTTGAAAAACTTGTTGAAAAGAGTAAATTTAGCAATGTTGATTGCACAATGATAGCGGGCTATCCAACAGCAACACTTACCGCATCGTCACAAATTTCTCTGTCCAAAGCGATGCTCAAGCGATTTTTCGACATAATCGGCGGCCTTTTCGGCAGTATACTTTCTTTGCCGATAATACTTATTGTGGCGATTCCGCTATTGATTGAATCTCCGGGTCCGCTGATATTTAAACAACCACGAGTAGGCAAAAACGGCAGAATTTTCAATATATACAAGCTCCGCTCAATGTATGTTGACGCAGAAGAAAGAAAGCGCGAGCTTATGGAACAGAACAAAATGAACGGACTGATGTTCAAGATGGACAACGACCCAAGAATTACAAAAGTGGGGCGTTTTATCAGAAAAACGAGCATAGATGAATTACCGCAGTTTTGGAATGTTCTAAAGGGAGATATGAGTCTTGTTGGAACAAGACCGCCCACAGTTGATGAGTTCAGCCAGTATGAAAGTCATCATAAACGCCGTCTTTCAATGCGCCCCGGTATTACGGGTATGTGGCAGGTAAGCGGACGCTCAGACATAGTTGATTTTGAAGAAGTAGTAAGACTTGACTGCGAATACATAGATAACTGGTCTATATGGCTTGATTTTAAAATTGCATTCAAAACAATAGGCGTTGTTTTAAAAAGAAGCGGCGCAGAATAAATTTCATTTTAACATTTAACAATCCACGGAAAACAGCTTATGAAAATTGCAATGATAGGTCACAAAAGAATACCGTCAAGAGAAGGCGGAATAGAAATCGTTGTTGAAGCGCTTTCTACCCGTCTTGTAAACCTTGGAAACACTGTTGTATGCTACAACAGAAGCGGCGGCCATGTTTCCGGAAAGCAGTTTTCTTCAAAAACGCAAAAAAACTATGAAGGTGTAAAACTAATAACAGTTCCTACCCCGCAAAGCAAGGCGCTCAACGCCGTTGTTTACAGTTTTTTGGCAACCATAAAAGCGCTTTTTTCAAGATATGATGTAATCCATTATCACGCCGAGGGACCGGCGGCAATGTGTTTCATACCCAAACTGTTTGGAATAAGAACAGTTGTGACAATCCACGGCCTTGACTGGAAGCGTTCTAAATGGGGTGGATTTGCTACGAAATATTTGAAATTCGGTGAAAAAAATGCCGCAAAATACGCTGATGAAATAATAGTTCTTTCAAAAGCTGTTCAAAAATACTTTGAGGACACATACGGCAGAAAAACCCGTTACATACCAAACGGAATTGAAAAGCCGGAAATCAAAGGCGACGAAGAGATTCAAAAAAAATACAACTTAAAAAAAGGCGGCTACATTCTCTATCTCGGCAGAATTGTTCCCGAAAAAGGAATTCATTATTTGATTGACGCATATTCAGGTATTGATACTGAAATGCCGCTTGTAATTGCCGGCGGTTCAAGCCATTCTGAAGAGTATTTTTCGCAACTTAAAAAACAGGCAGAAGGTAAAAACATAATTTTTACTGATTTTGTTCAGGGTGAAATACTTGAGGAGCTTTATTCGGGGGCATATATTTATGTACTCCCAAGCGACCTGGAAGGTATGCCCATAAGCCTAATGGAGGCTATGAGTTATTCAAACTGCTGTCTTACTTCAGATATTGACGAATGTACAGAACTTTGCACAGACTATGCAATTTATTTTAAAAAAGGCGATGTTAAAGACCTTGAGGACAAGATGACATATCTTTTAAACAACGAAGATATTGTAAATAATTTTAAGAAAAACTCTGCGGACTATATTGTTTCGGGATTCAACTGGGATGATATTACCGAAAAAACGCAAAGACTATATAAAGGTGAATTAAATTGAAGATTTTAATGATAAATAAATTTCTGCATCCCAACGGCGGTTCGGAAACATATATTTTCAAGCTTGGAGAATGCCTGAAAGAATATGGTAATGAAGTGCAATATTTCGGAATGGAACACGAAAACAGATGCGTTGGCAACAATGTCGGGGCATACACTTCAAACATGGATTTTCACGGCGGTTCAAAGCTTTCTAAAATCACATATCCCGTTAAAACTATATATTCAATTGAAGCACGAAAAAAAATCAGAAAAGTACTTGATGACTTTCAGCCAGATGTATGCCATTTAAATAATTTCAATTATCAGCTAACTCCTTCAATTATTCTTGAAATTAATAAGTGGCGTAAAGAAAATCGCAAAACCTGCAAAATTGTTTTTACTGCACATGACTATAACCTAGTCTGTCCCAATCATATGCTCAACAACCCACTCACCCATGAAAATTGCGAGAGCTGTCTTGGAGGTCATTTCAAAAATTGTATTAAAGGCAAATGTATTCACTCCAGCACGGCAAAATCGATCGTGGGCGCTGCTGAAGCTTATTTTTGGAATGCAAAAGGTGTTTATAAATACATTGACAAGATTGTTTGCTGTTCAAAATTTATGAAGCGTATAATGGACTCCAACCCCCTATTTGCCAAGAAAACTGTTGTCGTTCATAATTTTGTTGACGATTTAAAATATGAATATAAAGAAAAAGAAAATTATGTTCTTTATTTCGGTCGCTTCAGCGAAGAAAAAGGAATAAGAACATTACTTGAGGTTTGCAAAGAGCTTCCTGAAGTGAAATTTGTTTTCGCAGGCTCCGGAGCGCTTGAAGACGAAATACGCAAAGTACCGAACATCGAATGCGTAGGCTTTAAAAGCGGCAAAGAACTTCATAATTTAATATCAAAAGCAAAATTTTCCGTTTATCCGTCTGAATGGTATGAAAACTGCCCGTTTTCAGTTATGGAAAGCATAATGTTTGCAACTCCTGTTATTGCTTCAAAAATCGGCGGACTTCCCGAGTTGGTGCAGGACGGTGTTAACGGTATATTGTTTGAATATAAAAACAAGAACGATTTGAAAAATAAAATTTCAGAGCTTTGGAATGATGATAAAAAATCTGCCGAGTTATCGGAAAACTGTAAAAAGACAAAGTTTTTGGATGTTGATAAGTATTACCACATTTTAGTTAATGTTTATATCGATTGATAAATTTAATCACTGTTGGGACAAGTTATTATGAAAGAAAATCGCATTTCAAGCGTAAAAAAGTATTATGAAGAATTAAATATTTTAAGGGGTCTCATTATTGTTTGGGTAGTAATAGGTCACTCATTTTCTTCAGACAACACTATTTTAGGCTTTCTGAACAGCTATGCATATTCTTTTCATATGAGCGCTTTTTTCGCATTAAGCGGTTTATTATTTTATGGAAAAATCAAGAAAATAAAAACTCTTAAAGATGTCGGAAACACAATATGGGACAGATTCAAAAGACTTATTGTTCCGTATTTGTTTTTCACCTTTATTTCCTATGTACTAAAATATTTTCTTGAAAGCTATGCAAATAATGAACTGTCAAACCATATATTTTTAGATACCCTGCTTGGTACGAACAACCCGAATGGCGGAATATGGTTTTTGCACAGCTTGTTTATTTTATCTGTTGTTGCTGTTTTAGTTTATAAAATTCCTACCGCTGCAATATTGATAATCACTTTAATTTTAAAAATAACAGTAAGCATTTTAGATTTTTCGATCCCCATTGTAACAAGTTTTTGTGAATATTCCGTCTTTTTCTTTGCCGGTATTTTCATCTCAAAATACTATGACAATATTAGCTGCTACTTGAGAAAAGTGTGTGAAAATGTCAAAAAGAAACGAGTTTTAATTATTTGTTCTGTATTATCTCTCATTATTTCTTTTGCATTGACATATTACTTAAAACTATATAATGAAAACACCCATAAACTCATACTATTTGTTTTAACTATTTTTAATATAGTTGTTTGGTATTTCGCAGCGTATTCTCTATCGACTACACAAAAAGCAAAAAAAGCGCCGGCACTTTTCGGCAAGTACGGAATGGATATTTATATGTTTGGCTATTATGTTCAAATTGCTATTAGAGTTGTGCTGGGAACAATGCTAGGGGTTCCTTATGTCTTATATTCCCTGCTTATGTGTGTGTTAGGGCTTTTGCTTCCTATACCGATATCAAAATATATTGTACGAAAAATAAAACTCGCCAAAATGTTAATGCTCGGCGAATTTACAAAGAAGGATAAATAAAAATGGCAAAAAAATTAAACGGAACCGTAATTGTTACATACCGCTGTAACGCTCGCTGCAAAATGTGCAACAGATACAAGCGTCCTTCAGCTCCTGACGAGGAAATAAGCATTGAAACAATAAAAAAGCTTCCTCCGATGTACTTTACAAATATTACAGGCGGTGAGCCTTTCATAAGAACCGACCTAAAGGATATTGTAAGAGAGCTTTATAAAAAAAGCGACCGCATTGTAATTTCAACAAACGGCTTCTTCACAGACAGAATTATTGATTTGTGCAAGGAATTTCCGAATGTCGGAATCCGTATCTCCATTGAAGGGCTTGAAGAAACTAACAATGCAATCAGAGGACTTGAAGATGGCTTTAACAAGGGATATACAACTCTTAAAAAGCTTGTTGAAATGAACCACCCTGATGTTGGTTTCGGTATGACTGTGCAGGACGCTAATGCAAAAGACCTTGTTCCGTTATATAAGCTGTCAAACGAAATGAATATGGAATTTGCAACAGCATCGCTTCACAACTCCTTCTATTTCGTTGAAGCTAAGAATATCATCAAAGACAGACCGATGGTTGCGCAGAATTTTGAAAACCTTGTAAACGAACTACTCAAAAGCAACAGCCCGAAAAAATGGTTTAGGGCATATTTTAATCACGGTCTTATCAACTATATTTACGGACAGAAAAGACTTCTCCCCTGCGATATGGCGTTTGATACATTTTTCATCGACCCGTACGGAGATGTTATGCCGTGCAACGGCACAAAGGATAAGGAGGTTATGGGCAACCTCAACACCCAGACTTGGGATGAACTTTGGAACAGCAAAGAGGCAGAAAAAGTGCGTGCCAAAGTTCGCCACTGCGACAGAAATTGCTGGATGATAGGCTCCGTATCACCTGCCATGCACAAATATATATGGGTGCCTGCTGCTTGGGTTATCAAGCATAAATTCCTCAGATTCTTCAAGGAAAAGAAATACAGCATGTACGAACTACCCGTTGTGCGCGATTACAGAGACGGAAAAGTTACAAAAGCTGAACTTGACGCACTGTCAACCTGCGATTTAAACGCAGATATTAACGACGGACTTTCGGACAAATCGAAATCCGTACTTGTAGGCAAAACAGGCGAAGAAATAGTTGATGCCGACATTGCAGAACAGCTCAAAAAATAACCAAAGGATAAATTATGGAAATATCAAAACCAATCAGAAATTCCGTTAAACGGGTGCTGACATTCATATCTCCGAAATTGGGAACTTCACTAAATTACAAATACTCAACGGGTCAGTGGCTTGACTGGAACAATCCGCAGGATATAAATGCAAAAATAAATATACTCAAAGTTACAGAGTATTATAATAATCCTGTTGTTACAAAATGCATAGATAAATATTTAATCCGGGAATACCTCAAAGAGAAAGGGCTTGAAGAACTTTGCCCCAAACTTTACGGAGTTTATGAAAAGGCAGATGAAATTGATTGGAACGGTCTGCCGAATCAATTTGCTGTTAAATGCAATCACGCCTGCGGAACAAATATCATTGTAGACGATAAATCGAAACTTGATTTTGAAGCCGCAAAAAAACAACTTGATAAATGGATGAAGATGGATTACTGGCGTGAAGGCGAGATTCAATATAAATACATTAAAAAGAAAATTATTATCGAAGAATATTTAGGCGCAGGAGAAGAACTGAAAACTTATAAATTCTTCTGTTTCAACGGAGAACCAAAAGTTCTGTATATCTCTCTTGATGAAGACAGATTTATAGATTACTACGATATGGATTTTAACAAACTACCATACTCCCTGCCTGAACATGAGCATTACCCTAAAACGATCAGTAAACCCGAAAACTTTGATAAAATGATAGAAATTTCAAAAAAGCTGTCAAATGACTTTCCTTTTGTCAGAGTTGATTTATATGACTCTAACGGCAAAATTTATATTTCAGAGTTAACATTTGTACCAACAGGCGGCTTTATGAAAATAGACCCACCAAACACTTTAGTTGAGTGGGGAAACTGGCTTAAATTAAAAAAATAGCTTTTATACAGGAGTTATCGTGAAAATACTCATAGTTAGATTGTGGCCTGATGAACTGAATATAAAAAGTTATAATTGTCAGGAAATAGGTCTTGCGAAAGCCTTGATACGCAAAGGAAACACCTGCGATATTGTACTTTATACTAAAGGCGTGTCATATGAAGAGGATTTTATTTTTGACAATTCTCAAAAAATTCATATCTATCACCTGTGTGCAACAACCTTTTTAAAAAACGGATTATACGGCAGCGCTCTTTATAAAATAGCGGAAAAATATGATATTATACAGTCCTCTGAATATGATCAGCTGGAAAATATTTCTCTGTATAAAAAATTCAAAGACAAGCTTGTAATCTATCACGGTCCGTATGATTCTGAATACACAAAAGGGTACAAAAAGAAGTGCTTTATATCAGATGTATGCTGTCTTGTCAATCAAGGATATAAAAAAACAAAGTTTATAGCAAAAAGCGAACTTGCGTGTGACTTTCTAAACAAAAAAGGTTTTCATAACTGCATAACGCTTGGTGTGGGAATAGATACAGACAGATTTGAAGAACAGCAAGATATAAATGACAAACTGATACAATTAGAAAACGAAAAAAGAGAAAAAGGTTTAAAATATCTATTATACATAGGCAAAATTGAAGAAAGGCGAAATGTACTTTTTTTGATTGAAATTTTAGACCAGCTGCTTAAAACAGACGATTCATTCAGACTTGTTTTAATCGGAAAGGGCGAAAGTCCCTATGTTGAGAAATGTATCAATTTCGCAAAAAGCATAAATATAGACGATAAAATTATTTGGATTGAAAATTTAAGCCAAGGAGAGCTTCCGTCTTTGTATAAATGCTGCGACGCATTTTTGCTGCCTACAAAATATGAGATTTTCGGAATGGTTATTTTGGAATCAATGTATTTTGGATTACCGGTTATAACTACATTGAACGGCGGCTCAAGCACCATTATAAAAAATAATGAAACAGGTATTATCTGCCCGCTGAATGACAAAAATGAGTGGGTCAGCGCTGTAAATAAGTTGTTTCAAGATAATAATTTAAGAGATAAAATCAGCAAAAACTCTTCAAAACTGGTTTCTTCAAATTTCACTTGGGACGCCTTAGCGGACAAATTCATTAGAATATATAAATAGGAAAAAGGCTAAAAAAAAATGAACTATTTAATTTCGGCATACAGTATAAATCCTTATAAAGGCTCTGAAGACGCCGTCGGTTGGAACTGGCTTGTGCAGATCCATAAACATTCGGATAAGGATAAAGACAAAATATATGTTGTAACAAGAGCGTACAACGCTGAAGGTACGCTTGACGGAATAAAAAAATACAACATGAAGAATGTTGAACTTGTTTTAGTCGATACATATAAATTCATTAATGACTTTCGTATAAAATATCCTTTTTTTCACCATGCATATTATATGCTTTGGCAAAGCCTTGCCTACAAATGGGCAAAAAACAGCAAAATTAAGTTTGATGTAATTCACCATGTTACTATGGGAGATTTCCGCATTACGGGAAAAATGTATAAATTTAAAGATGCCTATACAATTTTTGGTCCCGTGGGCGGCGGTCAGGTTACACCTGACAGTCTTAAATGCTATGAATCAAATAAATCTTACGAAAAATTCAGGCAAATTATTAATGACGCCACAATTTATCTCCCGGGTTACGGAAGAAAAATAAAAAAATTCAACTCCGTTTATACAATAAACGATGAGACAGCAAAAATCATGGAAAAGGCTTCAAAAAGAAAAATTAATTTACTGTTTGAAACCGGAATTTTGCCTGATTTTAAAAATTTACCTAAGGTCAATCATGCCCCTTCAAAAGCGACAAAAATAATATTTGTCGGAAGGCTTATAGAAAAGAAAGGGTTAATTTTTTTATTAGATATAATAAAACTTATTCCTGATAATTTAGATTACACTCTTGAAATATATGGCGACGGACCATTAAAAGACAAAATCTCTAAAACCATTAGTAATTACGGCTTAAATGAAAAAGTCTTTTTAAAAGGTTCTGTTCCCTACGAAAAAATAGCAAGTGTCTATAAAAACGCTGATATATTTGTTTTGCCGTCTTTACGCGAAACAGGCGGAAATGTATTGGTTGAAGCAATGGCTTACAGATTACCCATTTGTGCGCTTGATATGAGTTTTTCTCACCAATTAAATAAAAACTCATGCGGTCTTTTTGCCAATACAAATCAAAGCAAAGAAGAAATAATAAAAGAGTTTGCAAACAATATTATAACGCTTATTAACAATCCTGAATTACGCCGAGAACTCGGTGAAAACGGATACAATTATGCAAACGAAGAATTGACTTGGGACAAAAAATTTGAAACGGTTTATATTAGAAACAAATTGTCATTATAAATCTATGAATTTCAAATGTCAATAATCCTATGGGAGTATTTAACAAAAGAAAAGGAACACTTCATGCAACAAAAGCAATCACCCTTAATCAAAAATAATAATTCTAAAACAGTATATTTAAAAAGCGTTTTAATGCTAATTCTGCTATTTGCCTTGATTTTTATTGAAGCTGTTTTTAACGGTAGTTATCTTGATGAAGTAATCGGAATAGTTTCTTTAGTATATCTTGCTTGTTCTATAAAACGAATCTCTAGAGCAGATTTCATAACTATATTACTTCTTCTTTTGGTTATTTCAATAGGCTTAATATCAAATTTGGCATTTCATTTAAATCTGTCTCTTATACACATCTCCGAGCCCACGAGACCGAGGCTGATCTCG
>UQFL01000012.1 GCA_900540305.1 uncultured Oscillospiraceae bacterium | reverse complement strand
GAGATCAGCCTCGGTCTCGTGGGCTCGGAGATGTGTATAAGAGACAGATATAATGTGTTAAATCAAAAAAATAAAAGAGCAACACAAAAACATGTTGCTCTTTTTGTTAAAAATGATTCGACTTTAAGAGGATTATTAATCTGTCAGTTTTACTTTTAGAGTATATGTGAAAATCAAAAAAGAAATCAAATTAGCAGGGTGCTTTTTCTTCTATACTATATGAATTTATAAAATACGGCAGCCAAAATAACTATCAACAAAATTACGATGGCGGCGATTAGCCATTCCGATGTATTTTTTTTAGGTTCGGGTTGAGGAGGATAATAACTTCTTTGGGAATAACTAAAAGTATTTTTATTTGAAAACATATCATTTTTAATGGGTGTTTTGTAATATAGCGCTAAAGGATCGGTTCGGTTTAATATTTGCTGATAAAAATTTTCAAGCCATTCGGTATCGTAGGGTGTACAAAGATTCTCTTCATATGCATCGTTATCGTGCGCTATACGGTTGCGTATGTAACGGTAATGTTTCAGCTGATAATAATCATCTTTCCATGTTTTAACTGAAAATATTTCTGCCTTTATTTTTTCCATATCTTCAATATAACCTGAAATGCCTATGCCGTTCATATCTTTGCACAGATTATCAAGGCGTTTGTATGATGTCATAAATCCCATAATTCTCTCCATTATAAAAGCCGCAAAAGTGACATTTTGCGGCTCGTTTTTGCGGACAAAGCCGCATTTATGGCGGAGACGGCGAGATTCGAACTCGCGGGGGATTGCTCCCTAACTGATTTCGAGTCAGCCCCGTTATGACCACTTCGATACGTCTCCGTATATTTTTTGTTTGAATATCATGATTATTATCACGATTTTATAAGCTGATTAGTTATTGCTTATGAGAAAAAACGGCAACCAATCACTTACAGTTATTACTAAAGAATTGTATATCAAACGGGGGCGTTTGTCAATGATTTTGTGTTGAAAACGAACTTTCAATATGATAAAATTAACTTATTATTACTATTAAAAGGCGGCATTTTGATGATAGCAATTATTGATTACGGAGCGGGAAATCTTATGAGCGTTAAAAAGGCTCTTGATTTTATCGGCGAAGAAAATATTATTACGGCAAAACCCGAAGAAATTGAACTTGCAGACAGGGTGATTTTGCCTGGCGTAGGCTCTTTCGGCGACGCTATGGAATCTATGAAACAAAGGGGACTTGTTGAAACGGTCGAGAACGCTGCGCTTAGCGACAAACCGTTTTTAGGCATATGCTTGGGTTTACAGCTTCTTTTTGCCAAAAGTGACGAGAGTCCTGAGGCGAGCGGTCTCGGTGTACTCAAAGGCGATATTTCTCTTATTCCGTCAAACGGTTTAAAAGTGCCGCATATCGGTTGGAATTCAGTTGAAATAGCCGAAAATAGCAGATTATTCAAAGGTATACCTCAAAATACATATTTTTATTTCGTTCACTCCTACTATCTTAATAATGCAGATAAAAACGATGTTGCGGCAGTAACGCATTACGGTGTTGATATTGAATGTGCAGTTGAGCGCGGCAACTTGTTTGCAACTCAGTTTCATCCTGAAAAAAGCGGTGAAGCAGGACTTGAACTTTTGAGAAATTTTGCAAGAGCGGAGGTTTGATTTTATGTATGCTAAAAGAATAATACCCTGCCTTGATGTAAAAAACGGAAGAGTTGTAAAAGGTGTTTCATTTGTTGATTTAAGAGATGCAGGAGACCCTGTTGAGTGTGCGGCTGCATATGACAAAGCCGGAGCGGACGAGCTTGTTTTGCTTGATATAACGGCAACTCACGAGGGCAGAAGCACGATGATAGATATTGTTGAGCGTGTTGCCGCAACTGTGTTTATCCCGTTTACGGTAGGCGGCGGTATACGCACCGTTGACGATTTTAAAGAACTCCTCAGAGCGGGTGCGGATAAGATTTCCGTAAACTCAGCAGCTGTGAGAAATCCTCAGCTTATTAACGACGCCGCATATAAATTCGGAAGTCAGTGTGTTGTATGCGCAATAGATGCCAAAAGAAAGCCTGAAGGCGGCTGGGAAGTTTACCTCAACGGCGGAAGAATTCCAACAGGTATAGACGCTGTTGAATGGGCAAAAGAGGCTTACAGCAGGGGTGCAGGCGAAATTTTGCTCACTTCTATGGATTGCGACGGTCAGAAAAACGGTTATGATATTGAATTGACAAGAGCCGTTTCTCAAAGTGTTGGAATACCCGTAATAGCTTCAGGCGGAGCAGGAAAGGCAAGCCATTTTTATGACGCTTTTACACAGGGAAAGGCAGATGCCGTCCTTGCGGCAAGCCTTTTTCATTTCAATGAACTGCCTATACCTGAACTTAAAAAATATTTAAAAGAAAACGAGATACCTGTCAGAATGTAATGTATAGCTAAAGGTGATTATTATGGAATATAAAATTGTACCTCAGCCACAAAAAATTAAAATAGTAAGCGATAAAGAATTCAGCTTCAAGGCTGTTAAACTCGGCAAAAATCCTCTTTCTCAAAACGCAGAAAAAGATTTTCTTGATTTCTTTGAATTTGAGAAAAGCAAAAACGAAAATATCCTTTTTGAGCTCGATGAAAGCATAAAAGAAGAGGGGTACCGAATGGTACAGCAAGGCGGAATGATAACAATATCGTATTCCGACCCTGCCGGAGCATTTTATGCGCTTCAAACTTTGAAACAGATGCTTCATCAAGGCAAAATGAACCTTTGTGAATTTGAAATTGATGATTATCCCGCATATCCGTACAGAGGTTTTATGCTTGATGTGGGCAGATATTTTTACAGCGTTGATGATGTTAAAATATTTATAGACAGAATGGCGCTTCATAAACTCAACCGTTTTCATTTTCACCTCACAGAGGATCAGGGCTGGCGTGTTGAGATAAAAAAATATCCGCTTCTCACTCAAATAGGCTCAAGGCGCAGTCATACGAATTTCAACAATACTCCCCACGGCGGATTTTATACTCAGGAAGAAATCAAAGATATTGTTGATTACTGCCATTCAAAATACATAAAGGTGATGCCTGAGTTTGATGTTCCCGGTCATTCAAGAGCGGCAATTGCAGCATATTCTAATCTTGCCTGCTTTGAAAGAGAATTGCCTGTTGCAACTCATTGGGGCGTTAAAAAGGATGTTCTTTGTGCAGGTAAAGAGAGTACATACAGATTTGTTTTTGATGTTATTGATGAACTGTGTGAACTTTTCCCTGACGGATTGTTCCATATAGGCGGCGACGAAGTGCCCAAACACCGCTGGAGCCTTTGCCCCGAATGTCAGAAAAAGATTAAAGAAGAAAATTTGAAAAATGAAGCTGAGCTTCAGGAATATTTCATGAATAGAGTGTATGACCATCTTGCCGAAAAAGGGTATGAGGTGTTTATGTGGAATTATGATAATCTTCACCCGAGAATACTCAAAGATGAAATAGGCTATACATTCTGCGGTGGAGAAACAGGCGGCAGAAAGTGTATCGACACTGATACGGATTCATATTATTTTGATTTGCCGTATGCCTATGTTTCGCTTGAAAACACTTGCAATCATAAATTACCCGACAGCGCTGTGGGAGCAGAGGCACAGGTTTGGACGGAGTATATCCCCAATATTAAAAAAGCCGATTCACTTGTTTATCCGAGGCTTGGCGCAATGTGCGAAACTGTGTGGAACGGCAAAAACAGTTACGAGAGCTTTTTAGAGAAACTTGAGTATTACAATTCTTTTCTTGATTTGCTCAGGATTCCGTACTCTCTCGGAAAATCAAAACTCACTCCTCACGGTTTGCGCAAAAAGCTTTCAGGTCTGTGGTTTGAGCGCCGCCAGCTTGACTGGGAGGGGCTTACGATTTTGATTGACGATAAAAAAGTTGAAAAGCTTGCAAAAAAAGTTAACAGATGATGAACAAACGCCGCCCGAATAATAAGTTTGGGCGGTATTTTTTTTAAAATTTTTACTGCTTTTTCAAAGTGTAAACATACAGTTGTAAATATTTTATTACGGCTGTTAATGGTAATTAATTGTGATTGAATAATGAAATTTTAAATGCTATAATATAATTGATTATTTATTTAAAACAGATTATAAATTATCGGAGGATATTAGTGAAAAATAACAACGGCGATTTGAATGAAAAAGACAATATAGTTATCGGCAGAAATGCCGTTCTTGAACTTCTTAAAAGCGGCAGAGAAATTGAAAATATAATCATTGCAAAAGGCGAAAGGGAAGGTTCTGTAAACCAAATAGCGGCGCTTGCCAGAGAAAAGGGCGTAGTAATTAAAAATGCAGACCGTAAAAAGCTTGATTTTATGTGTGGCGGAGCAAATCATCAGGGTGTTATAGCAAATGTTCCCGCTCATGAATACAGCAGTGTAGAGGATATTATTGCCGCTGCAAAAGAAAAAGGCGAGCCGCCTTTTATCATCATTTGCGATGAAATTGAGGACGGCAGAAACCTCGGCGCAATTATAAGAACGGCAGAGGCTTGCGGAGCGCACGGGGTTATTATTCCTAAGCGCAGAAATGCAGGGCTTAATTTCATAGTTGCAAAAACCTCATGCGGCGCGCTTGAGTATGTTAAGGTTGCAAGAGTTTCAAATCTTAGTTCTACTATTGAAATGCTCAAAAAGGAAAATATTTGGGTGTATGCCGCTGATATGGACGGCGAGCCTTGGTGTAAAACCGATTTTTCGGGCGGTGTTGCTCTTGTTGTAGGCAGTGAGGGCAACGGCGTTGGCAGACTTGTAAAGCAAAACTGCGATGTTATCGTAAGCCTGCCTATGAGAGGAAAGGTAAACAGCCTTAATGCTTCCGTTGCGGCGTCGGTTATTATGTATGAGATAGCAAGGCAAAGGCTCGGTCTTTAATTGTGAGTGAATGTGATGAATGAGAACAATGAAAAAAATCTGTCAGTAGAGGAAATTCTGCGTGAGGCGGAAGAGGTACTCAGAAGTATTGACAGAAAATCAGAGGAAACAAAGGAAAAAATAAAAAATGTAAACGAGCCGCTTGAAGCTGAGGAGGACGATGTAAAGGCTTATGTTCCGTCAAGTCCAAAGAGCGGCGTAAATGAAAAAACCACAAGGGTTGTATTGCCTGACGACGGGGACGAAGAAATGAAAGTAGTTCCCGAAAAGCCTTTAAAACAGGAAAAAACACAAAATTCTGCCCCTGCGAGAGTGACGGATAAAACTATCGTATCGCCTGCGGACGGAAAAACGAGAGCAGTCAGAACGACTGATAAAACTGCTGTTATTTCTGGCTCTTTCTCAAAGAAAAAAAGATTTTTCCCCCGTGAGGACGCTTACAGCGAAACTCCGCCTGAAATTATTGAAAAGGCGGCAACTATTAAAAGTAAATCAAGATTTGACAAAACACTTGATTTACAGGAAATACCCACTATTCTTGCTGTTGAGGAGCTTGATAAAACAAGAGTAATGCTCTCTTCAGAGCATGATGATATAGAAAATAATGCATTTGAAGAGGAGTATGACAGCTCAGACCAGATAAAAATGAGCGGATTTGACGACGAGGTGTCGGAAATTCCGACAATCGACGAGGAAACTGCGGAAGAACAGCTTAGACTTCGCAGAGAAGAAAAAGTAAATAAATTCAGACTGTTCACGCAAGAAGAGTTAAATTCAGACAAGGCGAGCGAAGCTAAGAAAATTAAATTTGACGATTATAAAGACAGAAGCGAAAGAACGCAGACTCTTGAAAGGCTTTTTAAAAAGAAAAACAGCGTTCAGCTTCAGCTGTCTTTCACTGTTGTTTTGGGCGCGGTGCTGTTTATTCTCACGATTTTGCAGGACACGCCGTCTATGCCGTCTGTTTTTAACGGCACATTCGAGTTTTATATAACTGCCACCGTTTTATTTGCGTTAATAGTTCTTTTAAATATAAAAACTGTAATACATGGGCTTGATTTCAGAAAAGGAATAAACAGTGATTTTCCTGTGACGGTGAGCGTGCTTGCCGCACTTTGCAGCAGTCTTACTCTTGCTGTCAATCCTGACCTTTATTTCAGCGGCGGTTCATTTTTGGCTCCTGCGTCCGTCTTTGCTCTGTTTATGAGTGCGGCGGGTAAACGCCTTGTGCTTGTAAGAATAATAAAGAATTTTGAGTTTCTAACTAAAAACGGCGATAAATCCACTGTTGAGGATATCGTAAACGAAGTTGATGCAAGCATTATTTCAAAAAATATGCTTGATTCCGAGCCTTATCTTAAATACAGCGTAAAAACAGATTTTCCCACAAGTTTTCTTGAAATTTCTTTTGCAAACGAGCCAGCGGACAGGATTTCAAAAGTGCTTTCACCCGTGCTGATAGGCTTTAATGCCGCGCTTTTTGTTGCAATAGGTCTTATTTTCCAAAACTGGGAAACAGCGTCTTATTTCCTTGCGGCAGGGCTGATTATTTCCTGCCCCGTTGTAACTCTTACGGCAACAAATACTGCTCTTTGCGCCGTTTCAAATGCGCTTGAGAAAAAGGGCGCTATGGTATGCGGCTTTGAGGGCGCACATTATATACATAATTCAAATGCGCTTGTAATGGAAGCGTCAGACCTGTTTTCGGCACGCTCCTGCTATCTTCACGGTTTCAAGACATTTAACGGCACAAAAATAGACGACGCTATTCTTCAGACTGCGGCTGTGATAATTAAAACTAACAGTCCGCTTGCAAGTGTGTTTGACGATGTTATCGTAGGGAAAAAATCAATTCTTCCCGAAGTTGACGGCGTTGTTTATGAGGATAAAATGGGCACTTCCGCTTGGATTTACCAAAGGAAAATTCTTGTAGGAAACAGAGAACTTCTTAAAAAACACGGCGTTTCAGTGCCGAAAATAGAATACGAAAATAAATATACCAAAAAAGGCAGAAAGGCGCTTTATCTTGCAGTTGCGGGGAAAATTTCCGCAATGTTTATTGTCAGCTATTCCGCTGATTCTGCTCTCAAAAAAACGCTTAAAAAACTTGAAAAAAGCGGTATCACAGTTATTTTGAGAAGCTGTGACCCTTATATTAATGAAGAAAGTTTAACTCAGCTTTTTGATGTGCCTGAGGGATTCATAAGGGTTATGACGGCTTCAAACGGCAGAAGTTTTGAAAAATACAGTGAAGCAGTGGCGGAAAAAAGCCCTGCGTATGCTGTTCACGATGGGTCTGCTTTGGCATTTTTCTCAACCGTACTCGGAGCGGATAATCTTGTAAGCACGGAAAAAATCATTTCGGCGCTTTCGTCTTTCGGCTCGGCAATCGGTTTCGGCGTTGCGGCGCTGCTCGCATTTGTGGACGGGCTTAGTCAGTTGAACGCTGTAAATATTGTAATTTTTCAGCTTATATGGAGCGCATTTGTGCTTCTTGTTACAAAATTGAGAAAAACAGGTATAAAATAGAAAAACAAATCAAAAAATAAATTATGAATATAACGGCAAAGCCGTTAAAAAATATATCCGCAGAAATGCGGTGAAAGGGAGATTTAATTATGAAAAATCTTGAAGGAACAAAAACACAGGCAAACCTTATGGCTGCTTTTGCAGGTGAAAGCCAGGCGCATACAAAATATCAGTACTATGCTTCAAAGGCTAAAAAGGACGGCTATGTTCAGATAGCTAATCTTTTCACCGAAACAGCTATGAATGAAAAGGAGCACGCAAAAATTTGGTTTAAGCTTCTTCACGGCGGCGCTGTACCTCAGACAACTGACAATCTTAAAGATGCTGCGTCAGGCGAGAATTATGAGTGGACAGATATGTACGCTACATTTGCAAAAGAGGCTAAGGAAGAGGGCTTTGACGAAATAGCTTTCCTTTTTGAAGAAGTTGGCAAAATCGAAAAAGAACACGAGGAAAGATACCTCAAGCTTCTTGAAAACATTGAAGGCGGTCTCGTATTCAGCAGAGACGAAGAAAAGATCTGGAAATGCGGCAACTGCGGTCATATCGTTATCGGTAAGGAAGCACCCGAAGTATGCCCCGTTTGCGCACATCCCAAGGCTTATTTTGAAATTAAAGCAGAAAATTATTAATAATTTACGCCCGGCGGTTTTGCCGCCGGGCGTTTTAAGCAGATTTGGAGAAATGCTATGTTTTACCAGTTTTCAGACGATGTTACAACAGTTGAAACAGACAAGATAGACAGCCATTATGTTACGGCGGGGTATGTAACAATCTCGGAATTTGAAAAAATATACGATAAATTCGGCTTTGCGGTTTCCACGGTGGATATGCTCAAGGATGATAATTTTCACTCCCGTTTCGGCGTTGAGGTATATGATGACTATTGCTTTACAAAACTTGCCGTTATCAGTGCGCAGGATGTAAAAGCAGAAAAAGATTCGCTTGCCATTTATATTAAGAAAAATCTGTTTATAGTTGTTGATATAAGAGATAAAGACTGTTCCACAAGGGATAAGTTTTTGGAGTCGCTTGACAAGTATTCAGCCATAAATATTACTCTTGAAAAACTGATATATTCTTTCCTTGACAGCCTGACAGGCAGGGATACAAAAGTTATTGAGGATAAGGAATTTGAAATAACCCGCCTAGAGGAAATTGTTTTGCATGACCAGGCAAAGGATAATTTTAACCTTCAGCTTCTTCAGATGAAAAAAGAGCTTCTTGCCATGAGAAATTATTACGAGCAGTTAATAGATATCGGCGAAGCGCTTGAAGAAAATGAAAACGAGATTTTTGACGAAAATTATCTCAGATATATTTCAAATTTCACAAATAAAACCGTTAGGCTCAGGGATGATGTAGAGCTTTTGAGAGGCTCAGTAGTCCACTTGCAGGACGCGTATCAGTCATATATCGACCTGAAAACAAATCATAATATGCAGCTTTTTACGGTTATGACAACAATATTTTTTCCGCTTACCGTTATTGTAGGCTGGTACGGAATGAATTTTGAATATATGCCCGAATTGAAATGGAGATACGGCTATATTTTTGTAATCGTGCTCTCCGTAGTAGTTGTTGCCATCTTGGCAATAGTGGGCAAAAAGAAAAAATGGATAGGATAATTATTACACATGAACATAAACGAAACACTCGCCGCGGAATTTAATTTAAAACTTTGGCAGATTGACAATACCGTGGCGCTTATTGATGATTCAAACACAATTCCTTTTATCGCAAGATACAGAAAAGAGGCTACCGGCTCTCTTGACGACCAAATTTTAAGAGAAATCTATGAACGCCTTGAATATCTGCGTTCATTGAACGAGCAGAAAGAAAAGGTTTCTGCTTCTATTACGGAGCAGGGGGCGATGACAGATGAAATTGCTCTTGCAATCGAAAACGCAAAAACTCTTACCGAAATAGAGGATATTTACCGCCCGTACAGACCTAAGAGAAAAACCCGTGCGTCCGTTGCAAAAGCCAAGGGGCTTGAGCCGCTTGCTCTCAAAATTTATGAGCAGGATTATAAATTTAGCCCGTTTGACGAGGCACAGAACTTTGTAAACGAAGAGGTTGAAACGGCTGAGGACGCTGTTAACGGTGCGCTCGATATAATTGCGGAAATGATTTCCGACGATGCGTCAGGCAGAAAACAGCTCAGATATGTGTGCAGAGCGCACGGCGATATTTCTTCGACAGCCGCAAAAGATGATTTGGGCGTTTACGAAACTTATGCCGAATACAGCGAACCTGTTTCAAAAATTGCTAACCACCGTATTCTTGCAATAAACAGGGGAGAGAAAGAGGGATTTTTAAAGGTTTCTCTTAATCTCGATAAATCACACGGTATGAGCGTACTTACAGGACTTCATGTCAAAAACGATTCAGACAGCGCAGAACTTGTGCGCCGTGCCGCTGAGGATGCTTACACAAGGCTTGTTTTCCCAAGCATAGAAAGAGAAATCAGAAACGAGCTTACGGACAGAGCGTGCGAGGACTCAATCAAGGTTTTTGCAAAGAATACCGCTCAGCTTCTTATGCAGCCTCCTGTTAAGGGAAGAGTTACAATCGGTCTTGACCCCGGTTATAGAACAGGCTGTAAGGTTGCCGTTGTTGACGAAACGGGCAAAGTTCTTGACACCGCCGTTATTTACTGCGCTCCGCCTCACAGCAAAATAGAAGAGGCTAAAAAGATTATCAAAAATCTTGTTAAAAAATATGGCGTTAAAATGTTTGCAATCGGAAACGGAACTGCTTCTCACGAAACGGAAGTGTTTGCCGCTGAAGTTATAAAGGAGCTTGACTGCGGAATTACTTATATGGTTGTCAGCGAGGCTGGAGCTTCTGTTTATTCGGCATCAAAACTTGCGGCGCAGGAATTTCCTCAGTTTGATGTTTCTCTTCGTTCCGCTGTTTCAATAGCAAGAAGACTTCAGGACCCGCTTGCGGAACTTGTAAAAATAGATCCCAAGGCAATCGGTGTTGGCCAGTATCAGCACGATATGCCGCAAAAGGAACTTGCAAGTGCGCTTGACGGTGTTGTTGAGGACTGCGTAAACTCTGTCGGAGTTGACCTCAATACTGCATCGCCGTCGCTTTTGTCAAGAGTTGCAGGTGTTTCAAGCGCTATCGCTAAAAATATTACTGTTTACAGAGAGGAAAACGGTTCGTTTACATCACGAGCACAGCTTAAAAAAGTTCCAAAACTTGGGCCGAAAGCCTTTGAGCAGTGTGCAGGCTTTTTGCGTATTTCGGATTCAGACAATGTTCTTGACAACACTGCCGTTCATCCTGAGTCTTACCCTGCCGCAAAGAAACTTCTTAAAATATGCAATGTTACCGATGATGATATAAGGCACGGTAATATCTCTCTCATAAATGAAAAAGTTAAGACCTGCGGAACTTCTGCACTTGCGGATGAGCTTGAAATAGGCGAGCCTACGCTTTGTGATATTATCAAAGAAATCAGCAAACCGGGCAGAGACCCCCGTGAGGAGCTTCCACAGCCGCTTCTCAGAACGGATGTTATGGGAATTGAAGACCTTAAAGCAGGTATGGAGCTTAAAGGCACAGTAAGAAATGTTATAGATTTCGGCGCATTTGTCGATGTCGGCGTTCATCAGGACGGACTTGTTCACATCTCGCAGATTACAAACAAGTTTATAAAGCACCCGTCAGATGTTTTAAAGGTAGGGGATATAGTAACTGTTTGGGTGCTCTCTGTTGATGTTCCCAAAAAGCGAATTTCTCTTACAATGAAAAAGCCTGAAAATTCCTGATTGTTTTAAATTTAATACAAATATAAAAAACTGCCGTGTCATTTAAGACACAGCAGTTTTTTTGTTGCTATATTTATTTAAGCAGAGATTTGTACATCTTTATGTATTCGTTTGCTGATTTGCCCCAGCTCATATCACAGCGAAGCGCTCTTTCAACAAGCGTAGGCCAATATTCTTTGTTATTGTATGCGTCAACTGCTCTGTAAATTGCGCCGAGCATATCATAAGCATTATAAGTTTTGAATGTAAAGCCGTTTCCTTCGCCGTCTCCGCTGTCTGTGATAGTGTCTTTAAGACCGCCTGTTTCACGCACAATCGGAACGGTGCCGTAACGCAGAGCAACCATCTGTGAAAGTCCGCACGGCTCGCTCTTACTCGGCATAAGGAACATATCTGCACCTGCGTAAATTTTTCTTGCAAGGTCGGGAACAAAACCAAGTCTGAGACCGACTTTGTCAGGGTACTTATCGTGCAGTTCTCTGAAAAAGCTTTCATACTGCCATTCGCCTGAGCCGAGAACAACATACTGAATATCTCTTTCCCAAAGGCTCTTTTCAAGCACTTCTTTCATAAGGTCAACGCCCTTATGTCCAACAAGACGGGATACGATTCCTACGATAGGCGCTTCGGGTCTTACTGCAAGCCCCATTGCTTTTTGAAGCTCTTCCTTATCGACAGCTTTCTTTGAGAAATCGTCAGCGTTATAATTAGCCCAAATGTCAGGGTCTGTTTCGGGATTATAGCTGTCCGTATCAATACCGTTGAGTATTCCGCACAGCTTCCAAGAACGCTGATTTAAAATTTGGTCAAGTCCGTGAGCATACCACGGGTCTAAAATTTCCTTTGCATATGTGGGAGAAACGGTTGTAACCTTGTTTGCACATTCAATTCCTGCTTTAAGGAAGTTTACAAGACCGTCATACTCGATAAGATTGTTATATGCACTGTCGATTCCCAAAACATCTTCAAGAAGTTCGTTTCCGTATTTGCCCTGATACTGAATATTGTGAATAGTGAAAACGGTTTTGATGTTTTCATAACCCATTCTGGTTGCATAATAACAGGTGTAATACAGGGGAGTGAGTGCCGTCTGCCAGTCGTTGCAGTGAATAATATCGGGTTTCCAGTCTATTGCGGGAATTATTTCAAGAATTGCTCTTGAGAAAAATGCAAATCTTTCAGCATCGTCATAATGACCGTAAATGCCGTCTCTCTTGAAATAATATTGATTGTCAAGGAAATAGAACACAACGCCGTTGAGTTTTGCCTCAAAAATTCCGCAATACTGGCGTCTCCAGCTTACAGGTACGGAAATTGAGGTTATGAACTGCATTTTGTCCTTATATTCCTGCTTGATTGAATCATAAAGCGGCATAACTACACGGCAGCCGATTAATCTTTTTCTGAGCGCTATAGGAAGCGAGCCTGCCACATCACCGAGTCCGCCTGAAGCCATCCACGGATTGGCTTCTGACGCTGCAAATAAAACTTTCATATTTTACCTCCAATCGGTGTTAAATTCGAGTGCCCTTAGTGAGCGTAACAGGGAATGTTGCCGCTCCAGAAAGTTCAACACCGTTGTTAATGCTTACTTTTTTATCCGCAATAACATAATTGAGTTTTGCGTTTTCGCCTACTGTTGTATCCTGCATAAGAATACAGTTTTTAACAACAGCGCCTTTTGCAATTTTTGTGCCTTTAAATATAATTGAGTTTTCAACGATTCCGTCAATTATACAGCCGTCAGCAACAAGTGAGTTTGTAAGTTTTGACTCGTGGCCGTAAAGTGAGGGCATATCGTCCCTCTCCTTGGTATAAATCGGAAAATCTTTGTTGAAAAGTTTATGTCTGCTTTCTTTTTCAAGAAGCTTCATTGAAACATCATAATATGCCTGAACGGAAGAGATTGCGCCTACAAATGAATCTGTTGCGTCATAAGCGTGAATCTTAAGGTTTTCAACATTCGCCATAAGAACATTTTTCTGGAAAGATATTTCGTTTTTTGAATGTGCAGTTGTAATAAGAGTTTCAAGAAGATATTTTTTCATAATCACAATGTTTGCGCTGTGGTAAACATTGCCGTCGCTCTTCTTGTCAAGGCTCATTTCTATAATTCTGCCGTTTTCGTCAACCTTGTCAAAGCAGAGAATATTGTCCGTTTTATCGGGCATAGGTGTATTTATACCAACGATTGTAATATCAGCGCCTGATTCCTCGTGCTTGTCAAACAACGCCTCGTAATCAAGGGACATAACATTGTAGCAGTCGCTCATTACAACATATGACTGAGTGCTCTGGTCAAAGAAACCTCTGTTGCCGTAAATAGCGTCAATTCTGTTGCCCCACATCGTGGCTGTGCCAACATTGAACGGGGGAAGAATGTAAAGTCCGTCATTTTTTCTGCTTAAATCCCACGGCTTGCCCGTGCCGAGATGGTCCATAAGCGACTGGAAATTAGCGTTTGTGATAACGCCGATTTTTGTTACACCGCTTTCTACCATATTTGAGAGCGGAAAGTCAATAAGTCTGTAACGAGAGCAGAACGGAACGGAACCCATTGTTCTCATTGCGGTGAGGCTGTCTAACGCACCCTCGTGAACATTTGCAAATATGATGCCTAAAACTTTTTTACCGTTCATCGTCACACCTCCTCGCCGGATTTAATCATAACTCCCGGCTCAACTGATTTTCCGTTTGTGATTTTTGCGCCTGCGCCTATAACTGCAATGCCCCAGTTTTCGGGCTTTTCAAGCAATTCGGGAATTTCGCCTATTTTTGCGTTTTCTTCAATAACTGCGTCCTCGGCAACTATTGAATAATATACCTTTGCGCCTTTCTTAATAACTGCGCCCGGCATAATAACGCTGTATCTTACATCTGCGCCCTCTTCAATAGTAACATTGCTTGAAATAACGCTGTAATCAACATTTCCCTCAATCTCGCATCCCTCTGATACGGAGGATATTTCAACTTTTGCGTTTTTGCCTATGTAATGCGGAGGGCTTGCAGGTGTTCTGCTGAATATCTTCCAGCTCGGGTCGCTTAAATCAAGGTCTACATTCGGATTGATAATGTCAAGGTTTGCTTCCCAAAGGGAATCGATAGTACCTACATCTTTCCAGTAGCCCTCAAACGGGAACGCAAACATACGCTCTCCTGCGCCCAGCATTTCGGGAATGATATTTTTACCGAAGTCGTTTGCCGAGCCCTCAGTGTTTTCATCCTCAATGAGGTATTTTCTCAACTTGTCCCAGCTGAATACATAAACGCCCATTGAAGCCTTGTTTGATTTCGGCTCTGCAGGTTTTTCCGCAAATTCGTAAATCTTGTTGTTTTCATCAGTTGCAAGAATTCCGAATCTTGAAGCTTCCTCCCACGGAACTTCAAGAACAGCGATTGTGCAGTCTGCATTGTTCTTCTGATGAAAATCAATCATTTTAGCGTAATTCATTTTATAAATATGGTCGCCCGAAAGAACAACAACATATTCGGGGTCATACTTTTCAATGAAATTAATGTTCTGATATATTGCGTTGGCTGTACCTTTATACCATTCTTTGCCGCCGATAGCTTCGTAGGGGGAGAGAACATGAACGCCGCCGTTTTGTCTGTCTAAATCCCACGGCTGGCCGTTTCCTATGTAATCGTTAAGTTCAAGGGGCTGATACTGGGTAAGTACGCCGACTGTGTAGATGCCGCTGTTAACGCAGTTTGAAAGCGGAAAATCTATAATTCTGTAATTTCCGCCGTAGGGAACTGCGGGTTTTGCAATGTTTTTTGTTAACACTCCAAGACGGCTTCCCTGACCGCCTGCAAGAAGCATTGCAACAACATTTGTTTTATGTGCCATAAACACATTTCCTCCTTATTTATTTAGACTTTTCAATGAATATGGCGTTTAATCCGCCGATTTTTAATCCTATGCTGTAATCAAAATTATGCATTGGTTTTTTAGATGCCTTGTATGTTCCCGAAAGTCTTGATTTGTTTCCACCGTATTTTTTGAGGTTGGAATCAAATATTACCTTATAAGTGCCTGCCTCGGGAACGCCTATTCTGTATTCCTTGTGCTCGTTGGGCGTGAAATTGAAAACGCCGATAATCTCTTTGCCGTCTTTGCTTATGCGGCGAAAAGCAATCGTTGAGTTTGCGTTGTCATCGCTTGAAATCCAGCTGAAGCCTTCCCAGCTGTAATCAATCTCCCAAAACTGCGGGTTTTCAAGATAGAAATGATTGAGCTCTTTTGAAAAATCCTGAAGTTTTTTATGCTTTTCGTAATCAAGAAGAAGCCAGTCTAAGCCGTCTTCATAAGCCCATTCCTTAAACTGTCCGAATTCCTGACCCATAAACAAAAGCTTTTTGCCTGGGTGAGCCATCATATATGATAAGAACAGCCTCATTCCCTCGAATTTCATATCGTATTCGCCGGGCATTTTGTTTATAAGACTGCATTTGCCGTGAACAACTTCGTCGTGGCTTATCGGAAGTATAAAGTTTTCTGAAAAAGCATAGAAGAAACTGAATGTTATGCAGTTGTGGTTTCCTTTTCTGAAAAGCGGGTCAAGCGAGGTGTAGCGGAGCATATCGTTCATCCAGCCCATATTCCACTTGAAATTGAAACCGAGACCGCCTACATCGGGCGGCATTGTTATCATCGGCCAAGCCGTTGATTCCTCGGCAATCATCATAATTCCGGGATGTTCCTTGAACATTGCTGAGTTTAACTGCTTGAAGAAATCAACCGCTTCAAGGTTTTCGTTAGAGCCGTATTTGTTCGCAACCCACTGCCCAGCCTGTCTGCCGTAGTCAAGATAAAGCATTGATGCAACGGCGTCTACTCTGAGTCCGTCAAAATGAAACATATCAGCCCAATACATTGCAGAAGAAATCAAAAAGCTTTTGACTTCGTTTCTGCCGTAGTCGAAAACTCTTGTGCCCCATTCCTTGTGCTCGCCTTTTCTCATATCCGAGTATTCGTAAAGCGGCTCGCCGTCAAACTCGTAAAGTCCGTGTGCGTCTTTCGGAAAATGAGCAGGCACCCAGTCAAGAATTACGCCTATTCCTGCGTTGTGGCATTCGTCAACGAAATACATAAGGTCGTCAGGAGTGCCATATCTTGATGTGGGGGCGAAATACCCTGTAACCTGATAGCCCCAAGAACCGTCAAAAGGATATTCCATAAGGGGCATTATCTCAATGTGGGTGTATCCCATCTCTTTTACATAGGGAATAAGTTCGTCCGCCATTTCACGGTAAGAAAGGAAATCTCCGTTTTCGTGCCTTTTCCATGAGCCAAAATGGATTTCATAAATGTTTACGGGCTTTTCAAGGATACTGCCTTTCTGAGTGCCCTTAATCCATTTTGAATCTCTCCATTTATAATTCCCGAGCTCGTACACTTTTGACGCCGTGCCGGGTCTTGTCTCACAATGAACACCGTAAGGATCTGATTTGTAAACCGTTTCACCGCTCTTAGTAAAAATAGCGTATTTATAGCAGTCATAGATTTTTACGCCGTCTATGACTGCTTCCCAAATACCCGGAGCAATAGGAAGCATACGGTGTGCTTCGGTATCCCAGTTATTGAAATCCCCGCAGACGGAAACAGCCTCAGCGTGCGGAGCCCATACGCGAAATGCAAAGGTATCTCCTTTAATTCTATGTACGCCGAAAAACTGATATGCCCTGTAATTCTCACCTTTGTTGAAAAGGTATACGGGGAATTGGTATTCTTCTTTTATCATATTCACCAAATCATCTCCTTTAGGCAATGATGTAATTCTTGACAAAGCGGTAATTCGCACAAAACAGCGCCGCTTTTTACGATATAACAATCTATAAAATTATACCTAAACATATTGTAACATCATATATAGCAACATTCAAGTGGTATTTTGTATAGTTTGTTACAAGAAAATTTGTGAAAAATGGAAAACTTGTGCAATTTGTTACAAATTCGACTGATTTTTCAAACAGGGTAATGTGAACATTTTTTAAAAGTCTGAAATTTCGTTCATCATTATTAATAATTTTGGATGAATAATTGATATTTTTTTAATTTATTTTTCTATTGATTGAATATATATGTATATGGTATAATTGTTAACGGAATTTTCCAACCTGCTGTTGAGGTGTATTGTAGAGGTGATGGGTACGAAGGATATAATAATCGTTTATCCCGTTAAGGAAACTGCGCTCTCAATACGCTCTCTTATCGAAAAAAACGGCTTTCATGTCTCTCATGTCTGCGCTTTGGGCTCGTCTGCGCTCGAAATAGCTTATGCAAAACAAAAGGGAATTATTATCTGCCCTTTTCTGATGAAAGATATGAGTTCGTCAGACCTTGCCGAGCAGGTTCCTCAGGGATTTGATATTATAGCCCTTTCCAAAAACGGCTCGGAGCAGTATATGGGAAATATGATTACTCTGCCCCTGCCGATGAACAGAAATGATTTTCTTTGCACGATTGCAATGCTCGCTTCAAGCAAATCAAGCTTTACACGAAGAAGCGAGGACGAAGAGGATTATATTTTAAAAGCAAAGCAGGCTCTTATGAGTTGCGAGGGTATGAGCGAAATGCAGGCGCATAAGCATCTGCAGAATATCAGTATGAAAACAGGCAAAAAGCTTGTCGCGGTGGCTATGGATATTCTTGATAAGCTGACATAGTTTTTATTAGAGGTGTTTTTATGAAGTTCATTAAAATGCACGGTTGCGGCAATGATTATGTTTATATAGATTGTTTAAAAGAAAAAGTTGAAAATGAATCGCAAACAGCCGTTCTTTTGTCAGACCGCCATTTCGGTGTCGGTGCGGACGGCCTTATTCTCATCAAAAAAGGCGTTTCGGCAGATTTTGAAATGGTTATGTATAATGCCGACGGTTCAAGAGCGGAAATGTGCGGCAACGCTATTCGCTGTGTTGCAAGATATGTTTATGACAGCGGATATGTAAACAGCTGTGAATTTACGATTGAGTCAATGGGCAAGGTTAAATATATAAGCCTTATTCTTGACGGTAAAGAAGTAAAGGGCGTAAAGGTAGATATGGGCGCGCCTATACTTAAATCAAGCGATGTTCCCGTTAAAAGCGAAAGCGAAAGGGTAATAAGTGAAAAAATAAATGTCGGCGGCAGGGATTTCAATATGACCTGCGTTTCAATGGGCAATCCCCACGCCGTTATGTTTATTGATGAAAGCCCTAAGAATTTTGAGCTTGAAAAATTCGGTCCGATGTTTGAAACCCACGAAATTTTCCCGAACAAAGTGAACGCAGAATTCGCAAGGGTTATAGACAGAAAAAATATTGAAATGAGAGTTTGGGAAAGAGGTACGGGCGAAACGCTTGCGTGCGGAACAGGAACCTGCGCAACCGTTACCGCCGCAATTCTCAACGGCTATACAGATAATGATGTTACAGTTCATCTTCTCGGCGGAAAACTTGAAATAAGCTGGAACGGAGATGAAAACGGCAGCGTGTTTATGACAGGTCCTGCTCAGTATGTTTTCAGCGGCGAAGCAGATATTGATAAGCTCGCCGAGGATAAAAAGAATAGAGAAAGCGATTAATTATTCCAAATCACAGGAGGTAATAATATGAAGATTAATGATAATTTTTTAAAGCTTGAGAGCTCATATCTGTTCTCAACCGTTGCAAAAAAGCAGCGTGAATATCAGGAAAAGAACCCCGATAAAGAGGTTATCCGCCTTTCAATCGGCGATGTAACAAAGCCGCTTGCTCCTGCCGTAATCAAGGCTATGCACAAGGCTGTTGACGAAATGGCAGATGAGGCTACTTTCAGAGGATATCCGCCCGAGCACGGCTATGATTTCCTTATCGACGCTATTTATAAAAACGACTATGCAGACAGAGGCATTGATATTGAAAAGGACGAGATTTTCGTTTCTGACGGTGCAAAGTCTGACTGCGGTAATATCGGCGATATTTTCAGCACAGACAATAAGGTTGCAATCTGCGACCCCGTTTACCCCGTATATTTTGATTCAAATGTAATGAGCGGAAGAAACGATATTGTTCTTATGCCCTGCACAGCGGAAAACGGATTTATGCCCGAAATTCCGAAGGAGAAGGTAGATGTTATCTATCTCTGCTCACCCAACAACCCGACAGGCGTTACAGCTACGAAAGAACAGCTCAAGGCTTGGGTTGATTACGCAAACGAGAATAATGCTCTTATTCTTTTTGACTCAGCTTATGAAGCTTTTGTTACAGATGATTCACCGAGATCTATTTACGAAATCGAGGGCGCTAAGACCTGCGCAATCGAACTTCGCTCATTCTCAAAAACAGCAGGCTTCACAGGAGTTCGCTGCGGTTATACAGTAGTTCCCAAGGACCTTGTTTTCAACGGTACAAGCCTTAATCCTCTTTGGGCTCGCCGTCAGGCTACAAAGTTCAATGGCGTAAGCTATGTAACTCAGAGAGCCGCAGAAGCTGTTTACAGCGAAGAGGGCAAAAAGGAAACTAGAGAAATTCTCGCTTACTATCAGAGAAATGCAAGAGTTATTTTCGATACTCTTACAGAAGCTGGCTTTACCTGCTACGGCGCTGTTAACTCACCGTATGTTTGGCTTGCAGTTCCTGAGGGAATGACTTCTTGGGAGTTCTTTGACGATTTGCTTGAAAAGTGCCAGGTTGTTGGTACTCCCGGAGCAGGCTTCGGCGAAAGCGGCGAGGGTTATCTCCGTTTAACAGGCTTCGGCAATTATGAGAAAACACTTGAGGCTGTTGATAGAATTAAAACAGTTTACGGAAAATAATAGTATGTTTCGGCATTTGCCGTTTAAAGAAGTATAAAATTTTTGGAGGATATACAAATGACTAAAACAGAGCAGTTGTATGAAGGAAAGGCAAAAAAAGTTTGGGCAACCGATGACCCTGACATCGTTATTGTTGACTACAAAGACGATGCAACAGCGTTCAACGGTAAGAAAAAGGGAACAATCGCAGGCAAAGGCGTTGTTAACAACAAAATGTCCAACTATCTTATGCAGATTCTTGAGGCAAAGGGAGTTCCCACTCACTTCGTTGAGGAGCTTTCAGACCGTGAAACAGCAGTTAAAAAGGTTTCAATCGTTCCCCTCGAGGTAATTATCCGTAACCGTGCGGCAGGTTCAATCTGCAAAAGACTCGGTCTTGAAGAGGGTATGGATTTCGTAGCCCCCTCAATCGAATTTTCATATAAGTGCGACGAACTTGATGATCCGCTTATTTCAGAGTATCACGCTATCTCCTGCGGCTTTGCTACAAGAGAAGAGGTTGATACCATTAAAGAAATGGCATTCAAGGTTAATGATGTTCTCAAAGAGTACTTTGCATCAATCGGTGTAGAACTTATTGACTTCAAGCTTGAATTCGGAAAAACTTCTGACGGCACAATCGTTCTTGCAGACGAAATCAGCCCTGATACCTGCCGTTTCTGGGATATCAAAACCCATGAAAAGCTTGATAAGGACCGTTTCCGCCGCGACCTTGGCGGTGTTGAAGACGCATACGCAGAAATGATGAAAAGAACAGGATTGGAAAAATAATGCCGAATAATACTTATAATTCACCGTTCAACGCTCGCTATGCAAGCAAGGAAATGCAGTATATTTACTCTCCTGATTTTAAGTTTAAAACATGGAGAAAACTTTGGATTGCTCTTGCTGAGGCGGAGCGTGAGCTTGGTCTTAATATTACTCAGGAACAGATAGATGAACTCAAGGCGCACGCAGAGGACATCAATTATGAGGCGGCACAGGAATATGAAAAGAAATTCCGCCACGATGTAATGAGCCATGTTCATGCATACGGCGATTTGTGCCCCAACGCAAAGCCGATTATCCATCTCGGCGCAACAAGCTGTTATGTAGGCGATAATACTGATGTTATCACAATGAGAGAGGCGCTTCTCCTCATCAAAAAGAAACTTGTAAACGCTATTGCAAGCGTTGCCAAGTTTGCAGATGAATATAAGGATATGCCTTGTCTCGGAT
Source organism: uncultured Oscillospiraceae bacterium (assembly GCA_900540305.1). Classification (GTDB taxonomy): domain Bacteria; phylum Bacillota; class Clostridia; order Oscillospirales; family Acutalibacteraceae; genus Eubacterium_R. The sequence goes on along the minus strand of UQFL01000012.1, from coordinate 20,350 downwards.
TTACTCATTTTCAGCCTGCACAGCCCACAACCGTAGGTAAAAGAGCAACTCTCTGGCTTATGGACCTTGTTATGGACTATAACGAGATTGAGCATGTGCTTGACACTCTTATGCTTCTCGGTTCAAAGGGAACAACGGGAACACAGGCTTCTTTCCTTGAGCTTTTCAACGGCGACCACGAAAAGTGCAAAGAGCTTGACCGCAAAATAGCCGAAAAAATGGGCTTTAAATCCTGCTTCCCCGTAAGCGGCCAGACATACGCAAGAAAGCTTGACACAATCGTTTGCAACTGTCTTGCTCTTATTGCTCAGTCTTGCTGCAAATTTTCAAACGATTTAAGACTTCTTCAGAATCTTAAAGAAATCGAAGAGCCGTTTGAGAAGAATCAGATTGGTTCTTCTGCAATGGCTTACAAGAGAAATCCCATGCGCAGCGAAAGAATTGCGTCACTTTCTCGTTATGTGATGATTGACGCGCTCAATCCTGCATGGACAGCTTCCGCTCAGTGGTTTGAGAGAACGCTCGACGACAGCGCAAATAAGCGTGTTTCTGTTGCAGAGGCGTTCCTTGCAACTGACGGAATACTTGACCTTTATATAAATGTAACAAGTGGACTTGTCGTTTATCCTAAGGTTATTGAGGCTCGTCTTATGAGCGAACTTCCGTTTATGGCAACGGAAAATATTATGATGGACGCTGTTAAAAAAGGCGGCGACCGTCAGGAACTGCATGAAAAAATCCGTGTTCATTCAATGGCAGCAGGCGCAGTAGTTAAAGTTGAGGGCGGCAAAAACGACCTTGTAGACAGAATTGCGGCAGACCCGGCGTTTATGATGACGAAGGAAGAAATTCTTGCCGTTATGAAGCCTGAAAACTTTGTAGGCAGAGCGCCTCAGCAGACTGCTGATTTTCTTGCAGAAACAGTTAAGCCCATTCTCGATGCCAATAAAGATTTGCTCGGCATTGATGTGGAAATAAATGTATAAATAACCGGAGGACAAAATGATACAGTTAAGCGTTTTAAACACTTTTACCGATCTGTTTGCCAATTTCGGAAATATCGTATGGCAGCAGGTTGTCATGATTGCAATCGGCGGACTTCTTGTTTTCCTTGCAATCAAAAAAGAAATGGAGCCCACGCTTCTTCTCCCCATGGGCTTCGGTACAATCCTTGTTAACCTTCCCCTTTCAGGCGCTATCGGTGATGAAGGCCCGATAACAGTGCTCTTTAATGCGGGTATTTCAAACGAGCTTTTCCCGCTCCTTCTCTTCATAGGCATCGGCGCTATGATAGACTTTGGCCCGCTTCTTAAAAATCCGTGGCTTATGCTTTTCGGTGCTGCGGCACAGTTCGGTATATTCTTCACATTCTTTATCGCATCTTTCTTCTTTGATATTAAGGACGCTGCTTCAATCGCAATTATCGGTGCGGCAGACGGCCCCACTTCAATCTTCGTTGCGCAGGAACTCGGCTCAAAATATCTCGGACCAATTATGGTTGCCGCTTATTCTTACATGGCTCTTGTTCCGATTATTCAGCCGCCCGTTATCAAGCTTTGCACAACTAGGAAAGAACGCCTTATCAGAATGAAATATCAGCCCGGTGAGGTTTCAAAGCTTACAAAGATTCTCTTCCCGATTATCATTACAATCGTTGCAGGTCTTGTAGCTCCCAAATCAGTTGCTCTTGTTGGCTTCCTGATGTTCGGTAACCTTATCCGTGAGTGCGGTGTTCTTAACGCACTTTCAGAAACAGCACAGAATTCACTCGCAAATATCATTACTATCTTGCTCGGCCTTACAGTTGCATCAAGAATGTATTATGAAGATTTCCTTCAGTGGGATACAATCCTCATTCTTCTCCTCGGTCTCGTTGCTTTCGTATTCGATACCGCAGGCGGTGTATTCTTTGCTAAAATCCTCAACATCTTCCTTCCCAAAGAAAAGAAGATTAACCCGATGATTGGTGCGGCAGGTATTTCGGCATTCCCGATGAGCGGCCGTGTTGTTAACCAGATGGGTCTTAAAGAGGATAACCAGAACTTCCTTCTTATGCAGTCAATCAGCGTAAACGTTTCAGGTCAGATTGCTTCCGTTATCGCAGGCGGACTTATCTTGACTCTTGTTGAAGGTCTTATTTAAGGAGGGTAAATATGATTAGTATATTAGCAAATTTGGGTGCCGTTTTAATGGCAATCAATGCTGATTCTTGGAAGCAGACTCTTCCTGTTCTTGCAATCGGCATGGTAGGTATTTTCCTTGTTATCGGTGTAGTTATTCTTATCACCTACGGTCTTAATAAGATGTCAACAGGTAAAAAGAATAAAAAGGATAAAGGCGACAAGGAATAAATTTAATATTGTTATTGCTTTTGTAATAATAAATACATTAAGCCGTTCTCTTTTGAGAACGGCTTTTTAACATTTTCTTTTTCTGTTTTCAAGGTCAAAAACAAACACTGCGCAGGCAAGAGCCATTAAAACTGAAAGCGTTGCATTTACGCTTGTCAGCCTTACTATGGAATCTGAATAATTTGAAAAAACGGCTTGTTCTATCGGAAAAACACGAAGTAAAATTATACAGACAATATAGGAAAGTCCGCCGCCTGCAACACGCCATATAAAAAAGTCAAAGTACTTCATTTTTATTTCGCTTATTACGGTGAAAAGCTGTAAATGAATACATAAACCGCCGAAAGAAAGCAAAAAAGCCGTCTGCGGCAGTGAAAGATTTTTGCACGCCCCAGCAATTCCGCTTGTTATTTCTATTATCGGCATAAGCGTTTCGGGAAAATCAATACAGTACTGAACAGCGCAAAAAAGTATTATGTAGCAGGATATGCTTATTACGCTTTTTGCAGACTGGTCAACACTTTTGCACAGTGCGTCTGACGGTGAACAGGATATGTAATCAACAGTTCCTTTTTCTCGGCTTTTATCAAAAAAAGCAGTTATCATCGCTATTATTAGTGACGATAAAACGCAGGATGCAAATAAAATCAAACCGCATTTTCGGTCTTGAAGAAATCCTGTTCCAACAGCGGTTACAATAAACCCTGCACCGCCGCAGAAATTAAAGCGCATCATTCTTGCCGCCGTTTTGCTGTCTATATCATCGTTGAGATAAAGGCTTCTTGTTAAAAGCGCCCCTGTGGGGTATCCGCCGAGAAGTCCGAAAAATATTGCCGCACCCGTACAGACAGGCAGTCTGAATACGCCGTATGTAATGGGGGAGAGCAGTTTTTCAAGAACCCGACCTGCACCGCTGTTTAAAATAAAATTAAATATAATCAAAAGCGGCAGAAGACTCGGAATTATAACCTTTTCGGCAAGCGCAAAGCCGTAAAGCGCACCATCTTTTGCCTTATATGAAAAAATCATTAAAAGCCCGGCAACCGCTATTGAAAAAATAAGCAGAAAAGCGTCTTTTTTTATCTTCATAATATCACCTATATAATTCATATAAATTATTGGTGGTTTTATGAGAAAAAAGAAAATAAAAAATATAACGGATTTTCCGACTGAATATTTTACGGGGGAACCTCATCTCGAACTTTACGGCAATATGCAGTGCGTTGTGGACGGACTTAAATCTGTGCTTGAATATTCGTCAGAAAAAATAAAGCTTAATATCGGCAAAAAATGCGTAACTTTTCACGGAGAGGAGCTCCATATCGATTCTTTCACACCTGAGGGAGCGATTGTGGAGGGGTTCATAATGAGCCTTGATTTTTCCAATGCTGATTAAACTTATAAATCTTATTTCAGGATATGTAATTTTTACCTTTACGGGCGGTTTTGCTGATAAATTTATTAATTTGTGCTATGAAGAGAATATTAATATTAAAAACATTATATATTCTGAAAAGGCGCTGACTGCAAGATGCTCTATAAATTCTTATAAAAAGCTCCGTAAAATTGCGCAAAAAAGCGGCGGCAGGCTCAGAATAATAAAAAAGCGAGGTCTGCCTTTTATTCTTCACCCTCTCAAAGACAGATGGGGAGTTTTTGCGGGGCTTTTGCTGTTCGTTTTTATGACTTCATTTCTCACAGGCTATATTTGGAATATAACAGTAATAGGAAATGATACCTTGCAGCAGGCGGCTATTGTAGATTTTCTTGCTAAAAACGGCTTTAAAACAGGTGCAAGATGGGCGCAGACGGACAAGGAAAACCTTGAATTTGCCGTTATGGCTGAATTTGACGAGGTGGCGTGGATTTCCATAAATAAACTCGGCTGTCTTGCGCAGGTTGAAATCAGGGAAGCCGTAAAACAGCCCGAGGTTGAAGATGATACAAAGATAACAAATGTTATCGCAAAAAAAGACGGCGTTATTGTTAGCGTAACTGCACTCGGCGGCTGGGAAGCGGTAAAAGAGGGCGAAGCTGTTACAAAAGGCGATTTGCTTATTTCGGGCGTTTATGAGCCTAAAGACGAATATCAGGTGCTTCAGAAAAATCACTATGCACACGCACACGGAACGGTTATGGCAAAAACAGACGCAACAATTACGGTTAATGTTCCGAGGGAGCAGAGCATAAAAACCACAACGGACGAAAAAGAATTTAAATCTTTTTATTTTTACGGAATAGAAATACCGCTTTTTATAAATGATAAGAGGGAAAATTACCAAATCGATTATTCTAAAACATATCTTGTTGTTGACGGCTTTCGCCTGCCAATAGGCATATTCACTGAAAAACGGAGTTATTATTCAACCGAAAAGGAGAGCGCTTCAGATGAGGCGCTTGAAACACTTGCGGCTGCACAGCTTGAAGAAAGAAAAAAAGAAGAACTGAAAAACTGTGAAATTTTAGGGGAAAATATTGATACAGAGATTACTCAATCGGGAATAACAATAACTGCAAGCTATTCTCTGCTTGAAGATATTGGTGAGGAAAAAGAAATAATATTTTCAAACGAAAAGGCTGAAGATAAAGAAGAATAAAACTTGAAACGGCGAATGATGTGTGATAGAATGGGTGTGAAAAAATAACAGGAGGTTTAATCTATGCAAATGACCTTTCGCTGGTTCGGTAATAAGCTTGATACTATCTCGCTTGAGCAGATAAAGCAGATACCGAATGTTGTGGGAGTTGTTCCTGCGCTTCACGACCTGCCTGCGGGTGAACCGTGGACAATGGACCGTGTGCAGGCAATGTACGACGAAATTACTGCTGCAGGACTTTCAATGGAATGTATTGAAAGTGTAAATGTGCACGAAGATATTAAAATCGGTCTTCCAAGCCGCGATAAGCTGATTGAAAATTATAAAACATCAATCAGAAACCTTGCAAAAGTTGGCGTAAAATGTATTTGCTACAACTTTATGCCCGTTTTTGACTGGACTAGAACAGACCTTTATATGCCGCTTGCGGACGGCTCAACCTGCCTTTGCTATGACGGCAAACAGGTAGAGGGCAAATCACCCGAGGATATGTTCAAGGAAATTGACGACAATTCAAACGGTTACGCTATGCCCGGCTGGGAACCTGAGCGTATGGGCGAAATCAAAGAGCTTTTTGAAAAGTACAAGGGTGTTACTGCCGATGACCTTTGGGCAAACCTTAAATACTTTCTTGAAGCTATTATGCCCGTTTGCGAGGAATGCGATGTTAAAATGGCTATCCATCCGGACGATCCGCCATGGGGAATTTTCGGACTCCCGAGAATTATTACCGGCAAGGACGCTCTTAAAAAGCTTCTTGAAATGGTGCCCAGCAAGTATAACGGAATTACTCTTTGCACAGGTTCGCTCGGTGCAAGTCCTAAAAATGACCTTGTTGATATTATCAAAGATCCCGTTATCGGCAAGCGCATCTATTTTGCTCATCTTCGTAATGTTTCTATCAATGACCAGTGGTTCAACGAAACAGCACACGAGAGCAGCACAGGTTCTCTTGATATGTATGAAATCGTTAAAGCGCTTCAGGAAGCAGGCTTTGACGGTTATGTTCGCCCTGACCACGGCAGAATGATTTGGGGCGAGGTTGCAAGACCCGGTTACGGTCTTTATGACAGAGCTCTCGGAGTTTGCTATTTGAACGGACTTTGGGAAGCTGTTGAAAAAAGCAGAAAATAAAATATGAACGGCTAGGCGGTGTTTTCCTGAGCCCACGCAGGACAAGCGTTTCCGCCGTGCAATGCCGAATTATATAACTTACTTTAGCTGATTTGTGGGCGGAAAGGCTGAAAAATTATGACACATGAAAATTTAAAGGGCAGAGTAGCTGTTGTAACAGGCGGCGGCGGTGTTCTTTGCGGCGCTTTTGCAAAAACTCTTGCAAAGCAGGGCTGTAAAGTAGCTGTCCTCGATTTGAACGAACAGGCTGCTCAGGCTTGCGCAGATGAAATCAATGCTGACGGCGGCGAGGCTATCGCTGTTGGATGCAATGTTCTTGAAATTGAATCAATGCAGAAAGCAAGAGATATTATTGCAGAGAAACTCGGTACCTGCGATATTCTTCTCAACGGCGCAGGCGGAAACAATCCCAAGGGCACAACAACAAAGGACACTCTTGAAAAGATAGACCTTGTTCAGAAAGACGAAAATATCAAAACTTTCTTTGACCTTGACCCTAACGGAATTAGCTTCGTTTTCAACCTCAACTTCCTTGGAACTCTTATTCCTACACAGGTTTTCGCAAAGGATATGGTTGAAAAGGAAAATTCCTGCATCGTTATGGTTACTTCAATGAACGCATACAGACCACTTACAAGAATTCCTGCTTATTCTGCTGCTAAGGCAGCTGTTAAGAACTTTACGGAGTGGATGGCTGTTCACTTTGCTCCTATGGGCATTCGTGTAAACGCTATTGCACCCGGCTTCTTCTCAACAAAGCAGAACAAAGCGCTTCTTTGGAATGAGGACGGCACTCCGACAGAGAGAACAGGCAAGATTCTTGCCGCAACACCTATGAACAGATTCGGCGAGCCAGAAGAGCTTGACGGAACTCTTCTCTTCCTCTGTGACGAGGCTTACAGTGGATTCATCACAGGAGTAAGCATCCCTGTAGACGGTGGATTCAACGCTTATTCGGGTGTATAATTTATATACTGATAAAAATAACTGCCATGGCAGCGGCTTTCGCTGTCGGGCAGTTTTTCTTTTAATGGTGTTTAATATTATTGCATAATTATTTTATATATGGTAAAGTAAAGCTGAAATGATATTGTAAAGGAGGAATGGTTATGAGCGCAGGTGCATTAGCCGCTGTAATAATTGTTGCCGTAATCGTTTTGTTAATTATAATTTTGGGTGTATATGTTGGTACAACATATAATTCGCTTATCCGCAGAAAAAATTCTGTTGAAGAAGCGTTTGCAACAATGGATGTTTACCTCAAAAAGAGGTGGGACCTTATCCCAAACATCGTTTCCGCAGTTAAGGGCTATGCAAAGCACGAGGCTGAAACGCTTGAAAGGGTAATTTCTGCAAGAAATGTTCGTTATTCGGATATGAGCGAGGATGAAAAAATTTCCGCAAACAGCGAAATTGCCAAGGGTCTTGCTTCAATAAATGTACTTGCTGAGCAGTATCCCGATTTAAAGGCAAATCAAAACTTCCTCGATTTAAACGCTCAGCTTCAGCAGACGGAAGAGGATATTGCAAATGCCAGAAAATATTATAATGCCGTTGTTAGGGATTACAACAACAAGATAGAAATGTTCCCTTCAAGCATAATCGCTTCTATGTTTAAATTCGGCAAAAAGCAGATGTTTAATATTGAAAACGCAAGCGAAAAAGAAGCTGTAAAGGTGGAATTTTAATGTCAGCTTTAAAAAGATTAACCGTTTTTGTTTTAACTCTTGTCTGCACCGCCTTATGCGCTTTTCCTGCTCAGGCAGCAGATTATGATAATGAGCCGTATTATATCACTTCATACCATGTTGAAATGAATGTAACTGAGGATAATATTCTTCAGATTACAGAGGATATTGACGCTTATTTCAATTCTCCTCGACACGGAATTATGAGATATATCCCCATAAAAAACAGGGTTGAGCATGCGGACGGCTCAAAGGCTGTTACCACGGCGAAAATCACTTCCGTAAAATGCAGCGAAAACTATTCACGCTCTACGGAAAATTCTGAGCTTGTGCTTCAGATAGGCGATGAGGATACAACAGTAACAGGGCCAAAACATTACACGATTTCGTATAATTACGCCCTTGGTGAAGATGTAAACGACGGTATTGACGAACTTTATTTCAATATCATCGGTACGGGCTGGGATACATATATTCAGAATGTTTCTTTTGAAATAAATATGCCTAAAGAGTTTAACAGCGATATGCTCGGCTTTTCAACGGGAAGTTACGGCTCGGCTGGCACTGATGATATTGAATACTATGTAAACGGCAATAACATAAGCGGTTCTCTTACTCGTGATTTACAGCCTTATGAAGCGTTTACCGTAAGACTTGAATTGCCTGACGGATATTTTTATTTCAATCATACCGCCCATGCAATAAAACTTGCTCTGCTTGTTCTTATCCCGGTGCTTTGCTTTATTTTCGTTTTGATTATGTGGTCAAAATTCGGCAGGGACAGGGATATTATAAAGGTTGTTGAATTCTATCCTCCAAAGGGTATGAGCAGTGCAGATGTTGCTTACTGGAACAAGGGAATGGTTACTAATCAGGACCTTGTACCTCTTTTGATTGAACTTGCGAACGAGGGATATGTCGCTATCAGAGATACGGGCGACAGCAGAAAATATATTGCAGGCGATTATGTTATTGAACGCCTGAAAACTTATTCGGGTGACGATGTAAACAAAAAGATATTCTTTGACGGGCTTTTTGAAGGCGGCAGAAATTCCGTAACTCAAGATGACCTTGAAGAGAAATTCTATGTTCACCTTAATAAAATCGCCGCTAATTACAACACATTTGAAAACCGCAAAAAGGTATTCTCAAATGTATCTCTTAAAATGAGAATGTTGTGCTGGTTATCCGTTGTTGTTTCTGTCGTTATAGATGTATTCATTTATAATAATACTTTCGGTGTTAATGACAGATACGGCGCATTTGCGGCTGGAATTGCCGTTTTGGCGGCGGCGTTTATCCTTTCTTTCTTCGTGCGCAAGAGAACAGAAAAAGGCCACGATACACTTCAAAAAATAAAGGGCTTTAAAATGTTCCTTGAAACAGCCGAAAAGGAAAGGCTTGAAACTCTTGTTTTTGACAATCCTAAGTACTATTATGATATTCTGCCTTATGCCTATGTTCTCGGCGTTTCCGATGTGTTTACGGAAAAATTTGAGGGAATTGCGCTTGAACCACCCGAATGGTACAGGGGCACCTCTGCGTTTGACAGAGTGCTGATGTTCAGCTTTATGAACAGTACACTTCGCAGCTGTCAGCAGGCAATGACTTCTGCTCCGCAGACTTCCTCTTCGGGCGGTGGCGGTTTCTCAGGCGGCGGCTCAGGCGGCGGTGGCGGCGGAAGCTGGTAATCGCAAAAGAGTTTTAAATATACTAAGTATTAAAATGAAAACCCCGTTCTTGGAAGGGTGAAATCTTCCGAGAGCAGGGTTCTTTTTGTGCTGTTTTATTTTAGAATGATAATGTACAGCGTCATTTTATATTACCACTCGTTGAAATATCTTTGGAGTGCGTTTTCAATTCCGCATGAAACGCTGTTTGGGTCATCCATCGTTTTGTCGCACGCCACTCTGAATACCATAACACCGCCGCATCCTGTAAGCAGGGCATAGGCAGTTTTGTCACCTGCAAGTGCGGGGGAACAGAATGTTCCTTCGTAAACCTGACCCGCATCGTGAACATTGTAATACTTGTTGTCCCAGTAATTCGCTTCTTCAAGAGCTCTCCACGAAGCCCAGTATGGCGAACCGTTTACAGGTCTTCCGTAAGCAGCAATTCCAATGTTGATTTTTGTAATATCGGCGCCGTTTTTGATAAAGTCCGCAAGTCCTTCCTGCGCCTGCTGAAGCGAGCTTTGATAGCCGTCCTCATCTTTTCCGTCATAAGCCATGAATTGAATTTGGTCTATTCTGTCGAGTGTTTCCTTACTCAGTCCAAGACTGCCTGCTGAAAGAGCGGAGGAAAGAATGGAATCGGGATTCGTTTTTTTCAGCCCCTCATCAAGTCGTTCAATGAAATTGTCAAAGCATTTCCAGTCCTCTGCGGTCTGCGGATATTCCCAGTCTATGTCAACGCCGTCAAATTCATATTTTTCTGCAAACGCAACAATTTTGTCCGCGATGGACTCCCAGTATTTGCCCATATAAGCGTTTACGCCGTTGTGTTCATCGCCCCATGTTCCGTCAGCAAGCGCTGTTACTATCAGTTTAACTTCGTGATCAGGATTAGAACGGTGAGCAATTATTTCTTTAAGGGCTTCTATTTGACGGGCAAAATTTTCTTCTCCGCCCTCACCGAAACTCATATTTCCGTTTTCATCCCAGCTTACCGCACCGAAAACGATAATGGTGCTGTAAACATCGTAAAATCTTGCGTAATTTGAAACATATTCTTCGCCGCGTGCTAAAATCTCTGTCGGCACATCTCCGTCAAGTCTCTGATATGCAGTAACCTCAAAATTATCAGCGTTTCTTTTTTCCTCGTTGTAAATCTTAATAGATTTTATCTTTACGGGTGTGTCGCTGTCTCTGAATTTATCTATTGAAAGTCTTATGCGGCTTGTTGTTACGGGGTCAAAACTGCAAAGTCTCTGCGCCTGTATTTTTTCGCTTTGGTAGATTGTTGTCCATTCGTCACCCACAAGCGCCTGAAGCCTGAAATACTGCGCTTCGTTGCCGTCCTCTTCAATTACTGCTGTATTGAATGTTTTTTCTCCGTCAAGCTCAATTTCAACATAACTGTTGTTAGCGTCAGGATGACCTTCTTCGGGAGTGCGCTGTGGGTCTTGCGCAGTCCAGCATTTTTTACTGTCGTCAAGAAGATTAACAGCGTCTGCTTTTTCTCCTTTTTTAAGACTTTCGTACACTATTTTCGCCCCTGTCAAAAGATTTTCAGACTGAATATTCATTTCGGGAGCGTTTGCAATTTCAGCCCCCGTTGATATTTGCGCCAAAGCAATCGGGCTTATTATTAGAGCGAGTATAAGTACACACGCAATAAGCGCTTTTGCCGCCTTTTTAGGAACGCTGACTACTGTGAGCGCAAGTCCAAGCGCAACAGCGGTGCCCCAATAGCCTATGTTTGGCAATAAACTGCTAAATCCGTTTTGAAATCCGCTTGCCGTAATGCCTTTATCCAATCCAAACAGCAATGCAAAGGTGTAAATAAAAGCAATTATTCCTATTATTGCAAAGATTATATGTATTGCATTGAATATTTTTATGCCTCTGATTTGCTTTCTGTCTTTTGAAAATGCGTTTATGATTATTGAAATCAGGGAAACCAACGCCGCTGCGCCTGTGAGGCAGAACATAAGCGTTATAAAACCGTTTCCGAGCGGATATAACTCAATTATAAATCCGTATGCCCAGTCACTGCTGTAAAAAAATGTAAATGCCGACAAAGCCAATGTAAAAAATATAAACGACCCTGAACGGGAATTTACCGCTTCTGCTATTTTTTTAATCGCTTTCATAAAAGTCTCCTTCTTTCAATGGCATTTGATATATCTATTTTAATTTTATCACAATAAAAATATGCCAACAATTCAAAAATCGGAAACTTAATATCATTAAACGGAAACAAAAAATAAACAGCAGACAAAAATCTGCTGTTTACGAATGTTTATCAGTTATTTTTAAAGCCGTATCTTGTTTCAATAACATTTGTTTCAACGCCTTTGTAGTTTTCAAGATAATCAATAAGGGCGTCGTCATTATCAAAAACGCTTATAAGATCAAACGATGTTTTTTCAAGAAATCTTTCAGAAACGGTATGACGAAGCATTTCTATCATCTTGTCATAATAGCCGTATGGGTTGAAAATTACAATTGCTTTTGAGTGCCTTGCAAGCTGTTTTAAGGTGTAGACCTCAAAAAATTCCTCATATGTTCCTATTCCGCCGGGTGCAACAACAAAACAGTCCGCCTGTTCTTCCATATACGCTTTTCTCTCAGCCATAGTTTCGGTAAGTTTGAAATCTGTGCAGTTTTTAAAAAAGATGTTATACTGCGTCATAAATTTCGGGGCCACGCCTAAAATATGACCGCCGTTATCATAAAAACCTCTTGCGCTTGCGCCCATAACGCCGCTTCCGCCGCCACCGAAAACAAGAGAATGACCTCTTTTTGCCATTTTTGCGGCAAGGTTATATGCGCTGTCTGAGAATTTTTTATCTATATAGTCGCTTGAAGCGCCGAAAATACATATTTTCATAAGAAATAAATGCCTTTCTGTTTCTTTAAATATTATTTATTATTATACCAACAATATTATTAATAATCAATTAAGAAAGATTAAATTATTATATTATATGCTTTTATTGCTTGAAATGAACGAGGGCAGAGTATATAATATAGCTGTGAAAATACATATCTGCCCCGTGCGGAAAGGCGATGAAAACTTGAAAAAATTTATGGACAAGGATTTTTTGCTTGATACCGAAACAGCAAAAAAACTCTTTCACGAATATTGTGAAGATATGCCGATTTGCGATTATCACTGCCATTTAAATCCTAAAGAAATTTATGAAAACAAAACTCCGAGCGATATTTCCGAGCTTTGGCTGGGCGGCGACCATTATAAATGGCGCGCAATGCGCTCTTGCGGCGTTAGCGAGGATTATTGCACGGGTGACAAAAGCGGCAGAGAGAAATTTGAAAAATTTGCTTATGCTATTCAGTATGCGATAGGCAATCCGCTTTATCATTGGGCTCATATTGAGCTTCAGCGTTATTTCGGTATTGATACGCCTCTCAGTGCAAAAACAGCGGATGAAATTTATGACCGTGCCAACGAGGCTATCAAAAACGGAGATTTCAGACCGCAGAGCCTTATTAAAAAGTCAAATGTTAAGGTTGTTTGCACAACTGATGACCCGATTGACGACCTTAAATATCACGCTCTGCTCAAAGATGTTGAAGATTTTGACTGCAAGGTGCTTCCGAGTTTTAGACCTGACAAAGCGCTCAATGTTAACCTTGACGGTTTTAGTGATTACATTAAAAAGCTTGGCGAGGTTGCAGGCGTTGAAATCAAGTCTTATAAAGATGTGATAACTGCTCTTTTAAACAGGATTGATTATTTCGACAAAGCAGGCTGCCGTGTTTCAGATCAGGCGTTTGACTATGTACCGTTTGAAAAGGCGGATGAAGAAGAAATTGAAGCAGCTTTCGAGCGTGCAATGAACGGCGAAAAGCTTTCAAAGCACGAATGCGATATTTACAAAACTGCTGTTCTTATTGAGCTTGGCAAAAAGTACCACAAGCTTGGCTGGGCAATGGAAATTCATATCGGCGCAATGAGAAATAATAATACTGCAATGTTTAATTCAATCGGCGCAGATACGGGCTTTGACTCTGTCGGAGATGAAAATATAGCTTATCCGCTCAGCCGTTTTCTTGACTCACTCAATGTCAGCGGCGAGCTTCCCAAAACAATTCTTTTCAATCTCAATAATAAGGACAATGTTGTTCTTGCAACAATGCTCGGCAATTTCCAGAGCGATGAGGCTGAATCAAAAATTCAGTTTGGCCCTGCTTGGTGGTTCCTTGATACTATGGACGGTATGACAGACCAAATGAAAACCCTTGGCAATCTCGGAATACTCGGCAAATTTGTTGGTATGGAAACAGATTCACGCTCATTTACTTCTTACGGCAGACACGAATATTTCAGAAGAATAATGTGCTCCCTTATCGGTAAATGGGTAGAGGACGGTTGGTATGCCAACGATGAAGAAATGCTCAAAGAGATAGTTCAGGGCATTTCATATAACAACGCAATGAAATATTTTAATTTTTAAACTTACGGAGGAATTCTTATGAATCTTAATTTAAGACCAAAAGAGGAATGTGCTTTTGATGAAATATCACTCGGTGAAATCATGCTTCGTCTTGACCCCGGCGAGGGCAGAATTAAAACAGCCCGCTCTTTCAGAGCATGGGAAGGCGGCGGCGAATATAATGTAGCAAGAGGTCTTCGCCGTTGCTTTGGTATGAAAACCGCTGTTGTTACTGCTTTTGCTGAAAATGAGGTTGGTTATCTTCTTGAGGACCTTATTCTTCAGGGCGGCGTAGATACTTCTCTTATCAAGTGGGTTAAGTATGACGGTATCGGCAGAACAACAAGAAACGGTATCAACTTCACAGAGCGTGGTTTCGGTATCAGAGGTGCTGTCGGCACATCAGACAGAGGCAATACAGCTATCAGCCAGATTAAGCCCGGCGATATTGATTGGGATTATATTTTCGGCAAGCTCGGCGTTCGTTGGCTCCATACAGGCGGTATTTACGCAGCTCTTTCTGAAAATTCAGCTCAGGTTGTTATCGAAGCTGTAAAAGCTGCTAAAAAGTACGGCACAATCGTTTCTTACGATCTTAACTATCGTCCGTCTCTTTGGAATGACATCGGCGGTCAGGCAAAGGCTCAGGAAGTTAACAGAGAGCTTGCAAAGTATGTTGATGTTATGATAGGCAACGAAGAAGATTTCACAGCTTGTCTCGGATTTGAGGTTGAGGGCAACGACGCAGACCTCAAGGAACTGAACATGGACGGCTATGTAAAGATGCTCAGCGAAGTTTGCAAGGCATATCCTAACTTCAAGGTTATTGCTACAACTCTTCGTACAGTTAAAACTGCAACAGTAAACTCTTGGAAAGCTATTTGCTATGCAGACGGCAAGGTTTATAACTCAATCGAATTCCCCGCACTTGAGATTATGGACCGTGTTGGCGGCGGCGACAGCTTTGCTTCAGGTCTTATTTACGGTCTTATGACTTATGAAGATCCTCAGAAGGCTGTAAATTACGGCGTTGTTCACGGCGCTCTTGCAATGACAACTCCCGGCGATACCTCAATGGCATCTCTTAAAGAGGTTGAGTCAAAGGTTAACGGCGGCACAGCGAGAGTTCAGAGATAATTATTTAATAATAAATACTAATATAACAAACAGGAGTTATGTGAAATGGCTAATAAAATTGAAACACTTGCAAAAATTCAGAATGTCGGCATCGTTGCAGTAGTTCGTGCAACATCATTGGAGCAGGCTGAGAAAATCACAGACGCTTGTATCAAAGGCGGCGTTGCTGCAATCGAGCTTACTTTCACAGTTCCTCACGCTGATAAGCTTATCGAGCAGATGAGAGCTAAATACAACAACGGCGAAATCATCATCGGCGCAGGCACAGTTATGGATGCTGCTACTGCAAGAATCGCAATCCTTGCAGGCGCTGAGTACATCGTTTCCCCGTACTTTGACCCCGAAACAGTTAAGTGCTGCAACCGTTACGGTATTCCGTCAATGCCTGGTATTTATACCCCCACAGAAGCTGTTGCAGCTATGGAATGCGGCGCTGATGTTCTCAAGGTATTCCCCGGAGACATTGCAGGCCCTGCATTCATCAAAGATATTCACGGTCCCATCCCGAATGCTGTTATGATGCCCTCAGGCGGCGTTTCTGTTGACAATGTTAAGGAATGGATCAAAGCAGGCGCAGTTGCTTGCGGCGCAGGTTCATCTCTTATCGCAGGCGCTAAAACAGGCGATTATGATAAGATTACAGAAACAGGTAAACTCTTCGTTGAGCGCATCAAAGAGGCAAGAGCCGAGATGGCAGCTAAATAATTGAGGAGATAAAATGAAGAAAAAGCTTTACAGAGATCCTGTGAACAAACAGCTCGCAGGAGTGTGCAGCGGAATTGCGGAGTTCTTCGGAATAGACCCTACGATAGTTCGCCTTTTGTGGGTGTTTGCAGTTCTGTTTGTAGGCACGGGAGTACTTGCGTATATCATCTGCGCAATTTTAATCCCCGAAAAGCCGTTCGATTATAATAATTTTAACGAAACGGATTATAACGATGTTCAAAGCAACTGATTAAAACAAACAAAGACCCTTGAGAAAATCTCAAGGGTCTTTTAATGTGTATAAGTTTTTTATGACTTTGTATGCTCGTCAAGGGTGAGGTAATAGGCGGGCAAAAATTCATCACAGAAATATTTTACTTCTGGCATTTCAATGCTGTAAACAATGCTTTTCTGTGTTTCAAGTGCCTTTTCAAATTCTCGGTTTCCCATTCTCGTTTCGTTAATACATTTAATAAGCGCGTCAATCTTGTCTGCGGCTTTAACGAATTTCCAAAGTTCTTTGTCCTCTTCCTCTTTGTTGAAAAGGGGAGAATACTCATCCTTGAACTTTTCGGGAATCATATTGAGAAGCCTGTTGCCTGCAACTCTTTCAACATCCTTGTAAACAGATGTTATTTCATCATTGCAGTATTTTACGGGCGTAGGCATATCGCCTGTTATAACCTCAGTTGTATCATGATAAAGCGCAAGCAGGGCACATCTTTCGGCGTTGAGATTTTTGCCGTATTCCTTGTTGCCGATTATGCAAAGCGCATGGGCAATTACAGCCACATTATGGCTGTGTTCGGCAATGTTTTCCTGCGCCGTGTTCTGCATAAGCGCCCAGCGGTTGATGAGCCTCATTCGGCTTACCATTGCAAAAAAGTTGCTCATTATTTATCTTCCGCCTTTGCAATCTGTATTCCCAACTCATCAAGCTGAATATCATCAATATATGTGGGAGCGCCGCTCATAAGCTCGCTTGCATTCTGAACTTTCGGGAATGCTGTAACATCTCTCAGGCTGTCTGCGTGGCAGATAAGCATTGCAAGTCTGTCAAGTCCGATACCCATTCCGCCGTGCGGGGGAGATGCGTATTTATAAGCTTCAACAAGGAACCCGAATTTAGCGTCAATTTCCTCCTGCTCCATTCCGAGAAGTTCAAACATTTTGTTCTGAAGCTCACAGTCTGTAATTCTCATTGAACCTGAGGAAAGCTCTGTTCCGTTGAGAACAAGGTCGAATGCCTGAGCGCGCACCTTCGATTTATCTGTATCGAGATAGGGAATGCACTCCTCAAGCGGCATTGTGAACGGATGGTGCATTGCAAGCCATTCACCGCTTTCTTCGTCATATTCAAAGAAAGGCATTTCCGTAATCCAAAGGTAATTCCATTTGTCCTCGGGAATTATGCCGAGCTCTTTGGCAACTGTAAGACGAAGCGCACCCATAACTGAAAGCGCAAGAGAAGTCTTGTCACTAACGATAAATACGCAGTCGCCTTTTTCTGCGCCGAGCTGAGCAATAAGGCTGTCAAGCTCGCCGTCTTTAAGGAATTTTGCAAAGGAGCAGTTGGGTTCTTCGTCAGCCCATCTGATATAAGCAAGACCCTTTGCACCGATTCCCTTAACAAACTCGGTAAGCTTGTCTATTTTCTTTCTTGTGTATACAGAAGCGGCGTTTTTAGCAACGATAGCCTTAACAGAACCGCCTGCCTCAACAGCGCTCTTGAACACTACGAAATCTGTTTTGCAAGCCCAGTCCGAAATATCATTGATAAGCATATCAAATCTTGTGTCGGGCTTGTCTGAGCCGTATTTGTTCATTGCGTCTGCAAAAGTCATTCTCGGGAGAGGTGAGTCAATATCAATATCAAGCGTTTCTTTCATAAGCTTTTTGATAAAGCCCTCTGCCATATCCATAATATCGTCAGTATCTACAAAGCTCATTTCAAGGTCTATCTGAGTGAATTCGGGCTGACGGTCTGCACGCAGGTCTTCATCTCTGAAGCATCTTGCAAGCTGAATATATCTGTCAAAGCCTGAAATCATCAAAAGCTGCTTGTAAATCTGCGGGCTCTGCGGCAAAGCGTAAAACTTGCCGTTGTGTATTCTGCTCGGAACAACATAGTCCCTTGCGCCCTCAGGAGTTGATTTAATCATCATCGGTGTTTCAATTTCAAGAAAACCGTTGTCATAAAAATAATCTCTCGCAATTTTTGCGATTTTGTGGCGCATGATTATGTTCTTTGTGAGTTTTTCATTTCTGAGGTTGAGATAGCGATATTTGAGCGTTGTTTCATCGCCTACGCTGTCAGCCTTTGAAATCTCAAACGGGGGAGTCTGCGCCTTTGAAATTATACGAAGTTCCGTAACGGCAACTTCAATGTCGCCTGTGGGAATCTCTTTGTTTTTGCTTTCTCTCTCGCATACGATGCCTTTGAGCGCAAGTACATATTCGCTTCTTACGCTCTGCGCCTTTTCAAAAACCTCTCTGTCAGTCTTATCGCTGAAAGAAAGCTGAACGATACCTGATCTGTCTCTCAAATCAATAAAGATAAGGTTGCCGAGGTCTCTCTGTCTCTGCGCCCAGCCGAAAAGAGTAACTTCTTTTGAGCAGTCTGACAAACGCAGATCTCCGCAGTAGTCAGTTCTTTTAAGTCCTTTTATAGTTTCCATAGCTGTTCTCCGAATAATCAGTCTTTTTTATCAAGTCCGAAAAGTGAATTGAAATCAAATTCCTCTCCGTTAATCTGCAAATCTTCAAGCTCGCTTGAAAGGGTAATGCTGTAATAGCCGCTAACGAAAGTGTCAAGAGCAATTTCAGTATCTTCGCCGTCTTTCATATTTTTAAGAGTGGCGATTTTCTCCTCAACCTCTTTGTCACCGAGGACTATAACATATTTTGCGCCAAGCTTGTTAGCGTATTTCATCTGTGCTTTAAGGCTTCTGCCGTTGAGGTCATAAAGGCAGGTGTAGCCCTCCGTTCTCATATCCTTGGCAATTTCAACAGCCTTGAGCGTTGCTTTGTCGCCAAGAGCAACAATGAATAAGTCGGGCACTTTGTCTTGAGGAAATTCACAATCCTGCGCTTCCATAAGAAGCATAAGTCTTTCAAGTCCCATACCAAAGCCGAGGGACGGTGTTTTCTGACCGCCGAGTTCTTCAATAAGTCCGTCATATCTTCCGCCGCCGCAAACTGTGCCCTGTGCGCCGATTGAGTTTGAAACAAATTCAAAAACTGTTTTGGTGTAGTAGTCAAGTCCTCTTACAATGTGCGGATTAACTGTAAATTCGATGTTCTGAGCGGTGAGATAGCCTTTAACCGCTTCAAAGTGCTCTCTGCACTCATCGCAGAGATAGTCAAGAACAACAGGAGCGTCTTTTGCAATCTCTGAGCAGATGGGGGATTTGCAGTCGAGTATTCTCATGGGATTTCTTTCAAGGCGTTCGTTGCAGGTGTCGCAAAGCTCGTCCTTTCTCTCTCTGAAATACTCTTTAAGAGCTTCGTGATATTTAGCACGGCATTCAGGACAGCCGATTGAATTTATTTCAAGGCTTAAATCCTTAACGCCGAGTTCGTTGAAAATTGTGCTTGCAAGCGCAATGATTTCAGCGTCAGCAAGCGGTGAAGAAGTGCCGAAGCATTCGATTCCAAACTGGTGGAACTCGCGAAGCCTGCCTGCCTGCGGCTTTTCATAGCGATAGCAGGATGTGATATAGCAAACTTTTTGCGGAAGCGCTTCGTTGCAAAGTCCGTTTTCAAGGTATGAGCGAGCAGCGCCTGCCGTGCCTTCGGGTCGAAGAGTTATGCTTCTTCCGCCCTTATCATCAAATGTGTACATCTCTTTCTGCACAACATCAGTGGTGTCTCCAACACCCCTCTGAAAAAGCTCTGTGTGCTCAAATACGGGCGTGCGTATTTCCTTGTAACCGAATCTTTCGGCAACATCAAGCGCAGTGCTTTCAATATACTGATTTTTGTATGCGTCTTTCGGCAAAACATCTTTTGTGCCTTTAATCGCTTTAGTAATAAGTGCCATTTTTTATCTCCAATCGAAAAAACAGGGCGGGTTTGCACCTGCCCGTTGTTTTAGGAATTATATCTCGGGTTAACGATTTCTCTCCACTCAAAATCGCCTCTTTCAACGCCTCTGATAAGCGCCTCTCCCGTTGCAATGTTTGTTGCAAACGGAATGTTGTGAACATCGCAAAGTCTTAAAAGATCGTTATCATTCGGCTCGTGCGGCTTGGGGTTGAGCGGGTCTCTGAAAAATATTAAAAGGTCTATTTCATTGCAGGCAATGCGGCTTGCAATCTGCTGGCCGCCGCCCTGGCTTCCTGCAAGGAAGCAATTTATATTAAGTCCTGTTGCGTCATGTACAAGTTTGCCTGTTGTGCCTGTTGCGCACAAATCGTGGCGGCTCATAATTCCGCAGTATGCAATACAAAACTGTACAAGCAGTTCTTTTTTTGCGTCATGTGCAATAAGTGCTATATTCATAAAATACCTCTCTTGAAGTTTACTTAGTTAATATTCTTACGAATAGGAAAATTCACAGTAAAATAATACCTGTCTCTTATACACATCTCCGAGCCCACGAGACCGAGGCTGATC
>UQFL01000011.1 GCA_900540305.1 uncultured Oscillospiraceae bacterium | reverse complement strand
CTTATGCGATCGTCGGCAGCGTCAGATGTGTATAAGAGACAGATTGATGGGACTTTTTTGTTACTATGAAAACAACAAAATTGATATAACTGAATACAGTATTTCAAGCGACAAAATTAAAAGTGACAGCATAATAATTGTTCATTTGTCCGATCTTCATTCAAAGCCTTTTTACAAAGCGCTCAACAAGGTTAAAGAACTTAAACCCGACATCATTATGATAACGGGCGATTATATCAATGACCACTGCAAAAACAAAGATAAAATGTTTTCTTTAGGATGTGAACTTGTAAAAACAGCACCTGTATTCTATATAACAGGCAATCACGAAAGAAGACTTGAATGTTTCGAGAGTTTAATGAATGAACTCGAAAACATTGGCTTTAATGTTTTATTGAATGAAGTTGGAAATATAGTAGTTAAGAATACTGAGATTTCAGTTTTGGGACTTGATGAAAACCAGGCAGATTTCAAAGATTATGTTGCTAGGAAAAACGGAACATTCAAATATAAAGATATGTCGCCTTTCTTTGAAAAACTTGATGAGAGTAAAGGCTTCAAAATTGTTTTAAGCCATTTCCCCGAAAACTTTGAAAAGATTGAC
This sequence comes from uncultured Oscillospiraceae bacterium, assembly GCA_900540305.1. GTDB lineage: Bacteria > Bacillota > Clostridia > Oscillospirales > Acutalibacteraceae > Eubacterium_R. The sequence goes on along the minus strand of UQFL01000011.1, from coordinate 41,356 downwards.
GAGATGAATTACAGACAATATGATTTCGATATTCAGCTTTCAGGGCACGCCCATGGCGGTCAGTTTATCTTGCCGTTTATCGGACCAGTATTCAGCCCTGGACAAGGATTGTTTCCGAAATATGCAAGAGGTTCTTTCGGAGAAAGGCCAAAACTGATTATCAGCAGAGGGCTCGGCAATTCAGAATTTCCCCTGCGCCTTTTCAACCATCCCGAAATAAATGTTATTGAACTTAATAAGAAAGATTAAGAAGAACAGTATTAAAGCGCCTGAATTTATCAGGCGCTTTTCTTTTTTGATTAAACTTTTGCGAACTTTTCTCCTACTTCAGTTAAAACATATTTACCGTTGCTTTGTTCTGTAAGCTTTTCTGATAAAAGCGTTACTTTATCCTCTTTCAAAGAAAAGGTCATTTTTACACTTTCCTCAAAAAGCGTTTCTTCAATATTAGCGTTAAATTCAGAAAGGAGAATGTTCATTCGTTCATAAAAACTGTAATCAACTTTGACGCTCAAGATTTTGCAAGGCGCCATAGTTATAATATTTCCTGATTCAAGTGCAATTTTAGAGCCGTGTGAATAAGCTCTAACAAGTCCGCCTGCACCGAGAAGGATTCCGCCGAAATATCTGGTTACAACAACACAGACATCAACAAGCCCGTTTTTAAGTATAACATCTAAAACAGGAACTCCTGCCGTACCAGACGGCTCGCCGTCATCACTGTAACGCTGAATATTATTTTCTTTGAGCACATATGCGTATACATTATGTGTAGCATCCCAATGCTTTGATTTAATTTTATTTATAAACTCAAGCGCCTCGTCAGATGTTTTTACAGGCTTTACATATCCTATAAAGCGAGACTTTTTTTCTACAAAATCATCGCTGTTTTCAAACTCAACTGTCTTATATTCTTTCATAAGCAATCAATATACCATCAAGAAAAAAGGCAACGGTTAACCGCTGCCTTAATAATTTCTTAAGCTTTTTTTCCGTATCTCTTATTGAATCTGTCAACACGACCGCCTGTATCAACAAGCTTCTGCTTACCTGTATAGAAAGGATGGCATTTAGAACAGATATCAACTTTAAGCTCGCTCTTAGTGCTCTTTGTCTCATAAGTAGCGCCGCAAGCACATTTTACAGTACATGTATCATAGTTGGGATGAATTCCGTCTTTCATTGTTTTCACCTCTTCATATAAAATTGATTATGTCAACTAACAGTAGAATGTTACCACAACAAAACTGAAAATGCAAGTGTTTTTTTTAAAATATCAGTAATAACATACTTTTCCAAGCGAAAAAGAGTATAAAACAGCTTCGTTTACAGGTTTTTGAAGCGTCTTTTCTATAACTTTTCTATAAAAACCTATCTGATTTGAATATCTTGAAAGCAGTTCTTCTTCTGTTTTCACCCTGTCAGTTTTGTAATCAAGAAGTACAAGCTCCCCGTTTTCTTCAAATACACAGTCCGAAATACCACGAACAAGTATTTTCTCTTCACTGAATTTTTCATCAACATCTTCAAATTCAGAAACAGGAACAAATGTTGTAACTTTTATTTCTCTATAAATTTTATCAGAACTGAAAAGTCTTTTTGCAAACTCGCTTTCAAAAAACTGCGAAAGCTCATTTCTGTCAAGCGAGTCGGCTTCTTGCTTGCTTATATATCCGTTTTCAGTTATCCTTGAAATTTCATTTTCAAGATTTTCCCTGCAATTTTTATAGTCACAAAACTGCATAAACGAATGCATTGCCGTGCCTTTTTGACCCGGAGTTAAACCGCCGTCATTTAAAAATGCAGGTTTTGACGAAGCAAAAAATTCAGAACTTTTTATACTTTCATCGAGTTCAGATGCATTTCTTTTTGCAGGAATCGCGCTGTAAATAATACCGTCGTATTTATATTCTGCCCTGCTCTTAATTGTTTCAAGAATATTTTCATCGGCTTTACAGTCTTCCTGCGATTCTTCAAAGATTTCTTCGTTTTCGTTATTAACAAATTCAACATCCATATCAAAATCGGATATTGAAGTCTTTACAGGGATTTCAGAAAGCTTTCTCAATTCTTTGCCGTCCTTATGCATAAGAGCGCAGGCAAGAATGAAATTAGCGTCGCAGGAATAATTTCTGCATATAGCAGGATTAACATTTCCGTCAATAATTCCAACAGCAAGGCTGTTTACTTTGCTTTCAACATTCTCATATGTGGCATAAGTTATAAATTGTTCTTTTGCCCTTGTCATAGCTACATAAAGAACTCTTAAATTCTCGCTGATTGACGCATTTTTACTCACCGATTTCATTGCATAATACTGCATAGTCTCGGTTTTATAAAGCAAATCTTCATTATGATATTTGATTGCAACACCGTATTTCGGGTCAAGTAAAACCGATTTTGTAAGGTCTGAATTATTATATCTTCTGTTTGCGCCTGCAAGTATAACAACAGGAAATTCAAGTCCTTTTGAATGATGAATACTCATAATTTTAACGGCGTTTTCATCATTTGAGACAAGTGCAGGAGAATCTATTCCCCTATCCCCCTCTTCAACCTTTGATACAAGGCGCATAAATGATGTCAAACCTATACTATCTGATGAATCAAACCCCTGTGCAAATGAAATAAACGCATTAATATTTGCGCATCTCTGCTCTGCATTTCCGAGAGCGCTTGCAAAGGCGTAAATGCTTTTTGTTTCACACAAATACCTGATAAATGATGATACCGTCATCGTAGCGGAAATTTCAGAAAACATTTTTAATTCAGAAAGAAAGTCTTTAACTTTCTGATTTTCCGAATTTGAAACCGCTGTGTATAAATTAGTTTTTACATTATCGTTTTCAAGCTTGATTTGTGTGAGTTCATCAGGCGTAAAACCGTACAGAGGAGACATCATAACTGCTAAAAGCGGAATATCCTGCATTGGATTATCTATTACCTTCAAAAGGGAAATTATCATTCTGATTTCATTACTCTCTATAAGGTTTGAAGCGTTTTCGCATACAACAGGAATTCCGTTTTTAGTGAGAATTTCGTTGTAATTCATTATGTGCCTTTTAGTTGAACGAAGAAGTATAACAAAATCTCCGTATCTTATGTTTCTTTCGCCGTCTTTATCCTTAACTTGCTCTTTATTTGCGATTTTTGCAAGAATAAGGCGTGAAATAGCCTCAGCCTCCTGAGCATCCATATCGGCAGATTTAACATTATCAAGTATTTTGACCGAAGCGCACGGAACATTGCTTTTTTCATAATCAGCGCCGTAATTTAAATATTCTTCTGAGTTATATTCAAGTTCCCCTGTTTTCTCGCTCATAAACTTTGAGAACAGGAAATTTACATAACCGCATATACCGTCTCTTGAACGGAAATTTTTATCAAGAATTATTTTAACATTATCTTCTTCAGAGGCGTCAGAAAGCGGTTTATAGCTGTTTTTCTTTTCGTTAAAGATAAACGGCATTGCAAGTCTAAAACGGTAAATACTCTGCTTTATATCGCCTACCATAAATCTGTTTGAGCCGTTTGAAAGAAGTGCGAAAAGAAAATCCTGTGCTTCATTAGTGTCCTGATATTCATCTACAAGGATTTCATAAAAACTGCTTTCAAGTTCATTAGCAAGCTGTGATTTAACTAATTCGCCGTCTTCATTTTTCTCTGCAAGAAGCGAAAGTGCAAAATGCTCTATATCAGCGAATGTGTATGAGTTTTTCTCATCTTTAAGCTTTCTATATTCTTCATCATATCTTTTTATAATTTTGCACAGCATTTTAAGAACGGGATAAATCACCTCGTTATCTTCTTTAAACTGCTGTGAGGTTTGGCAAAACGAAGAAACAATACGGTCTTTAAATATGTCTTTATACTTATTTCTAATTGCTTTGAGCTGTTCAAAATAAGATGATTCACCCGAACCTTTTACTCTTAACTGAGCAAATTTTACATTATCAACAGCGTTATAGCCCTCGTCCCAGTCATTTTGTATTGTATTTTGAAGTTTTTCAAAAAGCGCTCTGTCAGATTCTAATATTTCAGTACATTTTTGAGCCGCTTCATCATCAGTAATACAACCAAGTGCTGAATTTAATAATTCAAATATCAGTTCAAAGCTTTCATTGAGGGACTGCATAACACAGTCATACCACACACTGTCTTTGAAAGGTATTTCGGGATTATGCAGTTCAACAACCTTTTCAAGCCAACCAAAAGGATCGCTAAGTGCATATATGTATGTATAAACTTCTTTAAGAGACGAAATAAGTGCATTATCATTTTTAGGATTTGAAAGGAAATTAACAAGATTTGTGAAATCTTCGTCCTTTTCCTCAAACGCTTCGTCAAGTACAGTATTAAGGGCATTATCAGAAATAATCTGAGCCTCTGTTTCATCAAGTATTCTGAAATCCTGACTTATTCCGATTTTGAAGAAGTTTTCTCTTACAAGATTTATGCAAAAAGAGTCAATGGTACATATTTTTGCGCTCGGCAAAAGTGAAATCTGCTTTTGAATATGAGCGTCATTTAAATTCTCCCTCAACTTTTCCTGAAGCTTAGCAGAAATTCTTGATTTCATTTCTGCCGCCGCAGGATTTGTAAATGTAACTATGAGGAGTTTGTCTACATCAACGGGATTGCTTTTATCAGTGATTATCCTAACCACTCTCTCAACGAGAACAGCGGTTTTACCCGAGCCTGCCGCAGCTGAAACGATTACATTTCTTGACGAATCATCAATTGCCGCCTGTTGGGCAGGTGTCCACTTAGGCATATTTACTCCTCCTTTAAAATTTCTATAACTTTTTCGTCCGAATAAGTTTCGGCTTCATTCGGCTCAATTATTCTTCTGTTTGCGCAAACATCCTTATAATCGCAATAATCACAAGTTTTATCGTGATTTTTCATATTTATGGGATTCTGATTTATATTTCCGCAATGAAGCGAATTACCCATCTGTGCAATAAGCGAATTAATCTTTTTAGCGATTATACCGAGTTCTTCATACGACGCAAAGCACCCTGCAAGCCCTTTGGAAGACATTTTTACAGGGATATATTTGCCTTTTAAGTCTTTTTCCATTGATTCAAGAATATCGTTTTCTTCGTCATATAAAACGATACCTTTCATCTTATATTCTTTATCCTCTCCCTTTGCAATCTGCCCGTCTGTATTCTTCTTTGAAAGAGAATATACAGTGCGGGCGGCGTGCATATAAAGCACTCCGGCAGGTATTCCGCAAAATTCACTGCTTTTATCGGAACAAATCGTAAATAAATATACGAACATTTGAAGATTGAGACCATAAAGAACATCAGATAAACTAAACTGTTTTTGGCCTGATTTATAGTCTACAACACGAACATATTTTTTGCCGTTCTTTTCAAGCACATCAACCCTGTCAACAGCTCCTCTAATCTGAACTGAGCCGCTTTCAAGAGGAATAATCTGCGGTTTAACATCGCCGTCCTTATCAATTTTAAGTTCAAATGCCTTTGCCTCAAAATCACTCTGAGAAAACTCCTGCGCAAGCCTTAAAACAACGCTGTAAAGCATTTTAGAAAGGCGCATAAAGCGGTATTTGAATCTTGTGTTAAGTTCTTGAGTATTGCCGAGCTGTGTTTCAAAATACTCCATCAAATATTTATCGACAAGCACTTTAAGCTGTGCCGATGATAAAGAAGAAATTGAAGAATTTTGATTTTTTAGAATATTTTCAAGAACATAATGAATTGCTGTACCGCTTTGCATGGCGTTTAGTTCAGCTTTTTCGCGAGGTTTAGCAATCAAGCCGAATTTACAGAAATATCTAAACGGGCAGTTGAAATAATCCTCAAGCCTTGAGGCGGACAAATACATATCTTTTCCGAAAAGCTTAACTGCATTATCGGTATTTTTAATCAACAAATTATCATTTTCGGATAATAATTTAACATAAAAAAGCCGTGAATCATTCTTAAAATATTCTTTAAGACTTGCAGACAGCGGGCTGTTGTCAGCATAAGTTTTTGCCGCAAGTTCAAAAGCAGATGCTTTACTCTCAACATACTCAATCAAATCAATATCTTCACTATTTAAAACCCTTGCATTTGGGTAAATTGACTGCAAAGACGAAACGATTACAGACGGTGACTCGCTTTTTCCGCTTCCTTCATAGCTAATATAAAGCGCTTCAGACGGTGCACTTACAGCCATATAGGCAAAATATTTTTCCTGGAAGTTTAATGTTTCGCCAAAAGAATAAAGCTCAAAATCATTATTGTTTAAAATAATTCTATCATTTTCAGAAAGTAAACCGCCGCTTGAAACAGCCTGCGGAAATTCGCCCTCATTTGCGCCGAGTATAAAAACAATTTTTGGTGAGTCAGCTCTTACTCTGTCTGCCTGTCCAAATTGTACATTATCAATACCCTGCGGCAAAACGCCGAGGTCTTCCGAAAGAACCATAATGCAAAACAGCTCGTAGTACTCTTTTAGAGTGATATTCTCACCGTCAAGAACAACCGCAAGGTCGTTTAAAATCTGCATTAAAAGGTCCCACACACGCTCCTGTTCACTTGCAAGCGCATCTTTTCCGTATTCGGTAAGTTTTTGAGACAGGTTTTTCAAATTTTTATTTGCACTGAATGATAATAGCGTTTCGTATATAGCTTTACTTATATCCTGAGAATTTCCGTCTTTAACTTCATACTTGAATTTATTTAGGCGTTTATATAGATAATCCCTTGAATTGTTTATTTTTGAAAGCTTTTCACTGTCGCTTTTAGATATATCTGAAGTAAAGCCTTTTGTTGAATTCTCAAAATCAGAGCCCCATTTTTTCACCCCGTTTATTCCCCAGAGGAAAATATAATTTTCAAGGGAGCTTATCTCTTTTGAGTTTAAGTTTGTAAGACCTGTTTTTGCAAGGCTTAATATATCATCAGACCTGAAAGAATAGATAGCGCACCTGAGCAGGTATTGAACAAATACCATAAGCGGCTGCATACGGATTTCCTGTCTTTTATCATCAAAATACGGTACTTCGTATTTTTTGAAAGCATATGATAAATCGCCTTTATATTTTTCAAGATTTCTGCAAATAACAGCAATATCCTTTGCTCTTGTGCCGTTTCTTAAAAGCTTTTTAATTGTTAGCGCTGTATAATTACATTCGTCAGCCGTGTTTTTTGCTCTATAAAAATGGATTGATGAAGGCTCTTCATCAAACACAGGCGTTTGTGGTCTGAAAATATACTTTTCAGCATTGATGAGCGATTCGTTAGCCGTTCGTAAATTTTTATCAAGGTCAATATATTCTATTTCAACGCCGCTTTCTTTAGCTGCTTTCTCTAATTTTTTCACTGTTTTATTTACATATGAAAACAGGTCATATTCGTTATTCTCTTTATATGTATCCGTAACAAGCGTTATAACAACCGTTTCTGCTTCCTCAATGATAAGTTTCAGTATTTTAAACTCACTTGCCGCAAAGCCGTTAAAACCGTCAATAAATACAGTTTTTCCCTTAAAGTAATACGCGTTTTCCAGTTTTGCATAAAGCCTTGAAAGATAATCTGATGCGTCATAATATTTCCCGTCAATAATATTTTCATATTCATTTATGATGAGGCTCATATCAATTAGTTTATCAGAAAGCTGTTTTCTGTCGATTCTATCAGCGGCATTTTTTATATCGTCGCCCGATAAATCGCAGGACTTCATTTCGTCATAGATTTTTACCATAGCTTTTATGAAAGACGACATTGAAGTTTTTCTCGTGAAAACAGTCAAATTATCCTTAACTGAGTCAACGGCTCTTTTCATCAACACAGCCTTTGCGCCGTTTGATAAAACGGGTAAAAAATTACCCCCGTATACACGGCTTATCTCATTATCAAGACGCGTAAACGAAAGGTTCTGAACACAATTAATTCTGCTTTCTCCAAGCATTGTAAGAAGTTTTTTTTCAGCGGTAAAATTATACTGCTCCGGAGTGAGGAGCAGTATATCATTATTACCGTTTAAAACAAGTTCTTTAATTTCGGAAAAACAATATTCAGTTTTACCTGAGCCTGAACGCCCTAAAACAAATTTTAACATTAAAGCACCTTTTTGAAATTTGATAAATCAAGCTTGTCAAACTGTGAAAGGAAATTGCGGACATCTTCAAGTATCTCTTTTGATTTTCCGCTTATATCACTCTCAATGTTAAGCGGTAAAATCGGGTCGTGAACAGAGAGTCTGAGAAGAAACCATCCTGAACTGAAATTGATTCTAACACCTTCGTAGTTTTCTTTTTCGAGTTCGTAATCAGCGTTTTCTTCTGCATAAGCTGTAAGTTTTGTAATTACATCTTCACCGTATGCCTTGAAATCATCCAATAAAATAGGAATACGCACCTCAATGCTTTCAGCTGGTTCTTTTAAAGTACTGATAAGGCTTTCAATAGTTTTATTTTCTTTCTTCATTTTAGCAAGCAAAATTACGATTTTTGTTGCAAGATATGCTCCGTCATCAAGAAAATAGTTTTCTTTGAGCGCAGCATGTCCGCTTGTTTCAATAGCAAGCGGAGAATTAATACCGCTGTTATTAAGTTCTATAGACTTGTCTATAACATTCTTGTAACCACGCTTAAAACGAAGCTGTTTGCCGTTTAAATCTTTTTCAATAAAAGTACGCAAGCCATCAGATGTAAGACTGTCAGTAACAACAGTTGCACCGCTGTTATTTTCAAGAGCGATAACGCTGGCAAGGGCAACAAGTCTGTTTCTGTTGATTTCTTTACCGTCTGAACCGACACAGCCCATTCTGTCAACATCAGTGTCAAAAATGAAACCGAAATCTGAATTGCTTTCCATAACCATATCGCAGGCACATTTAATTGCCGTTTCGTTTTCAGGGTTAGGAATGTGATTAGGAAACATTCCGTCAGGCTCAAGGTATCTGCTTGCCGATACATCAGCACCAAGCGGTTTAAGTACATTTTCAGCATAAAATCCGCCTGCGCCGTTACCTGCGTCAACAGATATTTTCAATCCTTCAAGCGGCTTTTCTCCCATTGCGGCGCCGTCTATAACAGTCTTTCTCAAGTGGTCTGCATAAACACTCATAAAATCATATTCCATAAGTTCGCCGCTGAGACCTGACTGCTTAATATCATACGCGCTGTCAAGAATCTGTGATACCTCACTGCCTTCAAGACCACCGTCAGGTGTGAAAAATTTAAGACCATTTCTGTCAAACGGATGATGAGACGCTGTTATTTCAAGTGAAGCATCTACTTTAATATCCATAACTATTGTCATAAACATTGACGGCGTTGTAGCAAGACCGCAGTCATAAACAGTAACACCCTCTGAAAGAAAAGCTTCGATAGCAGATTTCTTAATTCTCTGCGCAGAAATTCTTGAATCGTGACCAACAGCGATTTTAAGCTCTGTTTTATTATATTTTGATTTATACCATGCGACAAAAGAGGTGCATATTGATGAAACCACCTCATCTGTAAGCTGAACGGGGCTGTTTTCTGTTTCAACAGCAACTCCCCTAACATCAGTGCCGCTCTTTAATTTCATAAGTTTATCTTTTGTAATAGTCTGCATTTATTAATCCCTCGTTGAATGCGTTGTCATAAGCTTCTATAAGAAACTCATACATCGGTGATGATACTGAAATCATATAGCGAAGTTCTTCTATTATTTCAGTTGTGGCTATTTTAGAAAGGTCGTGCTTCCACGCTGAAAATTCAAAGTTCTTAGCATTTAAATACTCCTTTAAATTTTCAGGCGCAGACGGGATTCTGTCTTTCTTGTAGAAATCTTTAGTATTAAATGACAATCCTGCCGCCTCAGTTGCCTTAACGGAATTGAACCACCTTTCAGGTTCTTTAATAATCAGCTTTCGCACTTCATCAAGCTGAATTGGGCGGCCTGCCCAAAATCCGAGTCCGTAGCCGTAAAAATCCGGGCCAAACTCAAACCAATAAAAAGGTGCAAAAGGATACTGAAATTTATTTCTCCTGAGCATAAGCCAGAGGTTTTCTCTATAAAGCATTTTGCTTTTGGTACGCCTTGTATCTCTTCTGATTCTTGAAACTACATATACGGGATTAGTATCCATAAGAGAATCTAAATCAGAAACGAGATCGGACAAATCAAGAACAATCTGCCTCATAGGAACAGTAACTCCCTGCTTAATCTCTTCCTTGTGCTCTTCATAGAATGCTTTGGAATCGTTAAATCTGTTAAGAGAAAGAAGTTCAATAGACTCAGGCTTTATTCCGCTAAAATTATACATCTTTCAGCAACCCTCTTTCCAGCATTTTTTGGGCGGCAAGCATTGCGCACAGCTTTGAGCCATGGAAAGTAAGTCCGCCTTGTATCCAAGCGTAAAACGGTTCTCTTATAGGCGCATCTGCTGATAGTTCGATTGAAGAGCCCATTGTAAATGCGCCTGCGGCCATAACAACTTTATTATCATAACCTGGCATATCCCAAGGTTCGGGTGTGAGAAAACTGTCTACAGGGCTTCCGCTCTGTATTCCCTGACAGAAAGCAACAAGGCTTTTCTCATTTCCGAGACCGAGCGACTGAACAATGTCTCCTCTTTCGGCGTCAAATGACGGAGTAGTGTCATATCCGAATCCGCCAAACAAAGCCGAGATGTAAACGACACTTTTTAATGCCTCGCCAACAGTATGCGGTGCATAATAAAGCCCCATATAAAGTTCTCTGTTCATACCGAGAGTTGCACCGACTTCTTTACCAAGACCAGGCGTTGTAAGTCTGTAAGCGCACTTTTCAACTAAATCTGCTCTTCCGCAGATATAACCGCCTGTACGCGCCATACCGCCGCCTGCGTTTTTAATGAGCGAGCCTGCAATGAGGTCTGCTCCAACTTCTGTTGGCTCTTTTTTCTGAACAAACTCGCCGTAACAATTATCTACCATTACAATAATGTTAGGGTTTTTGCCCTTTGCAATTTTAACAACTTTTTCTATTTCCTCAACAAGCAGGCTCGGTCTAAGTTCATAACCTCTGCTTCGCTGAATATAAACCATTGAAACGGTATCGTCAACAGCATTTTCGATTGCCTCATAGTCAAGTCTGCCGTCTTTAAGAGCAACCTCATCATATTCGACGCCGAAATCTTTAAGAGAGCCCATTCCGCTGCCGCTGATACCTATAACGCTATGTATTGTGTCATAAGGAGTTCCCGTAACTGAAAGCATTTTGTCCCCCGGTCTTAACACACCGAAAAGAGCAGTTGCAAGAGTGTGCGTACCACAAGTAAAATTATGGCGCACAATAGCGTCTTCAGCACCGAAAACTTTAGCCCATATTTTATCAAGCGTTTCTCTGCCCCTGTCTCCGTAGCCGTAACCCGTAGTCGGCGTAAAATGGCTTTCAGAAACGCCGTATTCAATAAAAGCGGAAATAACCTTTTGCTGATTATACTCTATAATATCGTCAATTATTTCAAACTGACTTTTCGCCTTTTCAAGCGCTTTTTCAGAAGCCGCTTTTATTTTATCATCTATTTTAAAAAAATCTGTCATCTATAAATTCTCCACTTTCCCGAATTTGAAAATCCGAGCTTTTTATAAAAATGTTCGTTTTTATCAGCTTCACGCATAATAAAAACAACACCTGAAACAGAACAGCACATAGCTCTCACAAGAGCAGAGCCGTATCCCAAGCCACGAAACTGTGGTTCAGTGCGCACAGCGCTCAAAACAGCGTTATTGTTATAAATTGAAGTAAGTATAGCTGACGATATAATTTCACCGTCAGCGTCAAGCGTAGCGGCAAATGCTGTTCCTTTTCTGATTCTGTGGCTTATATCCACATACCAGTCATTAAACGGAATTTCACCGTAATCAACAAAATTATATAAATCGAATAAGTGTGGATAATCATTCACTTCTGCATAGCGTATATCTGCTTCTCTTTTTTCTGAGCTCTGCATAACAACGCCTTGCGAATACTCTGCATTGAGTATAAATTGAGCATTGCAATGAACACTTGAATAGCCGATAAAGCTAAAAAACTCTTTAAGTTCGTCCATGTCGGACAAGTTCTCGTCATATGAAAGCGTATAATCGCTGTCAAGAGCGGAAATTATAGCCGTTACCCTGTTTTGATTATCTTTCGCACAATAAAACTTTGCAAATGAATATGAAAAGCCGTATGCCTTTGCAAGAGCTTTAATCTTCACAGAATACACATCAAGTTTTTCATATTCGTCAAGTTTAGTAAAATCAAATATTTGTTCAATCATATACGCAGGTCAAAATTGCTTTAAGAAGCTTTCTTGTTTCTTCAATATCACTTTTCTTAACAACGCTTGCGCCCGAATGAATATATCTGCAAGGAAGAGAAATACCTGCAACCTTGGAGCCTTTGCCGCTCGTTTGAACTGCTCCTGCATCATTTCCGCCCGCAATCATTGTTTTAGTCTGTGTTTTTATGCTGTTATCTTTAGCAGCCTGCATAATCTTTTCAAAGAGTGCTCTGTCATAAACAGTTCTTGAATCCATATAAGATACAACAGGCCCGTTGCCAAGAATGCAGCAAGTTTCTGGTTCTTCAACGCCGTCGATATCAGCCGCAGTTGTTGATTCAAGAATTATTGAAACACCACTCTGTACGGCATAAGATGTGCAGGCAGCACCTCTCAAACCGACCTCTTCCTGAACATTGAAACAAAAATAAGTGTCATATTCAAGCTCTGTATTGATAAGTTCAATCATAAGCATACAGCCTATTCTGTCATCAAGTGCTTTTGATTTTATATAACCGTTTCCAAGCTCATAGTAATCAGACTTGAAATAAGCAAAGTCACCGAGAGAAACATATTTTAATGCTTCTTCTTTGCTTTGGGCGCCTATATCGGCATAAACACTATCGAAAGAAACTTTGCCTTTTTTTTCATCTTCACTCATAAGATGAACGGCTTTTGTGCCTATTGTTGCCGTAATGCCATTAACAGTAATCTTTCTGCCTATTACAACATCGGCGTCAATACCACCGACAGGAGAAAGTTTTAAATCGCCATCATCGGTGATATGGGTAACAATAAAACCTACTTCATCCATATGAGCGCAAATCATAACTTTCTTTACAGGTGACTTTTTACCTTTTTTAAACGCAATTATCGAACCGAGCGCATCAACGCTGTATTCACATTTTCCGTCTATTTGCGAAATTATAAAATCACGCACATCTTTTTCTTTTCCAGATGTTCCGTTTAAAAGACATAATTCTTTAAGCATTGCAAACACCTGCCTTTTCAGAAATATACTGAGCGATGATATCGGCAACACTTTCAATATCTTTGAGGTCAACCACCTCAACGGGAGTGTGCATATATTTAAGCGGAATTGACAACAGACCGCACTTTATACCGCTTTGTGTAAGAGTAATAACATCAGCGTCAGTTCCTGTTCTTCCGTTCATTATCTCAAGCTGATAATTAATTTTATTTGCTTCAGCGCACTTGATAAACATATCGGAAATATTTCTATCAAGCGTAGGTGAAATTCCTATCATAGCGCCTTTTCCAAGTTTGCCGCAGTCATCTTTTTTGCATCCGTGCGAAAACCCGAAAGAAACATCAACAGCAATAGCTTCATCAATATCTTTCCCGTAAGCACCCACAACGGCGCCCCTCGTTCCGACTTCCTCCTGCGCTGAGAACTGAAGCGTTACCTTAACGGGCAGACCTTTAACCTTTTGAGCGGCAAGAATTATTGAGGCAGCACCTGCTCTATCATCAAGACAGTTTGAAGATACTCTTGATCCTAAAAGTTTATCATAACTGTGCAGAAATGTTATTCTGTCTCCCATAGAAATAATCTTTTCCGCCTCTTCACGGGACATTCCGATATCAATCGCCATTTCGGAAATATTATAGTTGCCGTCTGTTTTATCGCCTTTTTTAAGGTGGGGAGGAATTGTTGAAATTATACCGTTAACAGGTTCTTTGCCCCAAATGACAACCTCATTTGCAGGAAGCAAACGCCTGTCTATTCCGCCTACAGGAGAAAACTTAATAAACCCTTTGTCTGTTATTGATGTTACAACAAAGCCGATTTCATCAATATGTGCTTCAAGCATAATATGATAATCGCCGCTTCCGAAAGTGCATGAAATGTTGTTCATATCATCAATTTCAGCCTTTCCGAAAGAGCTTATAATATCACTTATAACATCGTAAAGATTATTTTCACAGCCTGAAACAGCGCACGGCTGTGTCAAAGTTTTAACTAATTCTTCAGTATTCATTATTTATCAAATCCGTTTACTAATTCTTTGAATTTTCTGCCCCTGTACTCAAAAGTTTTAAACTGGTCGAATGCAGGACAGGCAGGAGAAAGAGACACTATATCGCCTGATTGAGCATTGTTTTTAGCAATCTCTAGAGCGTTTTCCATTGTGTCAGTTTTAATTAATTTTACGCCGCTCTTCTCATAATCAGGGTGACTGACAATTGCGTCATAAATTTTGTCTGCAGTAGCACCATTTAATACAACAAGTTTTGTTTTGCTAAGAATATAAGGCACCATAACGCTCATATCATTGCCTTTATTAGAGCCGCCGCAGATGATGATTATTTTCTGATTAAATGCGTTCAGTCCGCTAATAACTCTTGACGGTGAAGTAGCAATTGAATCGTTATAATACTTAACCCCGTTAAATTCACGCACAAATTCAATTCTGTGCTCAACGCCTGCAAATGTCTGTGCGATTTTCTTCATTACAGACGGTTCAACCAAGCCCCATACAGCAGTAATTGCCGTGCAGTAATTCTCAACATTATGAAGTCCGGGAATAACAATATCGTTTTTATTCATAACAACTGTATCTTTACCGTTTTCACGATAAATAATATCGCCGTTACTATCCATAAATGCTCCCTGTTCAACAGGATGATTTATAGAGAACTGATAAAGATTTCCTCTAACATCGAAGCGCATATCATGATAAACCCTGCCGCCGATAGAATAATCACAATCGGCATTAAGAACTGTTTTTGAATCCCTGCTCTGATAAATGAGAATATTTCTTTTAGCGTCAACATATTCATCAAGGCTGATATGGTGGTCAAGATGAGTAATCTCAATATTAGTAACAACTGCGATATCAGGTCTGTTTACCATATTTCCCATTGTGAGAAGCTGGAAAGATGAAAGCTCAACAACTGCAAAGTCATTTTTTGTAATTGTTTCAAGCTGAGGCATAAGCGCTTTGCCTATATTACCGCCGAGGAAAACTTTTTCACCCTGCGCCTCAAGCATTTTTGCAATAAGCGTAGTTGTAGTAGTTTTTCCGTTTGAACCTGTAACGGCTATAATTTTTGCAGGGCAGTATTTGAAGAAAACTTCCATTTCGGTTGTAACCGTCTGTCCCCTTTCAATACATTCCCCTATCCATTTATTTTGAAAAGGAAGTATGCCGTGAGAGCGGAAAACAATATCCATTTCGGGAAGAATATCAAGATAATTCTCTCCAAGGCTGAAATGCACTCCTGCATCTTCAAGCTTCTTGCATATATCTGCGCCGATATAATCTTTGTCTCTTTTATCACAGGCATAAACAGTAATACCGTGCTCTGCAAGCCACTGTGCGCAAGGCACATTCGCTACACCCATGCCAACAAAAGCAACTTTCTTTTCTTTCAATTCATCAAGATACTTTTTTACTTCTTCAATCATTTAAAACACCTCAGTAGTGAATGTAAAACGAACCGTCAAGGTAAGATTTAATAGTAAAATCTTCCATTTTTTCTTCTAATTCAAGCTGATACGGAAGTCTTTCTTTAAATTTAGCGTTTTCTGGAATCGGAATATCGCAATTCATTATGTTATTAACAATCATCTGCTGCATTTTGGTCTGCATATTTCCGAGAAAATAACATTTTGAATTTTGCGGCTCAACAATAGCAATTCCTATTTTAAGCTGTTCTTTTTTGCCAAGAGCAGTAATCATTTTTGAAAGAGATACGGCTCCGTCATCTGCATTGTCTGTAATAAAGCATACTACGCCGTTACCTGCTCTTTTAAGATTGTGTATTGCTATATCCGATATTGCCGTATCAAGATAAGCCATGACATCATCCTTATTAAGCTCATCAACTCTGACAATATAGAAAAATTCTTTTTTCTTCATTGCTGTATAGTCAAATACGAAATCGTCGCTTTCCACATCCGACTGAATTGCAAATCCGCTGTTTTTAAGTCTGTTAACAAGATATTCTGTGTAATCTTCAACAGTTTCAGGAGTAGACTGAGTATAGTAATACCCGCAGTCTGAAATCTCGTGTTCTGTTCTTGTTAAAAACGCATTTGTTTTGCCGTATTTTGAGTAATAGACAAAAACAATAATCAGATTTGCTATAATCAGAAAATCGTTCAAATAAGCGCACACAAGTGCCGCAGTACGGCTTGCCTCAGAAATATACGGGCTTGCGCCGATATAAATCACAAGATAAACTATGCACACGATTATGAGCGTTTTCATTATTTTAAATAATCTCTTTTGCTTTTTTCTTAATTTTTTCATTTTATCATTTCCGTAAATTCTTCTTCTGTAATTACACGCACGCCGAGTGCGTTTGCTTTGTCGAGCTTGCTTCCTGCCTCTTCGCCTGCAAGAACATAATCTGTTTTCTTTGAAACGCTTGAAGATGTTTTGCCGCCGAACTTTTCGATAATCTCTGACGCTTCAGAACGCTTAAAAGATTTTAATGTTCCTGTTAAAACAAAAGTTTTATTTTCAAAACGATTGTCTTGTATTTCAGAATTATCTTCCATATTTACGCCGGCGTCGCTCAAGCTTTTAATTAACTCTTTTGACTTATCATTTTGGAAAAACTCAAAAACGCTTTGCGCCATAACTTCTCCGAATCCGTCAATCTTGCAAATATCCTCAACACTTGCATTCATAAGAGAATTCATTGATTTAAAATGGTTAGCAAGGAGTTTTCCGGCTTTTGCACCGACATGTCTTATGCCGAGTGCGAAAATCAGTTTACCGAGTTCATTGCTCTTTGACTTTTCAATCGAAGTAACAATATTGTTAATGCTCTTCTCCTTAAAACCATCAATGTTAGCAGAATTGATTTTGTCAAAAGTAAGCTCGTAAATATCCTCTGTTTTATGGATAAGTCCGCTGTCAACAAATGTTTCAATTATTGCAGGACCTAATCCCTCAATATCCATTGCATCTCTTGAACAGAAATGAATAAGATTTCTCAAGAGCTGCGCAGGACAGTCAGGATTTATACAGCGAATAGCCGCCTCGTCCTCTTCTCTTATAACTTTACTGCCGCAACTCGGGCAAATTTTAGGATATTCAAAACAGCCGTCGCTGAGATGCTCGTTAACACAGAGTACCTCTGGAATTATATCCCCTGCTTTTCTGACAGTTACAATATCACCGATTGCAATGCCTTTTTCCTTAATAAAATCCTGATTATGAAGAGTTGCCCTTGAAACGGTTGTGCCTGCAAGATGTACAGGTTCAAGCACGGCAGTCGGAGTGAGAACACCCGTTCTTCCGACTGCAATTTCAATATCGAGTACTTTAGTCTGCTTTTCCTCAGGCGGATATTTAAAAGCCACAGCCCACTTCGGGAATTTTGAAGTTGAACCAAGCTGATTTCTTGTTTCAAAATTATCAACTTTAATTACAGCACCGTCAATATCAAATTCAAGAGTTCCTCTTTTTTCGCCGATTTCGTTAATCTTATTTACTGCTTTTTCAATACTATCAACGAGAGTGTAATCGGGAATTGTGTTAAAACCAAGTTTTTTAAGATAATCAAGGCTCTGTTTATGAGAAGTTAACTCAACTCCTCTAATCTGCTGAACATTGAATACAAATATATCAAGTCCTCTTGTCTTAGCAACGGCGCTGTCTTTCTGTCTTAAAGAGCCTGCGGCGGCATTTCTTGGATTTTTAAAAGGAGTTTCACCGTTTATAAGCTGACGGTCAACTACACGCTCAAAACTCTTTTTAGGCATATAAACCTCGCCTCTAACCTCGATATAAGGAACAGGCTCATTAAGTTTGAGCGGAATATTTCTGATAACACGCAAATTTGCGCTTACATCTTCCCCGACATCACCGTCACCTCTTGTTGAACCTCTGACAAAAACACCGTTCTCATATTCGAGAGATACAGAAAGTCCGTCTATCTTAGGCTCAACACAGTATGAAACATCTGAAACCGTTTCTTTTACCCTTTTATCAAAATCATAGAGTTCATCAACTGAAAAAGCGTCCTGAAGAGATTCCATACGAACAGTATGCCTAACACTGTCAAATGAATTATCGGCTTTTCCGCCAACCCTTTTTGTGGGTGAATCGGGTGAATCATATTCTGGATATTTCTCCTCAAGATTTTTAAGGTCACGCATCATCATATCATATTCGTAATCCTCAATTTCAGGAGAATCATCATTATAATATCTGTCACTGTGATAGTGCAGGGTTTTACGCAGATTTTCGATTTGTTCTTTAACATTATCCATAAATTTCACCAATTAATTATTATATCAAAATTATATATTATTTCAACCGTATTATTTTAATTATTAACGAAAAAGGCAGAGTTTTTCTACTCTGCCCAAAAAATCAATATTTGAGTACAAATATTCAGACTGTTAAATCAAACGGTGAATTTTCTGAATACTTTTTTACCTTTTCTGATTATAACGCCGTCTTTGAAATCATCTTTACTAATTGATGCGTACGGGTCTGAAACTTTTTCATCGTTTACGGATACACCGCCCTGCTGAATAAGTCTTCTGCCCTCGCCTTTAGACTTAATCATTGCGCCTTTCATCATCATATCAAGAACTGAAACGCTACCATTTTCAAAATCATCATCTGTAAGTTCTGTTGATGGCATATCAGAATTATCTGAACCGCCTCCGAAAAGCGCTCTTGCAGCCTGCTGTGCTTTCTCAGCGTCTTCTTCGCTATGAACAAGCTTTGTAAGTTCAAAAGCAAGTACTTCTTTAGCTTTGTTAAGCTCTGCGCTCTCAAGTTTTTCGTACTCAGCAATAACATCAAGCGGCAGGAAAGTAAGGAGCTTCATACATTTGATAACATCTGCATCATCAACATTTCTCCAGTACTGATAGAACTCATATGGAGAAGTTTTATTCGGGTCAAGCCAAACTGCGCCTTTTTGAGTTTTACCCATTTTCTTGCCCTCTGAGTTAGTAAGGAGGGTAATTGTCATAGCGTTTGCGTTGCCGTTAAGTTTTCTTCTGATAAGTTCCATACCGCCTATCATATTTGACCACTGATCATCTCCACCGAACTGAAGATTACAGCCGTATTTCTGATAAAGAGCATAGAAATCGTAGCTCTGCATAATCATATAGTTAAACTCGAGGAACGAAAGTCCTCTCTCCATTCTCTGCTTGTAGCACTCGAATGAAAGCATGCGGTTAACTGAAAAACACGCGCCTACTTCTCTGAGAAGCTTAATATAATTCAAGTCAAGAAGCCAGTCAGCATTGTTTACCATTATTGCTTTGTCATCAGAAAAATCAATGAATTTTTCCATCTGCTTCTTGAAGCAGTCACAGTTATGTTGAATTGTTTCAGGTGTCATCATCTGGCGCATATCCGTTCTGCCGCTCGGGTCGCCAATCATACCAGTACCGCCACCGATAAGAGCAATCGGCTTATTGCCTGCCTCCTGAAGTCTTTTCATAAGGGTTAAAGCCATAAAATGACCCACATGAAGTGAATCGGCAGTTGGGTCAAAGCCTATATAGAAAACTGCTTTACCGTTATTAACAAGATCTCTTACCTGTTCTTCATCAGTAACCTGCGCAATAAGACCGCGCGCAGACAATTCTTCGTATACACCCATTTTTTAGTCCTCCTTTATATTTTCACTTGAGCTTAAAAGCATTTCTTCCGCGCTTTTAAGCAGTGCATCTGTAATTTCAAGTCCGCCCATAATTCTTGCAAGTTCATTTTTTCTTCCTTCAAAATCAAGCGGCGTGACTTTTGTATAAGTTCTCTCTGCGCTGAAATCTTTTTGAATAAGAAAATGTTCGTCTGCGGCAGAAGCAATCTGAGCCGAGTGAGTAACAGTAATTACCTGCGTATTCTTGGAAACAGACTTTAATTTAAGCCCTATTTTCCTGCTCGCTCTGCCCGAAACGCCTGTATCAATCTCATCAAAAATCAAAGTATCAACCGTATCATTATAGGCTATAATATTTTTTATTGCAAGCATTATTCTTGAAAGTTCGCCGCCCGATGCAATCTTAGCAAGCGGTTTAGGCGGCTCGCCTGGGTTAGTTGAAATTAAAAATTCTATTTTGTCGTATCCATTCGATGACAAGATATTTTTTGAGAAGTTAACAACAAAGCTTATTTTTGGCATATCAAGAAATTCAAGCTGTGATTTAACATCTTTCTCAAATTTTCGTGCTGTTTTCTTTCTCTCATCACTCAGCTTGTTAGCAAGTTCAAGAACTTTGGAATAAGCTTTATCATAGTCGGAATTTAGCTTTTCAATTTCTCTGTCATCATTATCAATCTGAGAACGCTTTGTTTTGCATTCATCAAGATATTTAAGCATATCCTCTTCTGAAGCGCCATACTTTTTGGAAAGCTTGAAAAGCAAATCAAGCCTTTCTTCAATTATTTCTCGCTCCTCAGGGTCAAATTCTGCAGAAGAAATCTCTTTTTCAAGAATATTTTTTATCTGTGAAAATTCATCAAAAATATTATTTAGCAAACTGACAGACTGGGCAATTTCACCTGAAATCTCAGAAAACGGCTCAAGTGCGTTTGAAGATTCCTCAGCGCTTAATAACAAACCTGCAAATTCATCATTTCCGCATATCGAATTATACACGGATGAATAAGCTTTAACCGCAGCTTCACTACTGTCAATTATCTTTTTTCTGTTTTGTAAAGCCTGTAATTCTCCGACCTTTATATCGGCATTTTCAAGCTCTTTAATCTGGTAATCAAGAAGTTCAAGATTTTTATCTTTTTCATCAGCGTCCATTGTGAGCGCCTTTAATTTTCTTCTAACACTCAAAAGCTCTGAAAACGCTGATTTATAATCAGATAGCAAATCATTGTCGCCCGAAAGCATATCGATAAATTTATAATGCAAATCAGGGTTTAAAAGTGCCTGGCTGTCATGCTGCCCGTGTATATTAACTAAAGTTTTGCCTATTTCCTTAAGGATTGAAACAGTTGCACTTCTGCCGTTAATTTTACAAAGCGATTTACCCTCGCTCGTAATTTTTCTAGATATGATTAAAGAATTATCCTCATCAGTCTCATAACCTAGTTCCGTAAGCTTGCTTTTTACTGTATCATTAACATCTGTAAAAAGCGCGCTTACAAAAGCGCTGTCAGCACCGTTTCTGACAAGTTCTCTTGAAGTTCTCTCACCGAGAATAGCATTTATTGAATCAACAACAATAGATTTACCTGCGCCTGTTTCACCTGTCAGAACATTAAGCCCGCTTTGAAAATCAATTTTCGCGCTTTCAATTACCGCTATATTTTCTATATTAAGAGTTTTTAGCATTTAAAGTCTTCTCCAAATTAACCGTAAACACACGGGCGGAATTATCATTTTTGCAAAGTACAAAAATAGTATCGTCTCCGGCAATAGTTCCAAGAACACCGCTCCACTTCATTGAGTCGATTGCAGCGCAGGCTGCGCCCGCCATACCCGAAAAGCATTTAATACATACCATATTTGAGGAGTAATCAACCGATATGATAGATTCCCTGAAAATTCCGCCTGTTCTGAATGAGCTTTCTTCATTGAGATTCTTAGTGCCTGTAGAATATATGTATCTTCCCTCGTCTGAAAGCTCTTTAACAAGACGGAGTTCTTTAATATCTCTTGATATTGTTGCCTGAGTAACATCAAAACCTGCGTCTTTAAGATAGTTTTGAAGTTCCTCCTGCGTTTCCACCTTATTATTTTTAATTATTTCAAGGATTTTGGCAAGTCTTCTCTTTTTCAATCTGCTTACTCCCCTCTTTCTATAATCTTCTTTTTGACAATTTCATAAAAATTATCAGGTTTTATTTTAATTAATCGTGCTTTGTAAGGTGAAATTGAAACAGAAACATATGATTCAGAATCAATTTCAAACGGTTTTTCACCGTCGCAAGTCAGTATAGCGTTATTACTGACATCGCTTGTCAACGCCACATCAAGAACAAATGTTGAATTTAAAACAATACTTCTGTCCATAAGCGAATGAGGACAGATAGAAGTTATTACAAAACAGTTTAAATCAGGACTTAGAACCGGACCGCCTGCGGCAAGTGAATAAGCGGTGGAACCTGTCGGCGTAGAAATAATAACGCCGTCCGCTCTTACTTTTAAAATTTCTCTACCGTTTGAACGGATATTTATATCAATAAGTCTTGCAAAATCGCCTCTTGAAAATACTGCGTCATTAAGACAATGAAAAGATTTCAAAATCTCTCCGTCTTTAATGATATCCGCCTGAAGCATAATTCTTTCATCGACAGTATAATCACCGTTCAAAACAGCATTAAGCATAGAAAGCTCGTTTTTTTCAACAGCACTCAGAAAACCAAGTCTGCCGCCATTTATACCAAGAGCAGATTTTCCGTTAACTGCGGCGTTTTTTGCAACTTTCATAGTAGTTCCGTCTCCGCCGATGGCAACAGCAATATCGCATATACGATACATTTCGTCTTCATCTGCAAAACAACAGCCGTTAAAGTCAAAACTACACTTGTATTTATTGCTGAAATATATTTTGTTAGAATTAATTGCTAAAATAGGAATTATCTTTTTAGCAATATCAAGCGATTTTTCATTGCTGAGATTACCAAATACAGAAAAAATCATTTCAGTTCCTCGTGAGAGCGGTTGACGATTTCATGTGCATTTATTTCATCATCAACTTCGCTCTTGCCGTCTTTTACAAAATATATAAGATACTCAATATTTCCCTCGGGTCCTTTTACAGGCGAAAACTCAAGCCCTTTAACAGAAAAGCCGTTTTCAACCGCCATACCGATTACATTTTCAACAACTTCTTGGTGAACGGACATATCTCTTACTACGCCTTTTTTGCCCACCTTTTCCTTTCCTGCCTCAAACTGAGGTTTTATAAGGCAGACTGCCTGTCCGTCATCCTTTAAAAGCTTGAAAAGATTTGGCAATATAAGTCGAAGAGAAATAAACGATACATCTACTGAGGCAAAATCTATTTTTTCTTTCACCTGTTCTTCAGTAACATATCTGAAATTTGTACGCTCAAGATTTACAACTCTTTCATCACACCTGAGTTTCCAAGCAAGCTGACCGTAACCAACATCAATAGAATACACTTTAACTGCGCCGTTCATCAGCATACAGTCTGTAAATCCACCTGTTGATGCACCTATATCCATACAGATTTTACCGTCAAGTGATATGGGAAAACATTGCATAGCCTTTTCAAGTTTAAGACCGCCTCTGCTGACATATTTGAGGGTGTTTCCTCTAACCTCAACAACATCATCGCATTTAATCTCGGTGCCTGCTTTATCCACTTTTTGATTGTTTACATACACCTGACCCGCCATTATAATAGCTTTTGCTTTTTCCCTGCTGGGCGCAAAGCCTTTTTCAAAAACAGCAACATCAAGTCTTATTTTATTGCTCATTTAATACCTCTTTAACAATGCTTTCACAGTCAAGATGATATGTTTTTAACTGTGAATCTACGGAAGCTTGTTTTACAAAATCATCTTCAACCGTAAACCTCTTATAATTGACATTAATACCGAACTCTTCAAGCATAGAGCCGAAAACTTCGCTCACTCCGCCTGTTTTAACACATTCTTCAAAGAAATATACATTTTCGGCATTAGCAACGCTTCTTACGGTTTCCTCGCTTAAAGGCTTGATTTTATTGATTTTCAAAACAAATGTGTCATCAAGCTTTTTATAAGCTTCATAGCACTCTGAAAACTCTCTTCCGTAAGCAACTATACAATTTTTGCTATTAGCATCACCAAATACACAATAGTCCGCTTTTGCATATTCGTATTCCTCAGGATTATCTACCGCAACACCTCTCGGATAACGAACAGCTACTGCGCCCTTATCACGATAAATGCCTTTTACAAACATCATCGCCATTTCTTCATAATCAGAAGGTGCATAAATTGTTAAATTGGGTACGGAGTTCAAAAACGGAACATCAAAAACACCTTGGTGTGATTCTCCGTCCTCACCGACAAACCCTGCTCTGTCAATAGCGAAAACTACCTTTAAATCCTGCATCGCCACATCGTGAATAAGCTGGTCATACGAACGCTGTAAGAATGTAGAATATACCGCAAAAACAGGAATGAGCCCGTTTTTCGCAAGACCGCTTGAAAAAGTAACGGCGTGCTGTTCGGCTATACCGACATCAAAAAATCTTTTGGGATATTTTTTTGCAAATTCTGAAAGACCAGTGCCCTCCGCCATAGCGGCAGTAACGCAACAAATTCTTGAATCATTATGGGCAAGATCGCACATAATTGTTCCAAAAGCAGAAGAAAATGTTTTACCTTTTGAAGTCGGTTCTCCAGTCTCAATATTGAATTTGCCGATACCGTGAAACTGCGTGGGATTTTTTTCAGCTGGATTATATCCCTTGCCTTTTGTGGTACTGACATGAACCAATACAGAATGATTATGCGCTTTTGCAGTTTCAAGCGCGGCAATAAGAGATTCTATATCATGTCCATCAATAGGACCGTAATATCGAAAGCCAAGATCCTCAAAAAATGTGGCGTTATGATATATTTTTCTTCTGAGTTTTCCGTTTACAAGCGTCAAAAAGCGGTTAATCTGAATACCGACTTTCGGAATTTTGCCAATTGCTCTACGTACTGCAGATTTGAATGTAAAATATTTTTTAGAAGTTCTTACATTGGTTAAATGCTTAGACATACTTCCGACATTTGCGCTAATTGACATTTCATTATCATTTAGAATAACAATAAGATTACTGTTATCAAGTGCACAGTTGTTTAAGCCCTCATAGGCAAGTCCGCCTGTTAAAGCGCCGTCGCCTATAACGGCTATAACTTTGCCTTTTTCACCTTTAATCTGTTTTGCTCTTGCAAGACCGACAGCCTGTGAGACCGAAACGCTTGAATGACCGCTCGAAAAAATATCGTGTTCACTTTCAACAGGTCTCGTAAATCCGCTTATACCGCCCTCAGTTCTTAAGGTTGAAAAGCGTTCTTTTCTGCCGGTAAGTATTTTATGTGTATAGCACTGATGACCAACGTCGAAAACAATTTGGTCAGTCGGGCTGTTAAAAACTTTATGAAGAGCCACAGTCAGTTCAACAACACCAAGATTCGAAGCAAGATGCCCGCCTGTCTGTGAAACAGTGTTTATCATAAGCTCCCTGATTTCGGAGCAAAGCTGTTCAAGTTCTGCCGTATTCAGATTTTTTATATCTTTTGGAGAATTGACATTTTCAAGAACAGACATTTTATCAACTCTTTTCTTTTATCTTCACCTTACGATAATATCACTAAATGTATAAAAATTCAACTTGTTTATATTAATACAATTTTTACCGTTATTTGTTTCTGTTTACAAGCTTTTGTGCTAAAAGCATTACGAATTCATTGTTATCAAATGCAGAAAGCTCATTAATTGCTGAATTTGTAAGTTTTTCAACATCACTTTGAGCCTTTTCAAGCCCTTCAAGCGTAACATATGTTGTTTTTTCGTTTTCAGCATCAGAACCTACAGGTTTTCCGAGAATTTCACTGTTACCAACAACATCAAGAATATCATCCTTAATTTGAAAAGCAATTCCGAGATTATACGCAAATCTTGAAGCTGCGCTGATTTTATCATTATCAGCGCCTGCGGCAATACATCCCAGAAGACAAGCCGCTGAAATAAGCGCTCCCGTCTTAAGCCTGTGAACGGACAAAAGCTGCTTCAAATCAGGTGTTTCGCTTTCATATTTAAGGTCGATTACCTGTCCGCCTATCATACCTAAAACGCCGCTGTTTTGTGCTAAAAGCCTTGTAGCAAGCACTTTCTTACTATCGGACAAATCACAATCGCCGATTATCTGAAAAGCCTGAGTGAGAAGTCCGTCACCTGCAAGAAGCGCAGTTGCCTCGCCGAATTTTTTATGACAGCTCGGTTTTCCGCGCCTGTAATCGTCATCATCCATACAGGGCAAATCATCATGAATAAGGCTGTAAGTATGAATATATTCTACAGCGCAGGCGAAATCAAGAGCGTCTTTTCTGTCGCAGGAACACATTTTTGCAAATTCAAGACAGAATACAGGACGAAGTCTTTTACCGCCGTTTAAAAGGCTGTATTTCATCGCTTCTACCACAACATCCTGATTATCAAGACAGTTTGGCAAAAGCTCAATAAGTCGTCTTTCAACTATTGCAATATCATTATTTAAAATATTTTCAAATTCAAGATCTGTCACTTAACTCACTCCTTTTCAAGCTCTGTGATTTTCTGTTTAGCCTCTGAAAGCTTTTTATTGCAGAAATCGGCAAGCTTTGTGCCCTCTTCAAAAAGCTTCATACTGTCATCAAGGGATGTTTCTTTATTTTCAAGAGCCGCAACAATTTCTTCAAGTCTCTTTACAGCTTCCTCATATGTCATATTTTCTTTACTCATTAATATTTACCTCTAATACTTTACAGTCTGCTGAACCGTCTGAAAATTTAACCTTTATCGTCTCATCTTTCTTAATCTGTTTTGCGCTTGAAATTGAAGTGCCGTCCATGCTTGCCGAGCAAAAACCTCTTGCCATTACCGCAAGCGGACTGAGTGCATGAAGCTTGCCGACATATGCCGAAAACCTCTGCGTTTCAATTTCAGTTTTATGAATATAAGCTGTTTTTAAAAGCTTTTTAAATCTACTTATCTCGTCAGTATATGAATTAAAAAATTCCTCTACCTTAGACAGCGCCCCCCTGTCAGTAAGGTAAGAAACATACTGCATATTGTCGTTAACTTTTGCTTCTGCTCTCATAATTATAGACTTTTTCATATTTGAAAAATAATCCATAAGCGCCTGCGAATCGGGGCATACAAGTTCTGCTGCCGCGCTTGGTGTGGGCGCTCTTAAATCAGATACAAAATCACAGATTGTGAAATCTGTCTCATGGCCAACAGCAGAAACAACTGGGGTTTTACAGTTAATAACCGCTCGGGCAACCTCTTCCGTGTTAAACGCCCACAGTTCTTCAAGGGAACCGCCTCCCCTGCCGACTATCATAACATCAATGTCTCCACGCTCATCAAGCATTTTTATTGAATTTACAATATCAGCAGGCGCATAGTCACCCTGAACAATTGTAGGAACAATAAACAGCTCAGCGGCAGGCCATCGCCTTGCAGTAATATTCTTTATATCCTCAACAGCCGCTCCGATATTTGAGGTTACAACGCCTATCTTCTTTGGAAACTTCGGAAGTTCTTTCTTTAACTCTTGAGAAAAAGCGCCCTCTTTTTCAAGCTTTTCTTTTAATTTTTCAAACGCTAAGTTAAGAGCGCCAAGCCCGTCAGGCTGCATATCGTCAATATAAAGCTGATACTCGCCGTTTTTATCATAAACGGATATTCTTCCTCTGCAAATTACGCTCATACCGTTCTCAGGCTCAAATTTAAGCCTTGAAGCCGAACTTGCAAACATAACTGCCTTTATCTGGCTTTTATCGTCCTTGAGGGTCATATAAAGATGACCCGAACGGTAATAATGAGTGTAGTTTGAAATTTCTCCGCTGATATATATATTTCTGAAAGCAGGATTTTCATCGAAAATCGCTTTTATATAAGTAGTAATTTGTGATACGGTTAAAACATTCATAATGATTTCAAATATGCGTAAACTGCAATCCCCGCCGCATTGTCACTGCTAAACTGCGGTTCGGCGAAAACTGCAGAAAATTTTTCAGATAAATTTCTGTTGATATATTTGTTAGAGCAAACACCGCCCGAAAATATTATCGGTAATTTAGGATAATCTGATTTTAGCTGTTTAGCCATTGCTTCCAAGGCGCCGTTTACCGACATAATTGCAAACTTTGCTATATCCTCAGCCGCTTTGTTTTCTTCAACCATTTTTTTGACTTTATTTTCTATTCCCGAAAGCGAGCAATCAGCGCCTTTCATTGAGGGTTTGATTTTAAACTCATTTACGCTTTTCTCTGAAAGCTTTTCGAGTTCAACGCCGCACGGAAATTTTAGACCGAGTAAAACTCCTGTTCTGTCAATAACCTGACCTGCCTTTAAATCTGTGCTTTGAGCGATAATTTTACACTTGATTATATCTTCTTTATCAGGCTCAACAAGCAAAGCCTCAGTTGTGCCGCCCGAAACATGAAATGCAATAAAAGGCTTCTCGATGTATTCAAGGCGATCTGCGGAATACAAGGCCGCAAGTACATGACCCGTCTGATGAGAAGTTTTAAAAAGCGGCGCATGGGAAAACGAAGAAACGGCGGTAGCTGTATTCTCACCTACAAGAAAGCAAGGCATATAACTGCCTTCAATCCCTCTGGGCTTAACGCTGACGCCGACAGCATCAATATTTTTTTCGCTGACAGCAGAAGAAAGCGTATCAAGAATTTTAGGCATATTTACGGTGTGCTGAAAAACAGCATCGCTCTGTCTGAGCCCTCGTTCATTTTTCTTAACCTCAAGCAATTTTTTAAACTGAATTATCTCTTTGCCGTCAAAAGCAGCGGCCGAAGTGGTGTAATTGCTTGTGTCAAATCCTAAAAACATTATTTCGCCTCTTCTCTGAGGTAGCTACCGAGTACACCGTTTATGAACATATAATCATCTTCACCCGAATATTTCTTTGCAAGTTCAACTGCTTCGTTTACAGCAACTTTGCCAGGCACGCCATCCTCGTAGATAATCTCATAAAGCGCAAGTCTTAAAATAGAAATATTCACTTTCGGTATTCTTTCAAGTTTCCAGCCTTTAAGGTACTTCTTAATAAGCTCGTCCAACTCATCAATACGAGCCGATGTTTCTTCAAAGGCTTTTTTTGCATAATCAGAAAGCTCTGAAAAGTTTTCTGAATATATTTCTTCAATGTCATTGCAGGTGAGTTCGCTGAAAAATTCCTTTTCAAAAAGCAAAACAAACGCCTGTTCTCTCATTTCAGATCTGTTCATATATTAATCTCCTCAATATTTAGGTTTAATGGTAGATATAAGAAAAAACGGCTGAAAATATAATACTTTCAGCCGAATTTTAAATCACTCTTCAGTTTCACAAGGTTCTTTTGAGCCTGCAGGCTCAGCATTTTCAACAGAGGCGATAATGACATTTACTTTTGAAACAAGCTTTCCCGTCATATTCTGTATAGCCTCTTTAACAACTTTCTGTACTTCCTCGGCAATCGGCTGAATTTTCTTTCCGCTTGCTATATTGATATAAATACTTAAATCAAGATCGTCGCCGTCCTGGAAAATTCTTACGGGACTCATAACCTTCAAACTGCCTTTTTTTATGGTAGAAACGACATCATCAGGCTTATTAGAAAAGCCCATAACACCGCTAACATCTTTTGCCGCGTTTGTTGCTATTGAAGAAATTGCTTCTTCTGATATAATTACCCCACCCTGGGAGTCGTATTTTGAGATTTCCATAATTTGACGCCTCCTTGCTTTTAGTATTTTATCATAAGAGAAAGATTTATACAAGCATTATTTGCATTTATTAATTATTTGACTGAATAATTGTAACATTTTCGAAACCGCAGTCAAGCTGAGAGGTAGCGATTTCTTTGATCTGAAGTATCAATGCGTCTGTAAGTTCCTCAGAATCAATAATAACATCAACTCTTGTTCCGTCTTCACTGACAACTGCAAGGCAGTTTTGAACGCCTTTTGCCTGTACAAGCGTTTCTATTTTGTTTTCAATTTCAATGTATGACGAAACGGCGGCAATTTTTTCTGCGGCAACTTTATGTGCCTCT
Source organism: uncultured Oscillospiraceae bacterium (assembly GCA_900540305.1). GTDB lineage: Bacteria > Bacillota > Clostridia > Oscillospirales > Acutalibacteraceae > Eubacterium_R. The sequence goes on along the minus strand of UQFL01000011.1, from coordinate 11,355 downwards.
GAGTCCTCTGATTCAGAATCAATTACTGCCTGCAAAGTTTCAAGCGTTTCATCTCTTGCACTCTGTCTTTCTACTCGTGCTGTTGAAAAATATTCGCTTTCAGTTGTTTGAGAAACTTCTGTTGTAGCGTCAACAAAGGTTGCTTCGCCGAGAGTTTTTCCTGATGAGGTTATTGAGCTGATTTTGCTTGAAATATCGCTGTTTTCCCAATACCAATTACCGCCGATGCCCACAGCGAGAAGGAGCACGAGAACAGAGGCTACAACCTTAGTTTTTGAGCCTTTTTTCTTTTTTCTGATTTTATCCTCCGGCATTATACCCTGTATATCTTCAAGCTCTGTAAGTTTGTTTTTTTCGTTCATTTCATCCATTAATTATCACCCTTTGTATTTAATTTTGCAACAGATACTCTGTTTGCTGAAATATTGAAGAGAGCGCACACACATTCTATAACCTTTTCTTTAACAAGAACATTGTTGCCCCCCTCGCAAACAACGGCTACGCCGGCAACTTTAGGGAAGTTTTCCTTTATCAAAAGCGGTGAATCGCCGTTTTCGCTGTCATAAATAACATATTCATTATTATCTGAAGTAGAACTGTCATTTTCCGATTTTTCTGAATTTTCTGCATAAACGCTTTCCTTAGTATTCTGCAAAGTAAGCATAACATTACACTCGCCAACACCGTCAATACTTGATATTACCGTTTCAAGCTGACTGCTCAGCTGAGTTATGTATTCGTTATAGTCTTCCGTATCAACATTTACTTTTGTGTCGGAAGTGCCGAAATTCAACTCAGACAGCATAATAAGAAGTATTCCGATTACAGCGGATACTATAATTATTTTCTTTCTTGTGTCAGATTTGCCTGCTAAGTTACTCAGCTTATCTTTAATTTTACTCATCTGCATATTGAACCTCCGCCGCAATTCCAAGATTATCAAAAACAATGTTTTTAACATTATCGGAATCATAAGTATGCGAAATTGTTATAACTATCCTGTCTATACTTATTTCATTTCCCAACGAACTTACATCACACTCAATAGAGAGCGGTTCTATTCCGTTATTTTTAAGCTCATTTTCAATTATTAATTTAACTTGATTTTTAGCCGCTTCTGCTGACACATCGTAAAATTCACTTTCTATGTCAAAATCAGCCTTAAATTCGGAAGCGTTAAATTCCGCTATCGGGAAAATGAACGAAGCAAAAATAAACACGGCAATTATAACTTTATAAAACCTGCCCATATTACCCTTTGGAGATATGAGAGAAAATATAAGAGATATTATGAGCGTCAGACATATACTGAACGCCCAGTTTTTTATAAAATCCATTATGCACTTCCTTTTGCCGCTATCAAAATACCGATTGAAATAATTGTAGTTACCATAGATAAAATCAGAATGACATTCATAATCATCAAAGCGTCTGTAAATGCTTTTAGAACACTTGAAACAGACCTGTCGCTGAAGATATCGGATATAACACCGCACAAGGAAAGAAACAATCGCCAAAATGAGACATTTAATATTGACGGCAAAAATACAAGCGCAACTGCTATTATACCAACGATGCCGACACTGCTTTTTATTAAAGATGAATACGCCTGTATGGATAACAGTCCCTCGCTGATTGCTCCGCCTATTACGGGGACTACTGAATTTATTGCAAATCGAACTGAGCGAAGACCGATTGCATCCGCACTTGACGCAACAGCCGTTTTAATCGAAAGAACCGAAACAAATACCGTTGCGCATACGGAAATGCCTGTTATCAAATACTTTTTCATATTTGAAATGAAAGAGCGCAAATTCAATTCGTCCCTAATTCCTGAACAAATTCCAATCGCAAGAAAACAGTTGGAAAGAGGTAAAAACACGCTGTTAGAAATAAAATTAAGCGCCTGTGCCAAAGATAAAAGAAGCGTATTAGTAGAAAATGCAGCTACCGTGTTGCCCGATGTTGCAACTATAATGCAAAACGCAGGTATAAATGCAAACACAAAATCCGAACATACTGAAATTGCTGTGCAGGCGGAAGAAATAGTAAGTTTCATTTTCGTAATCAAAATAATAGCTACAATCACTGCGCTGACGGTAGAAACTGCCGAAGTCATTTGAGTATCGCCAACAGTCTGCTTAAAACTTTGAAATAATGACGAAAGAAGAATGACAACAAGAATTATTGCGCAGGACTCAAGCGGAGTTTTCGCGGAATCGTTAATCATTCCTTTGATTTGCGACAAAAAATCGGATATTGAAAAATTTATAATCGTATTATAATCAAAATCTTCAAGACCGAGTTCTGAAAGCAGATTGTAGCTGTCTTCGTCAAGTTCTTCCTCAAACGCTGACAGGTCAAATTCCTGCAAAACCTCGTTGTATCCCTCTTCGTTTATCTCATCCTGAGCAAAGCAAATGACAGAAGTTGACATAAACAATACAACGATAATCAAAAAAAGTGTGAATTTAATTAAACATCGTTTCATAATAAAAGTCCCGAAATTATGCTTATTACTGCCTCAAGCAGAGGAATTATCATCGTAATTATAAGTATCTTTGCCGCAGTTTCTGTTTGTCCCGCAAGTGCCGATTCTCCACAGTCTCTGCACAAATCGGATACTAACTGAGCAATCAGGGCTATTCCGAGCACCTTAAACATAATCTTAATATATGCTGATGTTTCACTCAGTTGAGAAGCCATATCATTTAACGATTTAATTATTTCAGCTATTGCCCCGACAGACTGAAATGCAAGCGCAATACAGGAAAAAATCACGAGTAAAAGTGATATTGTTCTGTTTTGTTCCTTTAAAAACAACCCCAGAACAAGAGTTGTTATTGCAATTCCCAGTATTACCGTCATAAATCAAATAAAGATTTTACAGTGGAAAACAACTCGCTTATCTGCGGAATTATCATCATAAGAACAACTACAATTCCTGCAAGAGTTGTGAGCATTGCCTGATCCTCTCTGCCACTTCTTATTAGAACGGTGTTTAAAACAGAAATAATAATGCCTATTGCGGCAATTTTAAAAATAAAATTAACATCCATTAAATATCCCCTGCTATATTAACACTACCGTGACTGCAAGTCCGCTTAGAACACCGAACGCCACACCGAGTCGGCTGTGTGTTCTGTAATATTCATCATACTGTGCTTTGCTTACAGTCATATTTTCTTTAAACGAATCAATTATTTTTATCATTGAAGATATATCAGTACACCCGAGATTTTTAAAAAGCGAATTTACTCTTTCGTTATCCGCACTTTTAAGAACGGTTGTAATATTTATATTTTCAAGGTCTATACTTTTGAGAAAAGAAAGATGAGACAAATTTTCATCAGCGGCTAATTTTTTTATTATCTTTTTTGAATTATCTGCGCTGAAAGACAGCTCAACATTCATAAAATCAGCCATTTGTATTAGCTCTGATGCTACAACACATCTTTCCTTAATTCTCAAAAGATATGCAATTCCTGCGCCAATGGTGGCAAAATTAAGCAATAAAATTCCTATGTATTTCACTTTTATCAACTAATTTCAATGATTTCAAAATCGTTTGTATAGTCATTAAGCATTACTATGTATTTGAATTCTTTAGTTTCAATTAAACGCTTGACTATATTCTTGTTAAGCAGCTGTTCTTTATTACCTGCGTGAACCGATACTGCAAACGAACAGCCTGAAAGAAAACCGTCTTTAATTGCCGACAATTCACTTGTTGAAGAAATTTCATCACACACAATTAAATCAGGCGATAAAGTTCTTACGGCAATTTCAATACCTTTGTCCTTGGGAAAAGCAGTTATAACATCCGTATTTAACCCTACATCGGCGCAAATACCGTCCGAATCCTTGCAGGCGATTTCATTTCTTTCATCCACAATTGCCACTTTTCTGAAACGATTATTAATACCGCTTGAAAGCAGTCTTGAATAATCACGAAGAAAAGTAGTTTTTCCGCCAGCGGGCGGTGAAGCAACAATTATGCTCGGAAGATTGCTTGAATATATCAAATTGAGAATCGGCTTTGCGCAGTCCCTGACTTCACGAGAAAGTCTTATATTCAAAGATGAAATATCTTTTACGGCTGTAATAATACCATTGTTTATTACCGCCGTTGAGCATACGCCTACTCTGTTTCCGCCTGAAACAGTGATAAAACCGCATTTCATATTATCTATCTCGCAGTGAACGGAATAATTGCAAAGCCGTCTGAATACAAGGTCAAATTCATCATCGTCTACATAATATGAAAACTGTGTTGGATGATTTGTAAGCTTGCCCTGACGGGTTATAAAATACGCTTTATCTGACAACATTAAAATGAGAGGCTGTCTTTTTCTTATTCTAAGTTCAGTAATAAGTCTTAACTCTTCAGCGTTAAGCTGCGACAGCGCACTGTTTATCCCGTCGGACAAGCAGGAGATTATTGTATTAAGCGCCATTATCTCACCTCAATTAAATATATGAGTAGTAAATTTTGAATATTACCTTTTATTTATTGAACAATCAAATTCAATATGATAATATAAATGTATAATAGACTTGGGAGAGTTTTATGGATATTACAGTCAATACAAAAAAACGCTTCGCAAATTCATTTATGAACGGCGAAACGGTGAATTATGTTATTTCTTTTGTTTTTTCATTTTTATTTCTAATTGCGGTAAAGCAGTTTTTTAAGACTTTTGTCGGTCTGAGCGCAAATATATCCGCTGGGATAGGATTTGCCTTTGCAGAAATCGTTTTATTTTTGCTTGAAAAGTTTTTTGTGTATAAAGGCAACGCTTTAAATAACACTATTAAGCAAATAATTTTTACAGTTGGTAACACAGCTGTTCATTTAGGTATATTTGCCGCATTGTCAACAGCTATCAAGTTCATCCAAAAAGAAAGCTATACCGCTTGGTTTACCGCTTTCATTTTCATAATGATAATAAATTATCCTATATCAAGAGTTCTCGTTTTTGACTGCTATTCACCTGCCAAGACATTTGTAAACGGAAGAGTATATAAATTCTTTTTCAGAAACAGATTTGTCTTTCTTTCAATGGCAACCGCCCTGCTTTTGATGTTGTTTGTACTCTTCATTTTCTCAGCATTTCCTTTCGGTGATGTTACCGTACTCAGGATGGACCTTTATCATCAGTACGGTCCACTCTTCGTTGAGCTATATGACAGGGTTACTGGTGCAGAAAGCTTCCTTTACAGCTGGACTTCCGGCGGCGGTTCAAGTTTTCTCGGCAACTTTTTCAACTACCTTTCAAGTCCGTTTTCAGCGCTCATTTTCCTTTTTGACAGAGATGAAATGCCGTTTGCTATTACGACGATCGTTTCACTTAAATGTATATTCAGCGCAGGCACATTCACATTTTATCTCAAAAAAAGCTTAAACAGACATTCCACAGTATCTGCTACATTCGGTGTTTTATATGCATTTTGTGCATATTTTCTTGCATATTACTGGAATGTTATGTGGCTTGACGGAATGATAGCACTTCCCTTGCTTGTTCTCGGAATTGAAAAACTTGTTGACAACGGTAAAGGCTGGCTATATGTATGTTCACTCGTTTATATAATCTATTGCAACTATTATATAGGTTATATGAGCTGTATTTTCTCAGTAATTTATCTAATAGCATATCTAATAATTTCCGAAAAAAGAAAACAGTATTTAGATCCTGACGCCATATATACAAATAAATATTCATTAAAAAAATTCTTCAACTACACAATTGTTGACAGGCTTGTAAAATTTGCCGCATATTCTTTAATCTGCGGTCTTATATGCGCATTTTTCCTTTTGCCGATATATTTCATTCTTTCAGGCAGCAGCGCAACATCAGACTCCACACCAGACGGAGTTGAAAAGTATTTTTCACTTTTCGATTTTATCGAAACACATTTTGCAGGCCTTGAAACAACAATACGCTCAAGCGGAAGCGATATACTTCCGAATGTTTACTGCTCTGTTCTCACAATAATATTACTGCCTCTTTACATGGTAAATAAGAACATCAGATTAAAAGAAAAAGGCGTATTTGCCGCACTTATTGCAATATTCCTTCTTTCATTCAACAATAACTATGTGAATTTCTTCTGGCACGGACTTCACTTCCCGAACGACCTGCCTTACAGATTTTCCTATATGTATTCATTTATTTTGCTGGTAATTGCATTCCGCGGTCTTATGAAGATAAGGAGTATATCAGTAAAGGAGATTGCTTTTGTCGGCATACTTTGGATTGCTGTAATTGCAGTTGCTGATGAACTTCCCACACAAAAAATGGACTCATCAACAATATATATAACTCTCGCATTTGTTCTTATTTATACGGCGGTATTATTCCTGCTCAAAAAGCGCAATTTTTCAAAGTTCATTGCTTCAGCACTTATATTGGCAATTGCTTTTTGCGAAGTGGTTATTGCTGATCCTAATGCACTCAATTTCAATCAGTCTCTTTCAAACTATAATGAAAATTATGATGTGTATACTGACGCTGTTTCTTATCTTGAAGAGAATGACAAAAGTGATTACCGAACTGAACTTTGCAGTCTTAAAACAAGAATGGATACCTGCCTTTACGGTTATGACGGAATGAGTATATTCTCTTCAATGGCATATGAGGAATATTCTGGACTTCAATATTCTCTCGGTATGTACGGAAACAGAATCAACAGTTATACCTATAACACTCAAACGCCTGTTTATAATATGATGTATAATATCAAATATCTCATTTATGACGGCGAAGAAACAAGACCCTCAACTGACCTTTATACAAAGTATTACGAAATATCAAACAATGCGGTTATTTATGAAAATGATTATTTCCTGCCAAAGGCGTTTTGTGTAAACGAAGCACTTGATGCATGGAACACGGCAGAAGGAAATCCGTTCCAGGTTCAGGCAGACTTTTTTGCACTCGCAACAGGATTTTCGGGTGTATTCACAGAAGCTGAATATGAATCTACAAGTTACACTGGTATGAGCGGCGAGCAAATAACCCAAGGCGGAACTTATTGGGTAGAAAAAACTGACAGCAACAGCTACGCCGAAACAAATATTTCACTAAAAGCCGCGCGTGATGGAAATTTATATATTTATGCGTCTGCTTCTGATATTGCAAATATCAGCGTTATAACAGATGAAGAATCAAAATCATACAGCATTGAAACTCCTTATATAATTGACCTTGGATATTTTACTGAAGGACAAAGCGTTACCATATCTCTTGACTGCGCATCACTCCCAACGGGAGAAAAAAGTATTGAATTTTTTGCATATAGCATAAATAAAGATGTTTTACAGGCTGGTTATGAAAAACTCAGAAAGGAGGCTATGGAAACAGAAACTGTAACAGACCGCTATATTTCCGGAACGGTTTATGCAGAATCCAACAGAATTTTATACACTTCAATCCCCTATGACAGCGGCTGGAGCGTATATGTTGACGGCACTAAAACAGAGACTTTCAAAATCGGAGACAGTCAACTTGGCGTTATGTTAAAACCCGGTCAGCACGAAATTGAATTCAAATATACTCCGAAAGGATTGTATTTAGGTGCGGGAGTCAGCGGAGTAACGCTGATAAGCCTTGCTGCAGTTACTGTTTTGAAACTGCGTAAAAGAAAAAATAACAAATTAGTTAAAAGTTAATTTAACTGTTTACAACAGAATATAAATGTTGTAAAATACCACCGTAAATATGCAAATAGAGCTTTGCTCGTGAAAAGTTAAGGAGAAATAAAATGGCAAGATTAACAGCGCAAAATGTGGAAAATATCCCCTACGGACCTCTCGGAATAATTGCAATGCCGGGCTGTGAAGCATTCGCAGACAAGGTAGACAAATATCTCGTTGAATGGAGAAAGAACCAGGCACTTGAGCATCAGGGTTCAATTGCTTTCTACGGATACCAGAGAGAATCTTATAAGATTAATATTTCTATTCCGCGCTTCGGAAGCGGTGAAGGAAAAGCTGTTGTTAACGATACAGTTAGAGGTTATGACCTTTATATTGTTACTGACTGCTTTAATTATAGCGTAACTTATCAAATGTACGGAATGACCGTTCCGAAATCTCCCGATGACCACTACGCAGACCTTAAAAGAGTTATTTCTGCTGTTTCTTCAAAGGCAAAAAGAATTTCAGTTATAATGCCTATGCTTTACGAAGGACGCCAGCATAAGAGATCAAGCCGTGAGTCACTCGACTGTGCAATGGCACTTCAGGAGCTTGTTAATTTAGGTGTTGAAAATATTATTACTTTTGATGCTCACGACCAGCGTGTACAGAACGCTATTCCCCACAAATCATTTGAGAATGTAATGCCTACATATCAGATGATTAAAGCTATCGTAAACACCGTAGACGATTTACATGTAGATAAAGACCATCTCATGATAATTTCTCCCGACGAGGGCGCAATGAACAGATGTATCTATTTTGCAACCCAGCTTGGTGTAAATCTCGGCATGTTCTACAAGAGAAGAGATTATACAAGAGTTGTTAACGGCAGAAACCCGATTGTTGAACATCAGTATCTCGGTGATTCAGTAAGCGGAAAAGATATTATCATCGTTGACGATATGATTTCTTCAGGTGAGTCTATGCTTGAAGTTGCAAGCAAACTTAAAGCTTTGGGTGCTTCAAGAATTTTTGTTTGCACAACATTCGGCTTATTTGCAAACGGTCTTGAAGTATTCGACAAAGCTTATGAAGACGGTGTTTTTGAAAAAGTATTTACAACAAACGGAGTTTACCAAACTCCCGAACTTCTTTCAAGAGACTGGTATCAGTCAGTTGAACTTTCAAAGTATGTTGCATATTTTCTTGATACTCTCAACCACGATATGTCAGTTTCTTCCCTACTCAATTCATCAGATAAAATCGATGCTATTTTAAGAAAAAAAGGACTGAAATAATTTATGGGTAATTCAGAATTATTTGAAAACGAAAACTCTGTTGAGAATACAAACGAAGCAGAAATCAGCGAAATTAAAGCTAAAAAGCCTAAGATGGTGTTTTCAGCTAAACAGGTAATATTGATTGTAGTTATCGCTGTAGTTGTTGTATGTTTAGCAGGTACAGGTATTATATGTGCAAAAAATAATATCAATCCCGTATCATATATTGCGGGTGAAGTAACCAAAAATCAGATTGTCGGTAAATGGCAGAGTCAAACTGTTCCCGGTCTTTCTGCTTATGAGTTTTATGACGACGGCACATATACATCATATATTTCCACTTACACTTTTGATGGTGAATATGTAATTGAGGGCGACAAACTCACTCTTAAAAACACATCAAGCAATCAAAGCGTTACATACAAGTATTCAATCGTTGGCGATACACTCTCTTTAGTACTTGTTAATCAAAATGGTTCAGAATTTACTGACAGCGAATCAAGTAAATTCGACAAAGTTGATACACTTAACCAGAAATCAATTACAGAGATGCTTGATGAAATTTCTGATTTAACAACTACAAGCGAAGCAAAGCAATAAAAACATTAAAAGGCAGCGCAAAAAGCGCTGCCTTTTTGTTTATATTAAAGCATTATTTGACAATACTAATTGTGTACATATTTTATAAAAATGGTGATATATGTATGCAATATAACAAAGTTGAAATCTGCGGAATAAATACAAGTGACATTAAAGTACTTAAAGAGAGTGAAAAGATTGAATTATTAAAAAAAGCAAGACAAGGAGATGAGAAAGCTCGTGAAGAACTCATCAAAGGCAATCTGCGCCTTGTACTGTCCGTTATACAGCGTTTTCAGAACAGAGGCGAGACTATGGACGATTTATTTCAAGTCGGCGTTATAGGGCTTATAAAAGCTATAGACAATTTTAACCTCGACCTTGATGTACGCTTTTCAACCTATGCCGTTCCGATGTGTATAGGAGAAATCAGAAGATACCTTAGAGATGACAATCCTATCAGAGTCAGCAGAAGTATGAGAGACACTGCATATAAGGCAATGCAGGTTAAAGAAGCGCTTATAAATAAGAACAAAAAAGAGCCGACCATCGAAGAGATAGCAAAAGAACTTGATATGGAAAAAAGTGAGGTAGTGCTTGCACTTGAAGCTATTGTAGACCCTGTATCGCTCTATGAGCCTGTCTATAACGACGGAGGAGACACAATATATGTAATGGACCAAATCGGCGATAATAACACCGATATGGACTGGATAGACGAAATTATGATAAAGGATGAAATCAAGAATCTTGATAAAAGAGAGCAAAACATTCTTTATTTAAGATTTATGCAGGGCAAAACACAAATGGAAGTTGCAAAAGAAGTTGGCATATCTCAAGCGCAGGTCAGCAGGCTTGAAAAAAACGCTTTAAAAAGAATTAAAAACCATAAATAAGCAAAAAAATAAAGCCCTTAAAAAGGGCTTTATTTTATTAGTCGAACAAATAATTTGTATCGTTGAATGTGAGAGGCTTATACTCGCCGTTCTGATATACATAGCAGCCTGAAAGCTTAATCGGAACAGCAAATGTCTTACCATCACAAGTGAATACATAGCAGTTAGCATTATTTACAGTAACTGTTTTGTTGCTGTAAGAAATTGTTGAAGAGCTTGCATCATATGTATAACCGATAACTTCGTAATTGTCGTGAATTACCTGCTTAAGGAAGTCGCGGGCTTCTGAAACTGAATAATCAGGTGTTGTTGTAATCTCGTGAGTATTTACATAAGACTCATAAACATTTGATGCACCTGCACCAGCATCTGTTGTTGCTTCTGTTGAGATAACCGGAGGAGCGTACATAAACCACATTACGATGAAGTATACGATGAGCCAAATAAGAAGAATCATAATGATTGTTGCAAATATCTTTCTCTTCTTATTCTCCTGAAGAACAAATTCATCTCTTGTAGGAACTGCAATCGGAACAAAGGGTTTACCCTTTTTAGCACAAACAGCTTCCATCTTTGCGTTTTTCTTTTCAATCTTCTTTACATAAGCATCATAAGCTTTATCTGTAGCCTTTTCTAATCTGAGCTCTGATTTAGACTGAAATTCATCAATCGGAGGAATTGCAACAGGAACAAAACCGGGCTTATTAGCACCCTTAGCATTTTTCTTGTTTGCATCCTTAACGAATTTATTATAATCTTTTTCGTGTTTTTTGCTAGCTTTAGCCGCAGCCTTTTGTGCAGCCTTTTCCTGCTTAGCCGCAGTCTTTGCTGCTTTAGCTTCTTTCTTTTCAAGCTTTGATTCTTTACTCAAGGCATTACCCTCCTTAAAAAGTCTATCAGTAGTATAACATCTGTCTCTTATACACATCTCCGAGCCCACGAGACCGAGGCTGATCTC
>UQFL01000010.1 GCA_900540305.1 uncultured Oscillospiraceae bacterium | reverse complement strand
CGAGATCAGCCTCGGTCTCGTGGGCTCGGAGATGTGTATAAGAGACAGGATATGAATAAATTTTTAACAGTGAGTATGGCATTTGTTTTGTTTATGTCAATAATGCTTCCTGCTTTTGAATGTACTGCAAATACTAATATTGCAGTAAATGAGATAGGAAAAGAAAACAAAAAAGTTATAAACATTGTTTATGACGATTCAGGAAGTATGATTAACGGTGCTGAAAGCGATGTTACAAAAAGCGATGCATATGTAGCAACATGGGCGCAGGCAAAATACTCTCTTGAAGTTTTTACTGCAATGCTTAATGTTGAAGACGAGCTAAATATCTATTGTATGTCTGATTCAGGCTCACTAAGTAAAACGATAAAGGGCGCTGATAAAAAATATGGAGTTTCAGATATTCATTCAAATCTCAAAACTGGGGACTATTCAGTATTAACACCCGTTCAAACATTGAAAAGTGCATATGATGGGTTGTCTGACAAAAAATATGATGATTTTGAGAAATGGTTAGTTGTTTTAACGGATGGTGCTTTCACAGTTTCAAACAGCAGCGGAGAAAAAGTAAAGGATTCTGAAATTGAATCATTGTTTTCTTCATATGGAGAAAGCTTAAATGGCAGATTAATTTATATTCCTATAGGAAGTTGCGCTGCAGAATATACAGGAAATTCATACAAAGTCTTAAAGGCAACAACTGGTGAGGAAATATTAAATCAGGTAAAGACTGCTACTGAGTATATTTATTACGAGCGAGATAAAAAAGAAGTTACTGATGCTTCTATAAACCTTGGCGTTTCAATGAAAAAAATAATTGTTTTTGCGCAAGGTGCTGGTGTTGAAATAGAAAGCACCAGCAAAGGTAAGATTACAGATAATGTTTCTGTTAAATATACAGAAGCTGCCAACGCGGTAGAATATAGCTCAAATCAAGGTGAAAGCACATTTAAGGGCAATGAAGACAAAATTAAAACGGATGATTCATTACAAGGCGTTGTGATTACAATTGAACCAAATAGTGAGTATATAGAACCTGGGCAGTTGAATATTATCTTTGGAGATATTAGTCCTAAGACATATACAATATATTATGAGCCAGCAGTAAAAACTTATTTCTCGCTTGAAAAAGACGGGGTTGAATATCTTTCCAGCGAAAATGAAACCGCTCAGGGTTCTTTAAATCCTGGAATTTATAAGTTGAGTGCATATATTGCAGATGAATTTGAGGTCGATGCAAATACTGGAAAACCGGTAAATGTTTCCGATGCAATGGAAATACAAGATATTGCTTTTGATGTTATTTTGTCTGGATCGGGAGTAGAAAACGGTTCACAAAGTTTTTCATATGAGCAGTTGGCAAACGGTATCGATGTGAATCTGTTAAGAGGAAAAATTAATTGTGATTCAAATGCCTCAATTCTTAACGGAAAATATGGCCTTGATACCGAAAATATGAAAAATGCTTTTTCAGATATTATGATTAAGGATACATATCGTCTCGAAATAAAATATGAAAAACCTACTTCCTCGGTGCTGAGTTATAGATTTAGTAAAACCAATTTTGCTCTGCATTCTCTTGATAAAATTAAGAACAAGGAAGATATGATAAAAGCTATTGTTACCTGTTATGATAACGAAGGAAATGTAGTTGAAATCACAGATGAACTTTGGTCACAGGTTACAATTCAGACATTACAGCGCTATGATGATGATACTTGTATAGAATACGATGAAAACTGTTACGATTTTCATACTGAAAATGGTTTAGGCGTTTTTTATTTGTGTCCTCGATATTGGAAAGAAAATGACAAAGCAAATAAAAAGAAAACGACTCATACGAATTACATAAACAGAAACGAACTTTGCACAGTAAGGTGTGAAATTTATATTGATGTGTCAGATTCTCTGGCTTATTCAACTTTAGGTACGGATCCTGAACTCAAATCTACTACTTATGAAATCAGTCTTTGTATGTGGCACACAATTATATTCCTTATTGTTTTTTTCTGGATTTTCTTCTGTGTTTTCAAAAAGCGTTTGCCCAAAGTTAAAGCTGGTACTTTAAAAAATACAGCTTGCTTTAGAAAGGAATTAAACAGAAGGGGGTCTTGGGAATGGGTGAAAGCCAAACCGTTCTATTATGAAGAACCTTCTACGGTTTATATTACTAGAAAGTTGTCAACCGTAATTATTCCTTTTAAACCTCAACGAGGTGAAATTAGTCTCGGTTTAGGATTGCCTAAGCTTAAAATTGAAGCAACAGAAATGTTTGGAAAAAGATCAAGAGTTAGACTGATTAATTCGCCTTCGGATTTTGAGTTAGTAAACGGAAAAACCAATATAGATTCAGATAGTTTGTATTTAACAATAAAGGGTTCCAAGATAACTAAATCTGAGTTGCTGGCTAAAAAGAAGAAAAAGTTCGAGTTTTCAACTTCGCAGTCTGTAATAGCCTTCGGAGGAAATGACGGTGGCATTTTTAGAAAATATACTTTGATTTTTAAAAAAAAGGCAAATAAAAAGAAAGGAATGAAGAAATGACTACAGAAAAATCTTTTGAGGAAAAAGTAATTGAAAAAGATGAAAGAGCAATAGCTCCTAATATTTTTATTGGACTTGGCGGACAGGGATGCAAAATGGTTTCTTGGCTTGCAAAAAAAGCTAGATTGGAAAACAGCCCTGCGAAACATTTGAGCTTTGTTGCTATTGATACGGATGTAAATGAGCTCAGAAAAATCAAAGCTGTTTCAAATGATGTTGTGACCATTCAGACTTCTTCAAGAATGACTATTGGTGAATACCTTGAATATGATGATAATGCAAGAGAAAATTGGTTTCCTATAAACGACATTATTCTCGATAAAACACCTAGTGAAGGAGCAGGACAAATTCGCGCAATTTCTAATTTGGTAGCTCATAATGCAATAAGAGAAGGTGAGTTTACTGCCATTGATGATGCAATTGACTCTCTTTTTCCTCTCAGTGAAGATAATTATGAGCAGTCAATTCATGTTACTATCATTGGTACTCTTGCGGGTGGTACAGGTTCGGGACTTATTATGCCTGTTTCCTTATATGTAAAGAATTATCTTGAAACTATTAGGCAGCAAAAATCTTCTGTTATAAGAGGCTTCTTTATTCTTCCTGATGTTATGCACAATGTTATTACCAGCGAAGTTGAAAGAAAAAATCAATATTCAAACGCATATGCGTCAATAAGAGAAATTGATGCTTTTATGCGTCGCCCATACGATGTAGAACTTCAGAGAAGATATCCCAATTTAAAAGTAATAGTTCCTAAAGTTGGTGGCAAGGGTTACGATGAGTTCAACAAGGCACCATTCAATTTCTGTTTCTTATTTAATAAGATTAATACAAGAAGTACACAGATGAATGATAAGGACAAGCTTTTACATCATGCAGTTGAATGTATTTACGATATGTCCATTTCTCCAATATGCACAAAAGTTAATTCTCAGGAAGATAACATAATTAGAGAAAAGGTTTCGTCAGGAAATAAATCTAGTTATGCTGGCGCAGGTGCTTCAAGGATTATTTACCCCTATAATTCTGTTGTTGATTATATTGCTCTTAAATGGGCAAAAAATTCTATTTCTGACAAATGGCTTGATTCTGATAAGTATCTTGCAGATAGGAAAAAGGAAATTAGTGATGCGCAAAACCGCGGCGAAATTACTAGTGATTTTGATGAGCGCCATGAATTTGTTAGTTATGTCAAAAACAAATATAATTCGGATCCGTTTTATAAAGCACTTGTAACTCAAACTCAGGATAAAAGACCTAATTCAGTTGAAGTGGATGAAAAAACAGGTCTTTATATCGACGATTTAAAAAGATATATTGAATTTTCCAGAATAAATAGCATGTCAGGTTCTAAAGCTGTTGAAATGAGAGAAACTTGTTTACAGTCAATTAAAGTAGCTTCAGCAGTTGATAAAAGGGTTGATACTGATCCTGACCAAATTGCAAGTGCCAGAAAAAGTTGTGAGAATGCAGCTGTTCAAGCAATAGATTCGTTTCTTGTTTGCCAACAGTCTTCAATACTTAATGCAAATGCGATGGTTGATATAATTGCTGATGGAATTATTTCAGCTGATCCTGAAAAAAATAAAGGCAATGGAGTTCCTGTTTTAGAAAAGTTTATGAGCGTAAGCGGGGACAGATCTTTTATGCACCCGAATGCAGCTAGATATTTTCTTGCCAATATTTCTATTGGTATTGAACAGGAAATTGAAGATTTGCGTGAAAAATTCGAGGGCGAAAGCGGAATTCAAAAATCGTACGACAGCTTACTTGATGGAATTAAAACATTAAAAAATATGACTGATGAATATGATCATAAAAGTGATTTTTCAATTAAGCTTTCCAGTATTTTCAATAAAAAGACCGAAATAGATGTTTCAGAAAGAATTCAGCATATTGTCTCCGATATCAATACTATGCTCGTTGGTGCAGAAAGTGAAGATGACGGTGCTGAAAGTGGTTCAATATCAGATTCTCCACTTCTTGACGAGTATTGTAAATTATTAGTAAATATAAAAGTATTAAAAAAAGTACTTAAATATATCGAAGATTTGTCAGAAGGTTTGAAAGAATTTTATTTAAAAATTTCAGCTGATATTTCTGGAATTGATGACAAGATGAAAGCTATAGAAAAGTATTATACAAATTACGAAGGTTCAGCACAAATCTATGTATGTTCATCTAAAAAATGCCTTCAGAAACTATCAGATCAGTGCAAGAATACTATTGGAATATACGATCTTCCTAAAGAATTTACAAAAAGTATTTTTGATAAAGCGAAGAGTTGGGCTGAAAAGAAAAAAGACGGTACTTTAGCAGATGAATACGGAATAGATGAAAATGCTGATATGGCGGCAAAAGCTGCAGGCATCAATGCTTTCTTCGGCAATGTATTTGATGATATCATAATGAGCTTCTGGAGAGAAAGAGTAGTTAAAGATTGTAAAAGCAGAATAGACATGGATATTGTTTCTGCTATTTACAAAGAAGCGCAGCTGGAGTCTAATTGCATTAAACAGGAAGAAAAGAATTCATATTTGAAGATGAAAATCAAAAAGGTGGAAAATCTTGCTATACCGTTTATTGATCCTCCTCGAGGAGTACAGCGAAGAGAAATTAGAGCGTCTGCTATGAATCCTATTGTTATCGATAACCTTAATGAGGAGAATATTGATTTTTTCTGTACCCAATGTCTTGATCCTTTTGGTGCAGAAATTTCGCCGGATGTTAGCAAATATCAGATTCTTTTCTATGATTCTATATATAATATTTCTGCAAAGAACCTTACAAAAATGCTTCCCCCTAAAAAGGCACTTGCAACGAATTCTATTGATAAAAAAGATGAAGGTGGTTTGTATTTTTCTACATATCATGAAAGAATCAAGAAAATAGAACCGCTTGACTGTGCTAACAAAGAGATTTCTCCGCATATTCAGAGAGATTGGCAGTATCTCAATGTTTTGCCTGAGATAGATCCTGATTATCAGGCTTACGAGGAGAAGCAAATAGCGAAAGCTTTCGTTTATGCTCTTATATCTGGCAAAATCGGTTATAGAAAACATGATACTAAAGGCAATAATTACTGTTACGAGCTGGTTGATGCTAAATTAAGAAGTCCTCAGCTCATAGTTTCTAACGGAACTAACTGTGACCAGTTCTATGAGGTGCTCGATGCGCTTACAATATGTCCTAGATATGTTGACCGCTTGCTTGAAATGTATGAGGAGGAAAAAGCTTTCGAAAACCTAAACGGAGCGCAGTTTGATGATACACAATTTAAAAATGCATATACAAAATCATTTGTTATTGATGAGTTTACAGATAAACCGATAATGAATATTTTCTATATTCCTATTTTATATAAGGCCTCAGCAGGAGCAAACTATATTCCGGCATGGGGGCAGGCGATTATTGCTGCAATCTTTGAAATGATTGATGATCAGATAGCAACATATGAAGCTGAAATTGCTCGCGATGATGCTAAATGTGATTTTCTTCTTGATATTTATGATGAGTTTATGAAAAACTTTAATGATCTTATAAAGATAAGCGAAGACAATAAGGGATCTGTTAAAAAGCATTCCAGACTCAAGAGAATGTATAATGATTCTATTACTTTGCGCATTTTTGACGAGATTGCTGGCATCTTGGAAGCAATTGATGGAAAAAGTGCAAGTAAGAATCAATATGTGGAAAAAATTGATGAAATTATGGAAAACAGAAGAAAATTAACAGAAACAAATGTTTAAGCTTTGTTTTTAACAAAGAGGTGAGAGCGTGCTTACTGTTTTAGCAATTGATAGAAATTTAATGAATGAACTTGATGATTTTGAAACACTGTTTTCTAATGTGCAAAACAAAGGTAATTTCAGGATTTGCTGCTGGAACAGAGAAGGGAAAAATTTAGTTGAGGCTATTCCTGCATTATTTGATCGTCATTTTCTCAGTGAAAATGAGCTTCGAGATTGGAATATTATGATTGTTTCTGATGATAGAAATTGCACTTATGATAATCCTTTTGGTGGCGATTATTTACTTGGCAAAGAGAATTTGCCAGATCCTGAGTTAAACGAAGTTGCAAAAATGCTGGGAATAGTTCCTACTAATTCTCATTCATGGTATGAACTTCCAAAAAGCAAGTTCGGTAGCATCAAATGGGGCGTAGATGTTAGCAGAACTTTGAGAGATGAAAAACTACGAGAATATAATGTATTTGAATTTAGTAGACCACAAAAAATATATCTTGTTAGCGTAGTGAAAAAAACAGATGTTGATATAGACGGATTTACAAAGCCAAAAACTAATACTACTTATTTTGATTTTAGAATTAAAGCAAAATATCCTGTTAATTGTAGGTTTCTTAAGTTTAATCTTAGTTCTGTTTCCAATTCTAATACGAAAGAAGATTATTTTAGGCTATGGATGACTGTCCTAACTTTTATATATAATGACCCCGACTCTATATTTTTATCTCCTGATGCTATGTATAACATGGATTCAGTTATTGATAAAAAGGTTATGCAACGCCAAATATCAACGATATTTTCTAAAGTACATTTCGTTAAGAAATATGCAAATGTCAAAATTCAGGATATAAAAGTAATGCGTGAATATATAAAGCAAAAGCATTATGATTTTCCTAACTTGGACTCTAGTATTTCTATACAGTTTGATGTTAATGATGATGGATTATTGTTGAATTTAAAAAGGTTCGGTTTAGCAAAAAATTGTCCCTGCGAAGATAATGCAACTTATTCATCTCAGCGAGAAATGATAGATAAAAAAATTTTTAATTTTCTTAAGGCTCCGAAAAGAGCATTGAAAAAAGCTGTATGCGAAACGAAAAATAAAGGGAAGTTCGTTCCTGATAGTGAAGAAAAAATCCATATGGATGAGGAACAGACTGAAGATTTGATTTATAGTATCAATGATATGGAATTGGCCTTATTCGGAGAAGATTCTGTAAATATTGATTACGAAAGAAAAAATGCAGAAGAAAGAAATGTATGTGATGAGGAAAACTATAAAACGATGAAAAAGCGTTCCACAGTATCTGTAATTGTGTTTGGTTCTTTAATTGCTTTTTTTGCTGTATTTATAGGTTTTATTCCATACATTATAAATGCATTTGTTACAAAAAATAATGAAACAATAGCGGATTCCTTTATGGTTACCTCTTTATCATTATTAGTTTTGGCGATAGCGGGCATTATAACTCTTATTGTGTTAAAAGTACCTCTTTTAAGAGGGTTGAAAAAATTTAACAATATAATGAAAAAGTTAGTGAAACAAACAGTAGATCTTGCTGATCAGTATACCGTTTATTTATCCAAACTCTCATCATTTATGAAGAGGAATTCTTTCAAAACTTATCTCGATTGCAATGATAATGTTTATATGAGAGAAGAAGAGCTCAAATTAGAAAAAAACATAAATTTTTCAGACCTAAAAGAAGAGGCTTGCCAGAATTGGGCTGATATGTTTAATTTTAAATTGAAATACAATGAAAAGTATATAGATGAGAGTTTTTATTTGGACGAATATCCTGAAAAAAATCCTGTTTTCTCTTTTAAAATTAAATCTGGTGATTTTAGAGTATTATTGAATGGAAAGCCAAGTAATTTAGTAACCCCGTATGAATTTATTAAAGTAATTAACATTACATTGGAGGAGAACGCATAGTGAATATCAACGAATTATTATCAATTCTTTTAGCTACGATCCCCTTCGTTGTAATGTGTCTTTTATATAAAACTACAAATCTCAAAAAAGAAAAAAGGGGATACCAATTTTTTTCAATGATATATGGCTTGTTGTTTTCTTTTGTTGCAATAGCCGCTTCTGATAATTTATCAGATAAAATTTTAAATTTGATAAAAGTGATTCTGCAAAAACTCGCATTATTCGCTGAGCAAAAGCCTGAATATGCTGAAATTTGCCAACGCATTATAGATTTTATTAACAGTGTAAATTGGGAAAATTATATGATTTTTATAATAAATTTCCTTATGCTTGCTGTATTTATGATTTCTAAAAAAATACTATTGCCTGTTTTTGCGTCTATATGGAAAAACGAAACATTATTTAATTCAACATCGGCTTTATGCTACGAATGGAGCGATGCCAGAAGGGCATATGTTTTGAAATTAAAGTGTTATTCGCTAAAAATACTAATGGGCGTGTATTTCGTTATAGTTACAATCATATCCACGCTTCTTTTGGTATTATGCAAGCTATATCCTGATTGGCAGGGCTTTCTTGCAGTGTTTTATCCTTTTGCACTTGTAATTATACTTGGAGAGATTGTATTTTTTCTTGGAGGAAAAACAGAAGCTGAATTTGCAGATGATGTTGGAGGGGATGGCGGAAGTAGTTTCAAAATAGTTAATTATTATCGATTGAGAAAATATCTTACAACTGTATTTGGGGATAGAGTAATTGTTCAGGATACAGAACTTCCAAAGTTTCAACATGCGCATAATAATAGTGAAATTGTAAAAAAATATGAGAATATCGATATACAAGAAGCTCGTATTGCAAATCTCTATTTTAAAAGAAAAAGTGAAGAAGGAGTGCAATTGGATGAAGGGTTGGTAGACGCCACATATCGTCTTATGAACGGCGAAAGTATATTGTTTGCAAATCCTTTTTATACGGATTATTCAGATTATATATTTTTACCGCTTAATAGGGCGGCTACCAAAGGTAATAAGATATTATTCATTCTTGGGAGAAACGGTATAGATGATGATGTAATTAACTGGATTAATGATTCGTTTGCAAATGTTATTTGCGTAGAAAATATGTGGAGCGTTGGAAAGCTAAATTGTGATAATCTGTTTGATGGTGATGTTGGAGTAGTTTCTTCTTGTGATATTTTTAATAATGAAATTGTTTCTAAAAACTTACCTTTTCTCAGGTGTGTTTCAGAAGTAGTATTGATAGAACCATCGCAATTTGTTAGCACATCGCAAATGTCTATTGCTCTATATATTTCAAAGGTAAGAAATAATGCTACCTATTATGTAATAGATAAAAATAATGATGGCCTTGTTGATACTATTTCTCATATCATACGGACAAGTATAAAAGAAGTATCTGCTACTAACAAAGAACATAATAGATTTTCATATATGCTTTGGACCGCTGATGGCAGTCAACTGTCCCATAGATTATTTCCTAATGTTTCAAGATACTTGGGTGTAGGTACAGAGTTGATGATTGCCGGAATTCGTAATCAAATTAATTTTTCCGAATGGTATTCTTATAAAAAATTTCCTGTAGTGGACATGAAATGGATTTCAGAGCAATATTATTCATCCTTGTGTAAATATGCATCACTTAATCCGAAACAAGAAGAACTCGCAAAAAGAATGAAGTATAATAACAATTTATGGTCTGTTAAAAAGAGCGATTATAAGTATGTTGTTGTTGAGGATGAATTTTGCAATATGTTTGAAATTGCTCGACAGTTTTCAACTAGAGGTAGACAGGAGTCTTTTGTAAATGTAGTTTCCCAAAATTATCTACTAAGAGACTACATGGAATATAATCCTGGATTATTTGAAGCTGACCCAAAAGCAATTCCAGAATTTTGTCCTGATTATTCAAGGACGGAAAGAAACATTGTTATTGAGCTTCTTATGAAGCTTTCTGTAAGCCCTGTTTCTAACGAGGATTTGCTCAATTTTCTAAGATATGTGAAAAGTGTAGATGTAAATAAAATACATTCAAAATACGAAATAAAGTGTGCGGTATTCAGTTTAGTTAATAAATATTTCCATAATGAATGCGCCAAATATATAGTTACAGACACAACTTTGATTGAAGAGCATGATGATCTTTACTACATAAACAATGATGATTTTGTAAATGAAACAACAAAATCACTCAAATGCGCTTATTATGTATTAGAGGATGAGAAATCTGAAAAATATTATTTGGATGCAAAATTGTTAGGACATGTTTATCAGTCACATCTTCCTGGGCAGCATATAGTTCTTAATGGTAAATATTATGAAATATTGTTTATTGAAGGTGAAAAGGGAGTTGTTGTAAAAAGAGCTGCCGATAGTATAGACTGTCGTGAATATTACAGGCAATTAAGAAATTATTCAATAACTGATTTCGAGGTTGAAGATGTCATCGGAGGAAGAAAAACAATAGGAACTATAGTTGTTGAACGCGGAATAGCGTCTTTCCGTGTTTCCACTGATGGGTATCTCTTAATGAAAGATTATGGAAATATATGTAATGCACTTAGACGAGAAATCAGTAATATTCCAGATAGACTTTATTCTGGTAAGGTAGCACTTAAAATTCAATTCCCTGGAACAAGTGAAAAGATAAGAGCAACAATATGTATTGTTCTTAATGAGATGTTCAAAACAGTTTATCCGGAAAATAATGATTATATATGTGCGGTAACTAAAACATCAGATGTTGAAGGTGCTCCCGAAGGTCTCATCTATAACGTTGACTTTGATGGACACGATGATTGCATTTTTATTCTTGAAGACAGCGTTTTAGATTTAGGATTGATATCTTCAATCGAGCGCAATTTAAAAAGATTTCTTGAGATAGTTACTGATTACCTGAAATGGTATGAATCAGCTTTGTTTCCCATTTGTGTGAAAAAAGATATTGTTAAAGTGCCCGAAAAACTTGTTAACGATACAAAAAAAATTACACCTTCAGAAAAAAAGAAAGAAAATGCAATTGTAAAATTCTTGCATAAAATCGTCAAGAAGAAAGTTAAACAGAAAGAACCCATAAATGATCATGGTGAGCCTGACGATTCTGTAAAAAGCTCCGATGAGAGTGAAAGTTGTGATGTAATCGATTCTTCGGTTGATGATGAAACAATAACACAAATTTCTGATGAGGATCATGCTGAACCGAGTGAAAAAGAGGAGATGAGTGCAGATGAGTGAAGAAAAAATCTTCTCTCCTGAGGATAAAAATGGTAACGATAAAGAAGCGGAGAAATCTCTTTTGCCTTTGGATGATAATTTGTATACGGAAGATGGTATAGAAGAAATATCATCTTCTTCTGATGACAAAGAAAATGTTGAAGCAGACGAAGAAACATCTTCTCCGGAAAATGATTCTTCTGAAACATATGCTCCAAAAGAGCTTGAGCAAGATGAAGATAAACAAATTGAATATATAGAGTCACCTTATATTAATAGACAGTATTTGCGATATGGTTTTGACCATGATTTGGATATTGTTTCCGTTTCGGATACCTTTAAGTATTTACAATCTTGTGGTTTTGATAACAATTATCTAACACAAGCAAGGGAGCGAGTTTTAGAATCTTCTCTTCTTGAACAAGTATATGATCCTCATAAGGAAAATTGTAGGTATTGTGACTTCTGCGGAGCAGAGTTAACCGGTGTGGAATATGAGATTATTTCAGACGGAAGGGAACGCTGTAACGAGTGTTCAAGAACTGTTTTAAATAGTCTTGAAGAGTTCAAATGTACATTTGTAGAAGTTAGACAGAACATTGAGAATATGTTTGGAATTAAAATACTTGCGTCTATTGATGTTAAAACAATGGATGCAAGAAAACTTTCAAGAAAATTGAATATAAAATTTACTCCCTCACCTGGATTTGATGGAAGGGTTTTAGGTGTTGCTATAAATGAACATGGGATTTATAGATTATATGTAGAAAACCAGTCACCTTACCTTAATGCAGTTGCTACTATTGCTCATGAGTTGACTCATATATGGCAATATGTAAATTGGGATAAAAAGGCAATCATTAGAAAATACGGCAAAAAAATGGAACTTTGTATTTACGAGGGTATGGCAAAGTGGGTGGAAATTCAATATTTGTATTTTATAAACGAGCCTGAACGAGCATATAGAGAACTGTGCGCTACTCTTATGCGTGACGACGAATACGGAATTGGATTGAAATTGTATTTGGCTGAATATGATTTATCTAAGGGTGTTAATATAGATATAAAAACGCCATTTTACGATGTTGATTCCCCCCTTCATGATATCTAGTTAGTTAAAGGGCGAATATTAATATTCGCCCTTTATAAATTTATTTTGGTGTTGTTTATGAAGAATTTTAATATTAAAAAATATAATATTGATAGCGCTGTTAAAAGTCAGGTCGTGTTAGCAATTGCAATTTTTATTGCTATTTTTCTTTTCAGCATTTTATCATTATTTGCAGTTGCTTTTTATTCTGATGGAGGAAACGAAAGCGTTGGTGAAGGTGAAAATACAACCACTCAAAGCATTGTTAATAATGAGATTGAAGACGAGATTATAAGTCAAGAGAATTTAGCCAGTATTTATGATTTAATTGAAGATAATCATGAATTAACTAGAAGAGATAATTTAAATGATAAAGGAAAAGAGATATATGATCAGTTATATGAGGCAACAAAAAATCGTACAGAATTTGTATATATAGATGATAGAGAATATAGCGAAGAGAGAAGTGATGAGTTAAGCAATATTTTTGTTAATATGTTAAGTTTATTTGTACTGACAGATCATCCAGAACTTTTTTGGACAAATGGAGGATTGTTGGTGAATTGTAGAGTTACTAATTCCGGCACTGAATACAGTTATTCCGTATTGAGTGATTGTGAGGAAAGTAACATTGATAAATATAATTTGAAAATTAAGCAGAAGGCAGAAGAAATAATTAAAATTATGCCGGATGGAAGCGACTATGAAAAAGCCCTGTGGGTGCATGACTATATAGTAGAAAATACTACATATAAAAACGATGTAAGTTGGTTTGTTGGCAAAGAAGAGAGCTTCAGTGCATCAATTTACAGTCTACTTTTAAAAAATGAATCTAATTGTAACGGATATTCAAAAACATATAAATATTTAATGGATATGTTAAATATACCTTGTACAGTTGTTGTGGGTACATGCAACGATGGGGTGCTTCATGCATGGAATATAATTGAGATTGATGGAGAATACTATCAAGTCGATACAACATGGGACGATCCTTTGGGAGTAAATCAAGCGGTTCATCACAATTATTTCTGCATAACGGATGAAGAAATGTATAAAAGCAGAACTCTCGAAAGCGCTGTTAGTGCTCCTGTTTGTACTTCTACAAAATACAACTATCATGTCTGTAACAATCTATATGCAAGTGAAATTAATGAAGATGTATTTAGCAATGCTGTAGATTTTTACTTAAATAACAGTGAGGATCAGGTAGAAATCAAATTTTCTACAATCGACCTTACAATACAGGCAGAAAAATATATAAATAGTGATAACTCTTTTCGTGAAATGCTGATGAAGAAAGGATTTGAATTTGATACACAAATTAGCTATTCGAAATATGATGATACTAATGTAATTGAAATTACAATTGAATGATTAATTTCCGTTTTGCAGCAGGAGGGTTAATTATGTTTTATAAATTATGCTTTGCTTTTTCTCTTATAATTTTTATTATGGGATTGTATTTAACTATTTTTAATATGAAAAATAATAAAAGAAAGAAAAGTTTTAATGCTTTATATGGTTTTGCAATTTCAGTCTTTTCATCCGCAGTTTTTGTGTTTTTTCCAATATATGCTGAAATATTTAGAAATGATAAATTGAGATTGATAAAAACCTTTCTGCTATCGGTTCACAATACAATACGATTGTTCATCGTTGATGGTGAGTTCACAATAATTACAGATTATATTCCGAAAACAGATATTTATGAAGCATATACATTCTTTTCATCAATTCTTTTTGTACTTGCTCCCATATTGACTTTTGGAGTGGTTTTATCAATTTTAAAGGATATTTTTGCGTATCAAAAATATCTGTTTAATTATAACACTGATGTTTATGTGTTTTCAGAGCTCAACGAAAAGTCAATTGCTTTAGCCAATAGTTTGTATAACAAAAATTCAAAAATTTTATTAGTTTTCAATGATACTTTTAAGAAGAATACGGAAGAAAGTTATGAGCTTTTTGAAAAAGCAAAAAAACTAAATTCTATTTGTTTCAAGGAAGATATTACGGTAATTAATTACAAATTACATAGTAAAAAGAGAAAATTGTTGTTTTTTATTATTGGTCAGGACGACACTGAGAATTTGGAACAATGTGTTACTTTGATTGATAATTACAATAATAGAGATAATACTCATATTTACCTTTTCTCTGATTCGTTAGAAAGTGAATTATTATTGAGTTCTTATAATAAAGGAAAAGTGAAACTTCGAAGAAAAAATGATACGGAAATGCTTATTTTTAGGAATCTTTATAACCAAGGATATGCCTTGTTTGAAAATGCATTGCCGTATGAAAGTTATAAAAGAATAAATGCTCTTATTATAGGCATGGGTCAATACGGAAAGGAAATGACAAAAGCTCTTTCTTGGTTTTGCCAAATGGACGGTTACAGAGTTTATATAAATTCTTTTGATATAAATTGCAATGCAGAAAATGAATTTAAATCTATATGTCCCGAATTGCTTGATGATAAATATAATGGGAAATTTGATAATGATGGTGATGCTCAATATAGTATAAAAATCTTTTCAGGGTATGATGCTAATAATTCTATTTTCGACGAAAAAATACTTTCCGTTGACAACGCAACTTACATCTTTGTTGCACTAGGTAATGATGAGTTGAATATAAAAGTTTCTTACAAATTAAGAAAACTTTTTGAAAAAAAGGGATTACATCCTCTTATACAGACTGTTGTTTATAATAATAAAAAGAAGAAAGCGCTTGATGGCGCAACAAATTTCAAGGGCAAAAAATACGATTTAAATATAATTGGTGATTTGGATTCCTCTTATTGTGAAGAGGTGGTTTTGGAGTCTGATCTTGAAAGTTGGGCACTTGCTCGTCATAAAAAGTGGGGAGATGAAGATTCATTTTGGAATTATGAATATAATTATCGTTCTTCGATTGCCAGTGTTATACATCATAAAATGAAATTGCTTTGCAATATAAAGGGCGCTGATAAGACGGCAAATCAAAGAACTGAGCAAGAAAATGTTGCGTTAAGAAAGCTTGAACACAGAAGATGGAATGCTTATATGCGTTCCGAAGGTTATACTTATTCTAATATAAGAGATGATTTAGCAAAAACGCATAATTGTCTTGTTAATTTCGATGAATTAAGTGAAAAAGAAAAAAGGAAAGATGATGATTGATATGGAGGATAGAATTATGCAGCATGAAGTCTTTATTAGCTATTCATCAAGAGAGGCAGATGTTGCAATTAAAGTCTGCGAGTATTTGGAAGAAAATGGTATGAATTGTTGGATGGCACCTAGAAATGTTGTTGCGGGAAGTAATTATGCTACTCAGATTGTTAGTGCGATTAAAACATGTTCTGTGTTGGTGTTATTGGCTTCTGAAAACACTAATGCTTCTGGACATGTTAGTAATGAAGTAAGCATTGCTTTTGATAGCAAAAAAGTTATTATTCCGTTTAAATTGCAGAATTTTGAATTTACTGATGAGTATTTATATTTTTTAGGAAGAAAGCACTGGATAGAGGCACATTTAGATTTTAATTCAGGACTGAATTTGCTAAAAACAACTATTAATGAAGTTTTAGCCAGTAAGGTACCGAATATTATTTCAAAAAATGAAGAAAATAAAGAGCCCGTAGAAAACATTTTTAAATCTACTACTGAATCAGCAAAAACTGAACATCCTAAATCATTGAATCGGTCTGAAATTGTTAATGTGATTATAGAAAAAAGCAGAAAGTTTCCATATAATTTGTATGAGAAAATATGTGACGATGAATCATATAATAGTTTCAAAATTCTGGCTGAAACACTTTTTTCTAGCACTATGATTTGTTTCAAGCATAATAAATTACTTCCTTCTGAAGGTAGTTTAGTAGAGACTTTAAAAAATGAGTTGGAAAATGTTAGAGCGGCTAATATATCTGTAAAAGGCGCTCCGGGCTCCGCAAAAAATATGCTTTTACAGTTAATTTTTTATAAAATGCTTGATGATTTCAAAAATGGTAAAACTGATTATCTTCCATATTATGTTTCTTCAAGCTATTTTGAAAAGCTTCCATATAATAAGTCAGATGTTTATTCTCAGATAAAAGATATATTGTCTAAAGAATTTTTAGAATATTTTGATTATCTTGAAGAAAACAAAGATGTTAAGCCGGTTTTATTTATTGAGGCGGTTAGAGAGCATATAGTTTCAAAAATAACTCCGGAAAATGTTATTTTGGAGCTTTGGAAAAAGTTTGGAAAATTCAATAGGATAACGACTGTGGATGTTGGCTTAATAAAAAACAGAGCGCGTTTAAAAAGAGTTATTCCTATAGTAGGCGATGGAAATGGATATATTATATCTACGAAACCTGTTCCTTTGGAAGATGAGTTGTCATGTAAGAAAATAATTAACTCTATAATAAAAATGTATAATTATGAAATCGATAGTGATTCTGTTTATAAAACTTTGAAAAATATGAGGTTTACTACAGTTGACATATTTCTTATAAGACTTGTTATTAAGGAGATGATTTCATCTTACGACTTTTCTGAAATACGGTTATATGATATGTATGAAAAGTTGGCACTTTCTGAATTGTTTGGGGACGAAGAAAAACTTACAAGGGTTTCTGAAGAACTGTTTGAGTATGTATTTAACGAGTCCTACAATGTTAATAATATTGAATATAGCGGTTCTGTTTGGTCGTTACCTCATAAACACAGCTCTTTTCTTGAATTCCTAATTTCATATTATTTTATAAAAAAAATCGAAAATTTCAAAAACAATGAAGATTTTTCGTTTTTCGGCACAGTTCTCACATCTATGAGTAATCAATTTGTTGATTCTTATATGAATGACAACTACTTATTGCAGGAAATGATTTCAGAGTTTGTTTTATCTAATTATGATGTTTTTGATGTGCATCAAAGAAGTAATGGTGCATATTGGCTTGGAAGAATTACATATAAGTCGATTTCAAGTGAAACAACGAGATTTTTGTTAGAAGAATTCAATAGGCTTAAACCAATTGTAAAAACTAATAATAAAAATACTCAGGAAAATTGTGATAATCATTTTTTGTTTAGAGCTGTATGCAATGGGTTGCTTCATCAAGGACAAGCAACTATATTAGACGAATATTTATGTATTGTTGTAACCAATGATATTGCAAACTCTATTAACAGGGGGGCTACAATAGAGTATTATGGGGACGACTATCAAATAGCGGCACACGATGCTTATTGTTTTGATAGCGATCCTCGTTTGGGAGAACAGGTTATAAGAATACTCAATGGAAGAATTGAATCTGTATTGAATGGTAACAAAAGTTCTTTTGTAGAAAATGATTTGGTTACTCTTCTGACAATGCTTCAGTTTAGAATGCAAAGCAGCAGTGGAGTCTTAAGATATGATATCAAATCTTATATAAAGAATGCATGCGAATATTTGAGTATATATCAAACTAGACCTCAAAATGTTATTTCGGGCAAGCTTATAGCTTATTTTATGAGTATCCATGAGGATTTTAAACAGTATTTAGAGAATGATATTTTTGATATAGCTCCATCTTTATATAATAGATATAAGAATCTTAGAAAAGTCAAAAGAATTCAGTGGGTCGATCGTGAAATAGAAGATCCGGAAAGCGTTTCTGAGCACACCTTCAATACATGGCTTATGGCGATGTTTTTCTTACCTGATGAGTATGAGGCTGAAAATTATAACAAAAAAGAAATTTTAGATATGATTCTGATTCACGATCTAGCCGAATCTGTTCTTGGAGATCAAAAAATCAGACTTAACGAACCGCAAAAAGAACTAAAGGTTCAATGCGAAGAGTTGAGAAAATTATTTTTAAAAGGTACTTATCCTGATATAGCCAATTTGACTTACTATTATAATGTATGGACTGGATATTATAATGGATTAAATATTAATGCAAGAGCAGCAAGAGATTTAAACTTGCTGCAAACAGTTTATACTTTTTGCGAATATTGTTGTGAATACCCAGAAAAATTTTCTGAAGAAGATATTAGAAGATGGTTAAACGAAAGAACTAATTTGAAAACAGAAATAGGACATAGACTTTTCAAAATGTTGGTAACGGACAATAAAGCTTTTGATTATGTAATAAAAGTGTCTGAAACTTAATAAAATGTATAAAAGTTGGAGAAATGAGAAATGCATGAGTTTAAAGATGTTTTTATAAGTTATAAAGCTGAGGAGTTTGATGATGCAAACTGGGTAAAATCTGTATTGGAAAAAAATGGAATATCATGTTGGATGGCACCAATGTGTATTAAAGGCGGCAGTAGCTATGCAACAGAAATACCAAGGGCGATAAGAAATTGCAAAGTGTTTGTTTTGATATTGTCAGAAAAAGCTCAGATATCAAAATGGGTTCCTAAAGAGCTTGATCAAGCTATAAACGAAAACAAAATAATAATGCCTTTTATGCTTGAAAATTGTTCTTTGAAAGATGATTTTAATTTCTATCTTACTAATGTACAGAGATATGAGGCGTATGAAAATAAATCTGCAGCACTTGAAAAAATGATTTCTGAAATTAAATCTTTAATTAAAGTTAGTGTTAATGCAGAAATAGAAATTAGAGATGTAATTGAGCCACAAGAAAATAATACTTTTTCTTTAACAAAAAACGATTTTTCAGATAAAAAAGCATCGGTAAAAGAGAAAAAAATAAAACTTAAAAATAAATTCGGTAATAAAAAGAAGATAACCATTATCTCATTGTGTTTGTTTTTGTTCATTGTTGCAGCTTTTTTTATTAACGAATTTAGATATGTTTCAATAGCTGAAGAACATTTTTACTTAAATTCATCCAGTATATATTTTGATGAACCTAAATCACTTACAAATGAAGATTTGGAAAAATTAAAAAAATTCAAATATCTCAGTAGTGTCAATTTGGATAGTTGCGTATTACCTGCAGGTTCTTTGAATACTCTTTTGTCGTTGAATATATATAGTTTATCGCTCAAATCTTGCAATCTTTCCAATGACAGTTTTCAAGGCATAACTGAAATTAATGATGGTATCAAAACATTATACTTAAGCGATAATAACATCACAGATCTTTCATTTTTTGCTAATGTTTCAAATAATATTGAAAACTTGTATATAGACAACAACAAAATAAGCGATTTGTCATTTTTAAAGGGTTTGAATCTTTATACTTTTTCTGCAAACGGCAATGGAATTGCGGATCTTTCACCTTTATCAAATTGTATTAATTTAACAAATTTGAGTCTTGATGATAACAATATTATTTCTCTTGAGGCATTAGAAGGTTGTGAAGATTTATCTGTATTGAGTGTTAACAATAACAATCTAAAAAACCTTAGGGGAATGGAATCTTCACTAGAACTCAATGAATTATATGCAGCTTCGAACAATCTTGTGTCGTTAAGCGGAATCGAGAATGCTACTCTTCTTGAAATTGTGAATTTGAATTACAACCAAGTTGCTGACTTTTCCATTATATCTAAATCGAAAAATTCGCTTCTTAGTTTTTATGCTAATGGTAATAATATTAGTGATTTGTCGTTTTTGACAGATTGTATTAAACTTGAAATTCTTAGCCTGGACGATAATAATTTGAATTCTTTGGAACCAATAAATAATTCAAATGCTCTGAATATTATTTCTTGTAGTAATAATAGGTTGTCTGATTTGAAAGGTTTGGATAATAAAAGTGCATTACGATTTGCAGATTTTTCTTATAATGAGATAAGTGATATTTCTGCTATCAATAGTATAATTACTCAAGATGAATATGATACTTTATTCCTTGATTTGAGTTACAATTTTCTTTCTGATTACAATTTTCCAAAAGTTAACTATTCATTGTTAAACCTTGTCGGTAACAATATAAATGATTTTTCATGGCTTAGTGAATATAATATAAACAATTTGCTATTAGAATATTCTGACAAAGCTGATTATAAAGTGTTGAGTGAATATGCTGTTGCTAATTATTATGTAGTTAATTGCCCAAAAGATAAAATAATAGAGGTAAGAAATTTACTTGGTGAATACAAAGTTGAGTTTATTGAGGAAAATAATATTCAGGAAGCATTGGAAGAATATGTTCCTGGAACTTTAAAAAGTAATGTCTGATATTTGAAGCTATAACATTTTGGTGTTGTTATTATTCAGTGAAAAAAGAAAGTTGATGTGCTAAACATTTTTAACACTTGTGCATATGCAATGTTTTTTATGATAATTATATAGAATTTTAAAATGACTTAAAAAAAGTTGTATCAGCAAACTATTTAGATTATTGAATTAAAAAAGCCAGACCTTTTTGGTCTGGCTTTTTTAATTAATTATATAAAACTGTGCTCAACTGTGATTACAAGTAAAATGTTCGGATGTTCTTTATTAATTATATCTTGTAAATCCCTGATAATCTCCTGCTTCGTTTTAGGATATTGATGGGGAATAACAAGGTCAAAAATGAAGTTTGTTTTCTGTCTTCCGTCGACCACTCTGAAATCGTGGAAGGTGAATTTTTCATCATATTCCTTAATGATTTTCTCCATTATGGCTTTGTAGCTGTTGATTTTTTCATCATTAACAGCTATCGGGTCCATATGAATACACATCATAACATTCAGTTTTTTGCTTATGATTTTTTCCGTTATGTCAATTACATCGTGAACTGCAAGAATGTCAGCGTCGCAGGGTACTTCTGCGTGTGCCGAGGCAATTATTCTGCCGGGGCCGTAATCGTGAACTATAAGGTCGTGAACACCGTAAATACAGTCCTGTTCAAGCATTATGCTCTCAATTTCCTCAACAAGTTCGGGGTCGGGAGCTTTTCCGAGCAGTCTGCCAAGTATGTCTTTTACAATGTCAATACCTGAAATAAATATGATTACAGCAACAATAAGACCCATAATACCGTCTGCATAAACAAAATCCGTGAATGCTGAAATAAGCAGGGCGATAATGGTTGCTCCTGTTGCAATACAGTCGTTAAAGCTGTCCTTGCGAACGGCAAGCATATTAAGATTGTCTGTCTTTTTATAAAGTTTTCCGTTAAATACTCCCATCCACAGCTTAACAAGAATTGCCGCAATAAGAACTATTAAAGATGGCAGGCTGAATTTGACATCTTCAGGGTTTATGATTTTTTCTATACTCGATTTACCGAGTTCGAATCCCATGAGAAAGATGAGAAAAGATACTATAAGTGCACTTATATATTCTATTCTTCCGTGACCGAAAGGATGCTCCTCGTCAACGGGTTTGTTTGAAAGCTTTGCGCCTGCTATGGTAACTATGTTAGAACTTGCGTCTGAAAGGTTGTTTACAGCGTCCGCAGTAATTGATACGGAGTTTGTAAAGGCTCCGACAGCAAATTTGAATAGACACAGTAAAACATTGCATACAATTCCCACTATGCCGGAAAGGGTGGAATATGTTTCTCTCTCCTTGTTTTTGTCTGCGTGTTTATTTTTCATAAACAGTTTTATTATCAATTCACTCATATATTTCACCTTGATTGGTACAAATTTCGATATATTATATATTTATAACACAAAAATCTCTTTAACTCAATAGCCGAAAGTGCTATAATATCTGCGGTGATGAAATGAAAACTTTTCTTATTATTAACGGCTCGCCTAGAGAAAGCGGTGTTTCGAGCGAACTTGTAAAGCAGGTAAAACCATATTTTCTTGACTGCGAAATTAAAGAATACAATACTTATGACCTTGCGCCTGCACCGTGCGTGGACTGCAAATACTGCGAGTATCATGACGGCTGTTCAAATCACGACCTCGATATATTTTTTGAGGATTTTGAGCAGGCGGATTATATTGCGTTTTTTACGCCCGTTTATAACAACTTTTTCCCTGCGCCTTTAAAAGCTGTTATTGACAGGTTTCAGCGTTATTACAGCCGCAGGTTTAAAAGGGGAGCAAATCCCGCAATAGAAAAGCCGAAAAAAGTTGGCGTTGTAATAGTTTCCGGCTCAAATGCAAGACAGTCGGCAGACTATATGACTAATACGCTCAAGCAGGCGTTTGCCGTACTTAACGGCGAGGTGTGTGCGCGTTACTATATTCCGAATACAGATCTCGGTCTTTACACTTTCAATATAGTTGAACTACGCAAGTTTATTCATCAATTAAAAGGCTCAGAAAACTAAAAATGATTTATTTTAAGGGGTGTTTTTTGCACCCCTTTTAATATTTACTATTTATTAAAATAATAATTTATAAATATTATTGATTAAAAATCGGCTGTATGATATAATTATCTAAATTATTTTGGAGCAGTATGTGTTTTATGATAATTCTCGGAATTGACCCCGGTTATGCCATAGTCGGATGGGGAGTTATAGAATACAAATCAAATAAATTCAGGGTGATAGATTACGGCGCCGTTACAACTCAGGCAAAAACACCTTTTCCACAAAGGCTTGCCGATATCTATTCTCAGCTTAATGAGATTATTTTAAAATACCGACCCGAAGTTATGAGTATGGAAAAACTGTTCTATAATAATAATGCAAAAACAGTTATTGATGTTGCGCAGGCAAGGGGAGTTATAACTCTTGCCGCAAAGCAGAATGCTGTTGAGATTTTTGAATATACACCTCTTCAAGTAAAACAGTCTGTTACAGGCTACGGCAGAGCGGTTAAAAAACAGGTTCAGGAAATGACGAGAGTTATTCTCAATCTTGAAAAAATTCCTAAACCCGACGATACTGCTGACGCTCTTGCAATGGCAATATGCCACGCTCATTGCAGCGGAAGCCTGCTCGGCTCGCTGAATATAAAAATTTAAAATAAAAGCAATAAAATTTACGGCATATAATATAAATACAGTTTTGAGGTCATTTTTATGATATACAATATCAGCGGTACTATCACTTATGTGGGCGACCAGTTTCTTGTTGTTGAGTGTTCGGGAATCGGTTTTAAATGCTTTTCCTCACTCAACACGCTTAAATCCGTAGGAAGAACGGGAGAAAAAATAAATCTTTTTACTTACCTTTCCGTAAAAGAAGATGCGCTCGACCTTTTCGGTTTTGCTACAGAGGAAGAACTGAGCTTTTTCAAACTTCTTATCACGGTGTCGGGAGTAGGCCCAAAGGCTGCTGTTGCGGTGCTTTCCGAGCTTGAGCCGTCAAGACTTGCTCTTGCCATTGCTTCGGGCGATGTAAAGTCAATCACAAGGGCAAACGGCGTAGGTAAAAAGACTGCTGAAAGAATCGTTCTTGAATTAAAGGATAAAGTTGCTAATGTTGCTTCTTCAAACGATATGCAGTCGGTTGCTTCTGCTGCGGCAGTTGTTGAGGAGTCTGCGGCAGGTGAAGCGGTTGCGGCGCTTGTTGCTCTCGGCTTTAATAAAAGCGATGCGGCTGTTGTTGTTGGAGCTATGGATAAATCGCTGTCTGCGGACGAGATGATAAGGCTCGGTCTGCGCCAGCTTTCCTCAAACTTATAAAACGGTGATGATTTATGGGCGAAATGGATTTTGAAAACAGAATAGTGTCAACCGAATTTATTTCAGATGATAATGATATTGAAGTCAGCCTCAGACCTAAACAGTTTTCTGATTATATCGGTCAGGAAAAGGTTAAGGAAAATCTTGAGGTATATATTCAGGCGGCAAAGGGCAGAGGAGAAGCGCTTGATCAT
The DNA here is from genome assembly GCA_900540305.1 of uncultured Oscillospiraceae bacterium. Classification (GTDB taxonomy): domain Bacteria; phylum Bacillota; class Clostridia; order Oscillospirales; family Acutalibacteraceae; genus Eubacterium_R. The sequence goes on along the minus strand of UQFL01000010.1, from coordinate 18,148 downwards.
GTTCTTCTCTATGGTCCTCCCGGTCTCGGAAAAACCACTCTTGCAGGTATTATAGCCAACGAGATGGGCGTAAATATCAGAATAACAAGTGGCCCCGCAATTGAAAAGCAGGGCGACCTTGCAGCAATTCTTACTAATTTGCAGGAAGGCGATGTGCTTTTCATCGATGAGATACACAGACTCAACAGAAGTGTTGAAGAAGTACTTTATCCTGCAATGGAAGACAGGGCACTTGATATAATTATAGGCAAAGGACCCTCGGCACGCTCAATAAGACTTGATTTGCCGAACTTCACTCTTGTAGGCGCAACAACGAGAGCAGGTCAGCTTTCGGCACCGCTGAGAGACAGATTCGGCGTTATTTTCAGACTTGAACTTTACACTCCGCAGGAGCTTTCTGTAATTGTTAAGAGAAGCGCAGGTATTCTCGGCATTGATATAGATGACGAAGGTGCGGCGCAGATTGCATCACGCTCAAGAGGAACGCCGAGAATTGCAAACAGGCTTTTGAAAAGAAGCCGTGACTTTGCCGAAGTTAAATATAACGGCGTTATTACAAAGGAAGCCGCGTCAGACGCTCTTTCAAGAATGGAAATTGATGAACTCGGTCTTGATGCGATAGACAGAAAACTGCTCACTGCAATGATAAAAAATTATAACGGCGGCCCCGTAGGTCTTGAAACGATAGCTGCGGCGATAGGTGAAGAGGCAGTTACAATAGAAGATGTTTATGAGCCTTATCTTATGCAGATTGGCTTTTTAAGCAGAACACCGAGGGGCAGATGTGTTTCTCCTCCTGCTTACAGACATCTCGGAATTGAACAGGACGGTCAGCAGTCGCTGATTTAAATACATTTAAAACAAATCAGCCCGAATATGCGGGCGGAAAGGTGACAAAATGGGAAGATTATTCGGTACTGACGGCGTAAGAGGCGTTGCAAATAAAGATTTGACAAACGAACTCGCCATGAAAATAGGTATGGCTGTGGCTGAAATTTTGCTTGAAAATTCAGACGAAAAGCCCACTGTAATGATCGGTAAGGATACAAGAGCATCGGGCGATATGCTTGAAGCCGCTCTCACGGCAGGCTTTTGCTCAGTAGGCGTAAATGTGCTTTCCGTAGGCGTTGTGCCAACTCCTGCAATCGCCTATCTTGTAGGCAAATATAATTGCGCAGCAGGCGTTATGATTTCGGCTTCTCATAATCCCTGCGAATATAACGGAATTAAAATATTCCAGTCAACAGGATATAAATTGCCTGATGAAATAGAGGAAAAAATCGAAGCAATTATTCTTGATTCCGATGATGCTATCGAGCTTAAAATCGGCGGTGAAGTAGGAAAACGCACATTCTGCAAAACAGCAGTTAACGATTATATTGAGCATGTTGTTTCCGCTACAGATGTAAGATTTGACGGACTTAATATAGCGATAGATACGGCAAACGGCTCTGCAAGCGTGTGCGCAAAAGAGATATTTACACGCCTCGGCGCTAAATGTCATATGCTTTCAGATACTCCTGACGGTGTTAATATTAACCGCAACTGCGGCTCAACTCATCCGCAGGAACTGATGAATTTCGTAAAGGCAAACAATCTTGATCTCGGCGTTGCATTTGACGGTGATGCAGACAGAATGCTTGCTGTAGACGAAAACGGTGAGCTTGTTGACGGCGATAAGATTATTTCTATTTGCGCAACTCAGATGAAGCAGGACGGCGTTCTTGCAAAGAATACTGCTGTTGTAACAGTAATGAGCAATATGGGATTTTTCAAATTCTGTGAAGAAAATGGTATTAACTGCTCAAAAACTGCTGTCGGTGACAGATATGTTCTTGAAAGAATGCTCAAAGACGGTTATAATATCGGCGGCGAGCAGAGCGGTCATGTTATTTTCCTTGATTACGCAACAACGGGCGACGGCGAACTTTCAGCAGTAAAGCTTATTGAAACAATCGTTAAAAGCGGCGCTTCACTTGCAAACCTCGCTTCAATTATGAAAGTTTATCCTCAGGTGCTTATCAATGTACCTGTAACACCCGAGGGTAAGATGAAGTATAACAATGATGAATATATTATCTCAGCCGTTCAGGAAGCTGAAATGGAGCTTCACGGTGACGGCAGAGTGCTTGTTCGTGTTTCTGGAACGGAACCGCTTGTACGAGTAATGCTTGAAGGTCAGGATATTGATCTTATAAACAAGCTCGGAAATCAGATTGCAGATGTTATTAGAGAAAGACTTGGCTAATGAGATATACAAAAGATTGGAAAGATTATGAGCTTATAGACTGCTCCTGCGGTGAAAAGCTTGAAAGATGGGGAAAACAGGTGCTCTTAAGACCCGACCCTCAGGTTATCTGGAAAAGCAAAAAGGAAAATACCTTGTGGCGCAGGGCAGACGCACGCTATATGCGTTCAAATACGGGCGGCGGCGAATGGCAGTTTCATTCAGAAGTTCCCCCCGCATGGAAAATTTCTTATAAAGATTTAACTTTCAATATAAAGACCATGGGCTTTAAACATACGGGTCTTTTCCCGGAGCAGGCAGTTAACTGGGATTTTACAAGAGAAGTGATAAGAAACAGTAACAGAAAAGATGTTAAAGTTCTTAATCTCTTTGCTTATACAGGCGGCGCAACTGTTGCCTGCCTTAAAGAGGGCGCTTCTGTTGTTCATGTTGACGCTTCAAAAGGTATGACCCAGTGGGCTAAGGAAAACGCCAAAGACAGCGGTGTTGCCGATAAGCCTGTGCGCTGGATTGTTGATGACTGTATCAAATTTGTTCAGCGTGAAATAAGACGGGGCAACAGATATGATATTATAATTCTTGACCCACCGTCATACGGCAGAGGTCCGAAAGGCGAGATTTGGAGACTTGAGGATTCGCTTTACGATTTTGTTGAACTTATCTCTCAGGTGTTGTCCGATAACCCGCTTATGGTGCTTTTAAATTCATATACTACGGGGCTTTCTGCTTCCGTAATGAAATATATACTTGACGATATTTTGGTAAAAGAAAAAGGCGGCAGCGTCAGCGCCGATGAAATAGGGCTTCCCGTTTCCCAAAGCGGAGGGGTTTTGCCCTGCGGCGCAACGGCTGTTTGGATGAAATAAATGAGTTTGATTGAATTTCACAATGTCGATTTTTCGTACGGCTTAGAGGACGGCGGCGAAAAGGTAGATGTTATAGAAAATCTTAATCTGAATATAGAAGAAGGCAGCTTTGTGGCTGTGCTCGGTCATAACGGCTCGGGTAAATCAACTATTGCCAAGCTCACTAACGGAATCAATTTTCCGCAAAACGGCAAAGTTATAGTTGACGGAATTGAAACAAAACCTGATGACAGCATTTTTGAAGTGCGCAAAAGAGTCGGAATGGTGTTTCAGAACCCCGATAACCAGATTGTTGCTTCAATCGTTGAAGAGGATGTGGCTTTCGGCGTTGAAAATCTCGGCATACCGCCCGAGGAATGCCGCAGAAGAGTTGATGAGGCGCTGAAAACTGTCGGTATGTACGAGCTTCGTGAAAAAGCTCCGCATAAGCTTTCAGGCGGACAGAAGCAGAGGGTAGCAGTTGCGGGTATAATCGCAATGCGCCCCAAATGTATTGTGTTGGACGAGCCAACCGCAATGCTTGACCCCAGCGGAAGAAAGGAAGTTATTGAAACCGTCAAAAAGCTCAACCGTGAAGAAGGTATAACGATTTTGCTTATAACCCATTATATGGACGAGGCTGTTCAGGCTGACAGGGTTATCGTTATAGACGGCGGCAAAATCAAAATGGACGGAAAGCCGAAAGAAGTTTTCTCCCATGTTGAGGAGATAAAAGCACTCGGTCTTGATGTTCCGCAGGCGACTGAGCTTATTTACAGAAGTCCTCTTAAAAGCAAAGAAACCATCCTTAACACGGATGAATGTGTTGAATTTATAAAAGCCGAATTGGAGGGTTGATTTTGGCTGTTTTGGTTTGCGAAAATTTAGAATACCTTTACAGTGTCGGAACTCCTTTTCAAACGGCGGCGATAAAGAATGTTAATTTCTCTGTTGACAAGGGCGAGCTGATTGGCATAATCGGTCATACAGGAAGCGGTAAATCAACGCTTATTCAGCATATGAACGGTTTGCTTCAGCCCCACAGCGGCTCCGTTTATCTTAATTCCAAGGACATCTGGTCAAAGGAAAATAAAAAGAATATAAGACAGGTTCGTTTTTCGGTTGGTCTGTGTTTTCAGTACCCCGAATATCAGATTTTTGAAGAAGATGTTTTCAAAGAGATTGCTTACGGCCCGAAACAGATGGGCTTGTCTGAAAGCGAGATAAAAGAAAGGGTTTACGAAAGTCTCAATTTCGTAGGTCTTGATGAAAATATTCTCGATAAATCACCGTTTGATCTTTCAGGCGGTCAGAAAAGGCGTGTTGCGATTGCTTCCATTATCGCAATGAAACCTCAGATACTTATACTTGACGAGCCCTGCGCAGGTCTTGACCCAAGGGGCAGAGAAACGATTCTAAGTATGATTAAGGAATATCAGAGCAGTACGGGTAATACCGTTGTTATTGTTTCTCATTCAATGGAAGATGTGGCAAAACTTTGCAGCCGTGTTCTTGTTATGAATAACGGAGAGGTTGCAATGAGCGGCACTGTTTCAGAAATCTATTCAAGGGGCAAAGAACTGCGTGAAATAGGTCTTAATGTTCCTCAGATTACTGAGATATTTTTAAAACTCAAGGAAAGCGGTGTGGATTGCAGAACAGATATTTACACCGTTGAACAAGGTGAGGCTGAGCTTCGCCGACTCCTTGCTCGGGGAGGTAAAGTAGTATGATTAGTGATATTACAATAGGGCAGTATTTCCCCGGAAAATCTTTTATTCATAAAATGGACGCCCGAATGAAAATGATTTTAACCGTTTTCGTTATAGTCGCCCTTTTTATATGCAAAAACTTTTATTCACTTGCGGCTGTGACTGCGTTTACGGTGGTTATCGTTCTTCTTAGCAAAATCTCTCTTAAAACGATTTTCAAGAGCGTAAAGCCGCTTGGCATAATAATTATCATAACTTCGCTTTTAAACCTTTTTTACGGACAGGGAGAGCCTCTTGTAACTCTATTCGGCAGACTGAAAATCACGGAGGAAGGAATTTATACAGCCATTTTTATGGCGGTTAGAATAATTCTTCTTGTTATTGTCGGCTCAATGCTGACTTATACAACAACTCCTACAGATTTAACAGACGCTATTGAAAGGCTGTTTTCTCCTTTAAAGATTTTCAAACTTGACATTCATACCGTTGCAATGACTATGACTATCGCACTTCGATTCATTCCCACTCTTATTGAGGAGATTGATAAAATAATGGCGGCTCAGAAATCAAGAGGCGCAGATATGGAAACAGGCGGACTTATTCATAGGGCGAAGGCTCTTATTCCCGTACTTATTCCGTTGTTTATCTCTTCTTTCAGGCGTGCAAATGAGCTCGCATATGCTATGGATTGCCGCTGTTATAAGGGCGGCAAGGGACGCACTAAAATGAAACAGGTTAAAATGACAGGCAGAGATTTCGGTGCGGCGGCAGTTGTTGCGGCTGTATTCGGCGCATTAATCTATATAAATACTTTGGCGGCGGCTGTGATATGAGAAATCTTTTGGTTACTTTGAGTTATGACGGCTCATATTATCACGGCTGGCAGATACAGAAAAATGCCGTTACCGTTCAGGAGGTGTTTCAAAAAGCGCTTGAAAAAGTGCTTTGCGAAAATACTGATATTAAGGGCTGCAGCAGGACAGACAGCGGCGTTCACGCAAATATGTACTGCGTTTCATTTAAAACTGAAAAAAGCATCCCCTGCGAAAATATAGTAAGGGCGCTCAATACTTACTTGCCGAAAAATATTGCCGTCACCTCGTGTGAAGAGGTAAGCGATGATTTTCACGCAAGATACAGCGTTAAATCAAAGCGTTATGTATACAGAATTTATAATGGAAAAATCAGAAACCCTTTTCTTGAAAAATATGCGTTTCATTACAGGTATCCTATTGATGAAAAATATCTGAATGATGAAGCACAGGCGTTTTTGGGCACTCATGATTTTTCGGGCTTTTGTTCCGCAAATTCTGATGTGGAGGATACTGTAAGAACGGTGTATTCTTTCAGCGTTGAACGAAGCGGAGACGATGTTTTCTTTACCGTTGAGGCGGACGGATTTTTGTATAATATGGTACGCATTATGATTGGAACTCTTCTTTTCATAAGCGAGGGTAAAATTAAAAGCGGCGAGCTTTCGTCTGTTATCGACAGTAAAAAACGCTCTGCGGCAGGAAAAACCGCACCGCCGCAGGGACTTTATCTTGATTTTGTAAATTACTGAGGAATTTTTTATGGCTTCTCAAGAAAGAGAAATTGAAAGACTTGAAAGAAAAAAAGCAAAGGCACAAAAAAGGCAGAAAATCGCATGGGTGATAATTGCCCTTGTGGTTTTGGCTCTTATTGTTATGCGCCTTTGTGAAATAGATTTTTCCTCAATCGGCGAAAAAAATGACAGCGACACAGCTGTTTCAACATCGGACTTTCCTTACGAACTTGATTCGGGTGACGATATTTCTTTTGGTTCTGTTTCAAACAGCCTTTATGTTCTTGATGAAACATCGTATACTGTTTTAAGCCCGTCAGACGCTGATGTTCAGCAGAGTTTTGCTCACGGCTATTCAAATCCCGTTGTAGCCGTTTCAGGCTCTTATTCATTACTCTATGACCAAGGCGGTGTTTCTTACAGGCTTGATACGGCAAAAGATTCCGTATATTCGGATAAATCTGAAAATACAATTTTATCAGCGGATGTTTCATCTTCGGGTTCAATTATTCTAAGCACTACGAGCGATGAGGCATCAAGCACTATTTGTGTTTACGATAAAAATTTGAATCTTGATTTCAGATACAATGTTTCATACGGTTATGTTACCCGTGTTACCATAGATTCAAGGGGCAGCAGAATTGCGTTTGCCGCTGTAAATTCGGAAAACGCACAGCTTAAAACAGTCGTTTACACAATGAACATTGACGATGAAGAGCCGAGAGCACAGTTTGAATATTATTCATCAAGCGTGCTTGACCTCAGATTCTCGTCTACAGATTTGTTCGTTGTAGGAAATGATTTTGTAAGCGTAATAAGCTCCTTGAAGGATGAAACAAAAATATATGAGCAGGGAAATGTTAAAACAGTTTCCTATTCATATAATTCATCTGATAAATTAATTTTTGCATATTCGGATTATTCCGGCTCATCAAGCAATAAAGCAGCCGTTATAAACCGTTCGGGCAAGGTGCAGGAAATTGCAGAGGTCGATTCCGTTATTAAAGATATTACCGCTTCTTCAAGCCAGGTTACGGTTTTAACCTCTGATGAGATAATTACATATAAAATTTCTAATTCAGAAGTAGTTCAGCGTACTGAGGTTGACGATTCTTATTCATCTGTTGAGCAGATGTCGTCAAGCATTTTTGCAAAGCATCAGACGCTTGTTGAACTTATCCAAAACAGTTAAGGTGTTTGATTTATGATTATAGATTTAATTCTAGTTGTTATTTTTTTTGCAACTGTTTATTCGGGCTATGCAAGAGGTCTTGTTTTGTCGCTTCTCTCATTTGCTCGCTATTTAATCGGTTTTCCTTTGGCATTTTTTGTTGCAAACACTTACAGCAATGATGTTTACAATTTATTTGTTAAGGACGCGGCGGAAAAAGCAGTTTCAGAAAATCTCAGTTCCACTGTGGATATAGACGCATTGGTTTCGTCTGTGCAAGAGGCTGTTGAAAATATACCTTTCGGTCTTTCGGGCATAGTTGATTTGTCTTTCCTTAATTCTCTGTCGCAGTCTAACGCCTCTGTCGCTATTGTTGATAATGTGGTAGAGCCTATTGCCTTGGCAGTTGTTAAAATCGTGCTTTTTGTTTTGACTATTGCCGTATTCTGTGTTATAACTTGGTTAGTGGCAAAGCTTATTAAAAAGCTTGAAAAAATCAAGCATATGCCGCTTAAGATTACAAACAGAATTTTGGGTGCTGTATTCGGCTTGTTTAAAGCTGTTATACTCACTGCGGCATTGTGCGCAGTTCTCGTTTTTGTCGGCGATACATTCTTTTCCTCGTCGCAAAACGAATTTTTAAACCAGGTAAATTCAAGTAAAATTATTGAAATTGTAAATGAATACAGTCCGCTTGCGGATATGATTTAGGAGGAGTAATATGAGCGATTTCAAAGCCAATATGAAAGATTTGTTTAAAGGCGCATGGACAATTCCAAATCTTCTTTCAGTGATAAGAATACTTTTAATTCCCGTTTTTGCGGTTTTGTTTTTAAAGGATTATGTAATTGCGGCTGTTGTAGTTATTATTATTGCTGAACTTACAGACCTTATTGACGGTAAAATCGCCAGAAAATTCAATCAGGTTTCGGCTCTCGGCAAACTTCTTGACCCCATTGCCGATAAACTTTCACAGATGTCAATTGTTATCGTACTTATAATCAAATATTGGGATAACGCTATTAAGTACTTATTTATGTTCTTTATTATTAAAGAACTTTTGATGATTATCGGCGGCGTTGTGCTCCTTTCAAAAGGACTTCGTCCCGTTGCGGCTGAAATGTGGGGTAAAGTTGCAACAACTGTTTTCTGTATCGTAATGATTTTCGTGCTTGCTTTCGGTAAGGGCGGGGCTCTTTGCGATGTTACAGGCTTTACTCTTCCCGACACGGTTACATGGATACTTGTAAGTATTTCTGCCGTTTGCACTCTCGGCTCTCTTCTCGGTTATGCTCCGGGATTCGTTAAACAGCTTAAGGAAAAGAAAGAAAATAAATAATTTATATTTTGTAAAAACTTATAAATAATATACTGTACGGTTTTAAGGAGAATTTTTTATTTAATGAAACAGCAGTTGTGCAGCAGATGCGGTAAACGCCCTGCGGTAATTTTTATTCAAAAAATGGAAGATAATAAAGTGGTGCCCGAGGGACTTTGTATCAAGTGTGCAAAAGAACTCAATGTAGGCTCCATTAATCAGATGATTGAACAGCTCGGAATTTCAGACGAAGAGCTTGAACAGGCTTCTGAGCAGATGAGCCAGTTTATGGAGAATATGCAGGATTTTGATTTCGGCTCGCTCAGTGAGGCGTTCAATTCCGAAAATATGGACGGCGCTCAGACGCTCCCTTTTTCAAGCCTTTTTGAAAATAATAATGACGGCTCTTCAACCGATTCTAAAAGCAAAAACTCAAGAAAAAAAGGAAGAAAGAATAAGCAGGAGGATTCAAGAAAATTCCTCTCTAATTATTGTAACAATCTTACTGCTAAGGCTAAAAAAGGCGAGCTTGACGCTATTATAGGCAGAGAGAAAGAGATTTCACGCGCTATTCAGATTTTGTGCAGGAGAACTAAAAACAACCCTTGCCTTATCGGTGAACCCGGCGTGGGTAAAACAGCAATCGCCGAGGGTCTTGCAATCAGAATAGCCAAGGGCGAAGTGCCTGCCCGTCTTGCAGATAAGGAAATATATCTACTTGACCTCACCGCTCTTGTAGCAGGAACTCAGTTCAGAGGTCAGTTTGAGGGCAGAATAAAGGGACTTGTTGAAGAAGTAAAGAGTGAGGGAAATATCATTCTCTTCATTGATGAAGTTCACAACCTTGTTGGCACAGGTGACAGCGAGGGCACTATGAATGCCGCCAACATCCTCAAGCCTGCTCTTTCAAGAGGAGAAATTCAGGTTATAGGCGCAACAACCTTTAATGAATACAGAAAATATATTGAAAAAGACGCTGCTTTGGAGCGCCGTTTTCAGCCGATAAGAATTGAGGAGCCTTCTCTTGACGAGGCTTACAGAATGCTCCTCGGCATAAAGTCATATTACGAAAACTATCATAAGGTGCAGATTTCAGACAGCCTTGTTTATAAGGCAGTAACTATGTCTGAAAGGTTTGTAACAGACCGTTATTTGCCCGATAAGGCGATAGATTTGCTTGATGAAGCTTGTACCTGTGCTAATTTGCGCAATCCTGCTATTTCTGAATATCAGAAACAGCTGTCAGATAAAAACGATCTTCTTGAGAGAATTGACGCACTTTCACAGCCTGATGAAAATAATGAAATAGATTACGAGCAGATTTCTAATCTCAAAGCTCAGACTATGAAAATTGATGAAATTCTTCCCAAACTTGCTGAAAAGGCTAAGGATAATCAGGTAGTTGAGGCAGACCTTGCAAAAGTTGTTTCTCTTTGGACGGGTATTCCTGCATCTAAAATCGAGGCAGGGGATATCAGAAAACTCGCATCTCTTGAAGACGAACTAAAAAAGCATATCATAGGGCAGGATGAAGCAATCGCAAAGGTTGCCGCAGCTGTGCGCAGAGGCAGAGTGCAGATTAGTCCGAGAAAGAGACCGCAGTCATTTATATTTGTAGGTCCTACGGGCGTTGGTAAGACAGAGCTTGTTAAACAGCTTGCTCAGTATCTTTTTGATTCTCCCGAAAGCCTTATAAGGCTTGATATGAGCGAGTATATGGAAAAATTCAGCGTTTCAAGAATTATCGGCTCACCTCCGGGATATGTAGGTTATGATGACGCAGGTCAGCTCACTGAAAAGGTAAGAAGAAAGCCTTACAGCGTAATTCTTTTTGATGAAATCGAAAAGGCGCACAAGGATGTTCTCAATATCTTACTTCAGATACTTGATGAGGGCAGAATTACCGATTCTCAGGGCAGAACGGTTAATTTTGAAAATACAATTATCGTTATGACTTCTAACGCAGGTTCAACCGATACCGCATCACTCGGTTTTGGTAAGAATCAAAATGAAATCAGCCAGGAAGTTACAATGAAAGCTCTTGAGCGCTTTTTGCGTCCTGAGTTCCTTGGCAGGGTAGATGAAGTTATTTCTTTCAATACTTTGAGCTTTGCAGATTTTGAGAAAATTGCGTGCATTGCTCTTGATGAGCTTAAGGAAAGTCTTAAAGATAAAGCAATTGAACTTGTATATGACGAAAGCGTTCCCGTATATATTGCAAAGAAGGCTTTCGGCTCAAAGAAAAACGCAAGAGCAGTTAGAGATTGCGTGAGAAGAGAGGTTGAAGATCTCCTTGCAACAGAGATTGTTTTCAACCAAAATGTCGAGATTAAGCGCTTTTCTTTGTCTGCTACAGAAAAAATTCAAGTTCTTACAAATTAAATTTCAAAAAGTACTTGACAGTTCGGCGCTCATTGATTATAATAATGAGCGTTGCACGCGGGTGTAGTTCAATGGTAGAATGTCAGCCTTCCAAGCTGAACACGAGGGTTCGATTCCCTTCACCCGCTCCAATATGCGTTTGTAGCTCAGTTGGATAGAGCAACCGCCTTCTAAGCGGTGGGTCGGAGGTTCGAGTCCCCCCAAGCGCGCCAAAAGATGCGCTTGATTTCTCAAGCGCTGTATATGGTGGAATTAGTTCAGTTGGTTAGAGCGCCAGTTTGTGGCACTGGAGGTCGTGGGTTCGAATCCCACATTCCACCCCACTTTTTTAAGACCCTGATAATGGGGTGTCGCCAAGCGGTAAGGCAAGGGACTTTGACTCCCTCATGCGTAGGTTCGAATCCTGCCTCCCCAGCCAAGCGCCCTTATTATCAAAAGGGCGATATGGTTCATTAGCTCAGATGGCAGAGCACTTGACTTTTAATCAAGGTGTCCGGGGTTCGATTCCCCGATGAGCCACCAAAAAAGCACTTCTTATGAAGTGCTTTTTTTATTTTTTATTTGAGTTTAAGTTGTTGAAATTTTTAACTTATTATAAATGCTTTGTAAATTTGATTGACAAAACATTGACAATATTATCCTATAATTTTATAATCAAATTGAACTAAGTAAGTTCATTTATTATTAGGAGGTATTATTTATGTCTAATCGCTTTGTACTTAATGAAACGAGCTATCACGGCTCAGGAGCTATAAATGAAATCCCAACCGAAATAAAGGGCAGGGGATTTAAAAAATGCTTCGTATGCTCAGACCCCGATTTAATTAAATTCGGTGTAACAGCAAAAATTACTGATATTCTTGATAATAACTCAATCGCTTATGAACTTTATAGCGAAATCAAGCCCAATCCCACAATTGAAAATGTGCAGACGGGCGTAGCTGCTTTTAAGGCTTCAGGCGCTGATTGTATTATCGCTATCGGCGGCGGTTCTTCAATGGATACCGCAAAAGCAATCGGTATTATTATTAAAAACCCTGAATTTGAGGATGTTGTTTCTCTTGAGGGTGTTGCACCTACAAAGAATAAGTGCGTGCCTATCATTGCAGTTCCCACAACCGCAGGAACAGCCGCAGAGGTTACAATCAACTATGTTATTACAGATGTTGCTAAAAACCGTAAAATGGTTTGCGTAGACCCCAAGGACATCCCTGTAATTGCCGTTGTAGACCCCGATATGATGTCAACAATGCCAAAGGGACTTACAGCCGCAACAGGTATGGACGCCCTTACACACGCCATTGAGGGCTATATTACAAAGGGTGCGTGGGAGCTTTCCGATATGTTCCATATCAAAGCTATTGAAATCATTGCAAGAAGCCTCAGAGGCGCTGTTGAAAACACACCTGAGGGCAGAGCAGATATGGCTCTCGGTCAGTATGTAGCAGGAATGGGATTCTCTAATGTAGGTCTCGGACTTGTGCATTCAATGGCTCATCCTCTCGGCGCTGTTTACGATACTCCTCACGGCGTTGCAAACGCAATCATTCTTCCTACGGTTATGGAATATAATGCTCCGTTTACAGGTGATAAATACCGTGATATAGCAGCTGCTATGGGTGTTGAAGGCACTGCTGATATGAGTACGGAAGATGCAAGAAAGGCTGCAGTTGAGGCAGTTAGAAAACTCGGTGAGGATGTTGGTATCCCTGCTAACCTCAAGGATATTGTTAAGGAAGAGGATATAGATTTCCTTGCACAGAGCGCTTATGATGACGCTTGCCGTCCCGGAAACCCGAGAGATACATCTGTTGATGAAATTAAAGAGCTTTACCGCTCACTTCTTAAATAAGTCAATAATTTCAAGCCCTGAAGCATTGCTTCAGGGCTTTTTCTTTGCCGTTTTACTGTTTTGTAACCGTTTTGTAAAGTCGCATTTTGTTGAAATAAGAGGTCTTGTGTGATATGTTATTATAGAATAATTACGAAAGGAAGTTACTTTATGGAAAGAAAAATCGTTATTATGGATCATCCGCTGATTCAGCACAAGCTTTCTATTCTCAGAGATGTTAACACAAGCACTAAGGAATTCAGAGATCTTGTGAATGAAATTGCAATGCTCATGGTTTATGATGCAACAAGAGATTTGCCGCTCAATGATAAGGAAGTTCAAACTCCCTGCGGTATTGCTCATTGTAAGGAAATTGCAGGCAGAAAGCTTGCTTTTGTACCCATTCTCCGTGCAGGTCTCGGAATGGTTGAGGGAGCACTTATGCTTGTACCGTCCGCAAGAGTAGGGCATATCGGCCTTTACAGAGATGAGACTACCCTTGAACCCGTTGAGTACTACTGTAAACTTCCTAAGGATATAGAAGAAAGAGATGTTTTCGTTGTTGACCCGATGCTTGCAACAGGCGGTTCTGCTATTGACGCTATCGGTCAGATAAAAAAGAGAAATCCCCGTTCAATCAAGCTCCTTTGCATAATTGCAGCTCCTGAAGGTCTTGAGGCTCTCGAAAAGGCACATCCTGATGTTGATATTTTCGCTGCAGGTCTTGATGATCATCTCAATGAAAACGGATATATTGTTCCCGGTCTTGGTGACGCAGGTGACAGAATTTTCGGAACAAAATAATTTATTTCACTTAATTCTTCTGTAATTACAAATCTATTCGGAGGCTAAATTTTATGGCAAAAGACAAATCAAAGAAAATTGTCCTCGGTGAAGAGGGAATTTATGACGCAAGAAAACTCGGTGCGCCTAAAATGATGGTGCTCGGCTTTCAGCACACATTCGCTATGTTCGGTGCAACAGTTCTTGTTCCGCTTCTTACAGGACTTAATATGCAGACAACTCTGCTTATGGCAGGTGTAGGAACATTGCTGTTCCACATTATAACCAAAATGAAAGTGCCTGCTTTCCTCGGTTCTTCATTCGCTTTCCTCGGCGGTTACGCTGCCGTTGCTCCACTTGCGGCTGACGGTTCACCTAACTCGGAAATGCTTCCTTATGCGTGTCTCGGTGTTGCTTGTGCAGGTCTTGTTTATCTTGTTCTTGCTGCTCTTTTCGCAATTTTCCCAGTTCAGAAAGTTATGCGCTTTTTCCCGCCCGTTGTAACCGGTCCCATTATTATTGCAATCGGACTCAGCCTTGCAGGCTCAGCAGTAGATAACTGTAAAACAAACTGGCTTCTTGCTATAGTAGCTCTTGCAGTAATCATCATCTGCAACATCTTCGGTAAGGGCATGATGAAGATTATACCCATTCTCATCGGTATCGTTGTTTCCTATGTAGTTGCCGTTTGTATGCAGGAGGTTGATTTTGCACCCATTAAAGAAGCTGCTTGGATTGGTCTTCCGATTACAAAAGAGGGTATGGTATTCGGCAATGTAGGCGATAAAGGTCTTGCAATAAGCGCAATTATCGCAATTGTTCCGATTTCTCTTGCAACAATGATGGAGCATATCGGCGATATCTCAGCTATCAGCGCAACAACAGGAAAAAATTTCCTTGCAGACCCAGGTCTTAAAAGAACACTTGTAGGCGACGGACTTGCAACTTCTCTTTCAGCAGTTTTCGGCGGCCCTGCAAATACTACTTACGGTGAAAATACGGGCGTTCTTGCACTTACAAAAGTATATGACCCCAGAGTTGTAAGAATTGCGGCAGTTGTTGCAATTATACTTTCATTCTCACCCAAATTTGCGGCAGTTATTAATACTATTCCCGCTGCTATTATCGGCGGTATCTCTTTTGTACTTTACGGTATGATTTCAGGCGTAGGTGTCAGAAATGTTGTTGAAAACAAAGTTGACCTCACCAAGTCAAGAAACCTTATTATTATAGCTGTAATTCTTGTTACTTCGCTCGGTCTTGGCTCTCTTGATTTCAAAATCGGTGAATTCAGTATCAGCCTCTCAGCTCTTGCAGTAGCAGCTATTGCAGGTATTGTTCTCAATGCAATTCTTCCCGGAAACGATTATGTTTTCAAAACCGAAGTTGATGAAAAAGCACAGGAAGAGAAAGCAGCAGAATAAAATATAAATTCAACTGCAAATTTAATGTTTATGTATTGAACTTTACGCAGGGCTCCTTACCGAGCCCTGTTTTCAGTTATAAAACTTTGACAATCTGACAGTCTTATGATAGAATAAGCAAAATTTTACCAAAAGGGTGGTTACATGTCTGTTTCGGATATTTGTATCCTTATCGCCATTGCAATCTATCTCATATTAATGGTTGTAATCGGCGTTATGTGTTCAAAGAAAAATAATAATGTAGACGATTTCTATTTAGGCGGCAGGCATCTCGGACCTCTCGTAACGGCAATGAGTGCCGAGGCGTCCGATATGAGCGGTTGGCTTCTTATGGGTCTTCCCGGCCTTGCATATCTTTGCGGTATTGCGGAAGCTTCGTGGACTGCTATCGGTCTTGCAATCGGTACATATCTCAACTGGCTTGTTGTAGCAAAAAGGCTTCGCAATTATTCAAGCAAAATCGGCGCTATAACTATTCCTGAATTTTTCTCAAGAAGATTTAAAGATAATACAAATATTCTTATGTGTGCGTCTGCACTTCTCATAATAATATTCTTTATTCCTTATACTGCATCAGGTTTTTCAACCTGCGGCAAGCTGTTTTCAACTCTTTTCGGAATTGATTATCACCTTGCAATTATTATCTCTGCAATCGTTATTGTTCTTTATACTGCTCTCGGCGGCTTCCTTGCAGCTTCTACAACAGACTTTATTCAGTCAATTATTATGAGCGTTGCTCTTGTAGTTGTTCTCGGCTTCGGAATAAGCGTCGCAGGCGGATGGGACGCAGTTATGGAAAACGCAAAATCAATTCCTCATTACCTTTCTCTGACTTCCACAACTGACGGAAAGGGCGGTATAGTTGATTTCGGCGGTATGAGCATTATTTCAACCCTTGCTTGGGGTCTTGGATATTTTGGTATGCCTCACATTCTTCTTCGCTTTATGGCTATCGAAGACCCGAAGAAAATGAAAATATCAAGACGCGTTGCAAGCGTTTGGGTTGTTATAGCTATGAGCGTTGCAATTGTTATTGGTATTGTAGGTCTCGGTATGAGCAAAGTAGAGCCTACTCTCGTGCTTAAAGACAGCGAAACAATCATTGTTGCAATTGCAGACCTGCTCTCAGAATACGGCGTAATTTTTGCACTTCTTGCAGGCGTTATTCTTGCAGGTATACTTGCTTCCACAATGTCAACAGCGGACAGTCAGCTTCTTGCAGCCGCTTCCGCAATTAGCAACGATATTGTGGTCGGCGCATTCAAACTCAAAGTTTCTGAAAAGGCTAAAATGATTGCCGCAAGAGCAACGGTTATTATTATCGCTGTGCTCGGTATCTTTTTTGCTTGGGATCCCGAATCATCTGTTTTCCGTATCGTAAGCTTTGCGTGGGCAGGCTTCGGTTCTTCTTTCGGTCCCGTAATGCTCTTTGCGCTTTTCTGGAAGCGCACAAACAAATGGGGCGCTATGGCAGGTATGATTTCAGGCGGTATCACAGTTATTGCTTGGCATTATGCACAGGGCGGTCTGTTTGACCTTTATGAGCTTCTTCCCGCATTCCTTGTTTCCTGCATCTTTATTGTGGTTGTCTCACTTGTAACAGGCAAACCCTCAAAGGAAATTGAAGAGGAATTTGAATCAGCGAAAATTTATGACTAAAAAAAGGACGGCTATGCCGTCCTTTTTCTTATTCATTTTTCAGTTTATCGAGCTTTTCAGATAATTCGCTTATTCTGTCTTCAGTTCTTGTTTGTATCTCGGTTAACACATTTGCAAAATTCGGAAAAGAATAAGAAATCATTTTTTCTATGCTTATTGAATTGATAAGGCTTCTTACAAGCGTTCTTATTATTTCCGATTGCTCGTCGCTCTCTTCATCGCTTCGCTTTGAAAACTCTATAAGCGCCGTCACTATTCCTTTGTAGTTTTTTATATTAATGTCTTTAAGTGATTTTATTCCGCTGTTTTTAGCTATGGAAAATATTGTTTCCGTAACTCTTTTTATTTTCTCTGGCGGCAGATTTTCAAGACTTTCTGACAGGGAGTCTTCCATATATTCAGATAAAAGGCTGAACTTTTTACCGTCAGCAAATTCCGAACCGTTTACTTCCCATGTAAACATATTGTGCTGAGAAGCGGGTAAGGCGTCGCTTTTAACTATTTTTATCTTTCCGCCAAGTGTCAGCATTCTTCCTATAATAGAATCCTCAGGAAGTATGCTGATTATTTTATCTCTTGTTGAATGTGTAAAAATAACCGCTGATATTTCCTCGGGAAAACCTGGACCGTCATTGTTATATACCCTTATGATTCTGTCTTTTTCATCTTCTCTTAAAAACAGAAATGCAAATAGTGCAAGATTTCCGCCTTTCGAGTGGCCGCCAAGATAGAATTTGCCGACTCTGTTAAACAGTGCTGTTGAAACATACGATAAAGCCGCCGTCTGGCTTCTTATCGGGAAAGTGTATGCAAGTTCAGCGTCCTCATAGTAACTTGCAATTGTGTCATCCGTTCCTCTGAACGCTATAAAGAAAAGGTCGCTTTGTATTTCAAATGTAACGGCGTAAAATGCGTTTGCGCTGTCTTCATCAAAAATTTCGCTTGCGTCGCAGACAGTAATATATTCGTATCTCTTCGTACTTGAGATTGCTTTGAGGAGTTCCTGAGTTTGCTCCATCGTTTTTTTCTCATTTTCGTAAAACGGATATTCTGCCGAAATCTCGCCTATAGTTTTTCCTGCAAACGGCGTGAAATCAAGATATGCAAGCCTTGAAAATATTGCATTGTCTATTTCTGTAACTCCCATTTGCGAAAATTTGAAATTTTTGTATTCTTCTATGTATTCAAATATATCATTCATATATCTGTCTCTTATACACATCTGACGC